>PCAH01000165.1 GCA_002730485.1 Dehalococcoidia bacterium | reverse complement strand
GAGGAAGCGGTTGTTGGGTCGGTCTTAATCGATGGGGACTGCTTCTCTCGTGTCGCGCCGTACATCAAAGCAGACGATTTCTATCGAGAGAGAAATCAGCTTTGTTTTGCCGCCTGTGAAGCCTTGTTCCAGCGGGATGAGGCCATTGACCAAGTCACCCTGGCGCGTGAGTTAAGCCGCGCCAGCCAGCTGGAAACAGTGGGCGGCATGGCCTATCTCAGCCACCTGATTTCGGTAACCCCCACCTCGGCCCACTCAGAGCACTACGCCACCGTAGTCGCCCGCACCGCCACCATGCGGAAGCTCATTGACGTCGCTTCCCGTATCTCCAGCCTGGGCTACCAGGACACCGACGACGTGGACGCCACCCTCAGACAGGCTGAGGACGCGCTGTTCACCATCCGCGGGCCAGACTCCCAGCGCGGCTTCATGCCCCTGCGTCAGATCTATGACCAATACCTGGAAGATCAGGCCGCCGTCGCCGATCCCATCAGAGAGAACTCCGGCCCAGTCATGGCTGGCTACACCGACTTGGACGAACTGCTTGGCGGAGTTCAGCGTTCTGACTTGGTTATCCTGGGCGCGCGGCCTTCCTTGGGCAAAAGCACATTGGCGTTGAACATTTGTCTCAACGCCGCCAAGAACGGCTCCTCAGCCGGTGTATTCAGCCTGGAGATGAGCCGGGAACAGCTGGCCCTCCGCATACTGTCGTCAGAAGCTGAGATCGACTCCCACCGGCTGCGTCTGGGACTGCTTACCGACGCCGAATCAGAACGTATCACCGACGCCATCGGTCTGCTGTCAGACTTGCCCGTCTACATCGATGACACACCCTTCCAGAGCATGATTGAGATGCGGAGCAAGTCCCGCCGGCTGTCCCTAGAGCACGGGTTGGACCTGCTGGTGGTGGATTATCTGCAACTGATCCAAGGCCGCAGCGGACGCAGCGACAATCGGGTACAGGAAATCTCGGAGATTTCCCGGTCGCTTAAGATCATGGCCCGAGACCTAAATATTGCCCTGATAACCTGCTCGCAGCTCAGTCGTGGAGTCGAACAGCGCCCCGGCCACAAGCCAATGCTGTCTGACCTACGTGACAGCGGAAGCATCGAGCAGGATGCCGACGTGGTCATGTTCCTGCACCGAGACGACGTCTACGTGTCCGAAGAAGAATGGGTCCAACAGAATCCTGGCCAACCCTACCCGAAGAACGTCGCCGATTTGATCGTGGCCAAACACAGGAACGGCCCGACCGGCAACATTCAGTTATTCTTCCGTGACAACTTCGTCCGGTTTGACTCATTCGCCCGAGTGGACGACTTTTAATCGTGGCTCCTCCAGGGGCCTCCTCCCGATTCGACGGTTTCACTGGGAACACGCTCTACACTCCTGTGCCCAACCCGGTGTTCGGCCCCATCCTGGAGCAGATTCAAGACCTGGCCGAACTGAAGGTAACCCTGCGCGGTCTGTGGCTGTTCCACCGCAAGAAAGGCGCGCTCAGGTCTGTCTCGCTGGACGAATTCCTGTCCGACCGATCACTGGTCAAAGGACTTCAATCCAAGGGTGAAGATACTTCGGAGAGGATACGGCAGGGGCTGCGGTTGGCGGTCACCAGGGGAACGTTTTTGACCGTTCAGTTGCCTGGCACCGGCACGGTATTCTTGCTGAACACCGAGGCCGACCGACGGGCCATCGAGAGACTGGTCGCGGGAGAGCCACCGTCCAAGATCGAAGATGGGCGGGTAGAAGCCATACCCGAGTTGGAGAAGCCCAACATATTCGCACTTTACGAGGACAGCATCGGGTCGCTGTCACCGTTGTTGGCCGAAGAGCTGAAGGAAGCCGAGGGACGCTATCCCGAGGCCTGGCTCAGAGAGGCCTTCACCATCGCAGTTGCAGAAAACAAACGCAGTTGGCGTTACGTATCCGGCATCCTACGACGCTGGACCGCCGAGGGCAAAGAATCCAGGGGTGGAGCCGAAAGGGGGGAAAATGGAAAGCCTGGGCGACATACTGAGGCGGATAACCGCCAGAAATATCTCGACGAGTACCAACGGAGACGGGGTTCACCTTCCGGATAGCGAACCGGAAGTAGACCTCTGCCCCCATTGCAACGGCAGCGGCTGGGTCACACGCCGCGTCCACGTGGGTCATCCCGAGTTCGGCCAGGCCATCCCCTGCACCTGTCAGGAGACCCAGGACACAGACACCCGCGCCGCTGCTTTACGTCGTTACAGCAACCTGGGGCCTCTCTCCCGTATCACCTTCGCCACCACCGACAAGGAAGGCCCCCAGGCTGACGTGCCCAGCCAGCAGATGTTCGCAGATGGCATGGCCGTGGCCGCCCGATACGCAGAAGACCCCCAGGGTTGGCTGGTCCTGACCGGGCCCAGCGCCAGCGGCAAGACCCACCTGGCCGTGGCCATCGCCAACCGGTGCATCGAGAGAAGCCAGACCACATTCTTCATCGTGGCGTCGGACCTGCTCGACCACCTGAGGGCTACCTACTCGCCGGACAGCCCAGTCTCCTATGACGAATTGTTCGAGCAGGTGCGGAACGTCTCAGTATTGATTCTGGACGACCTGAGTTTGGCCAACGCCACGCCTTGGGCCCAGGAAAAACTGTTCCAGGTGATCAACCACCGCTACAACAATGCGCTGCCTACCGTGGTCACGGTCCGAGGCCCGCTGCAACGTCTGGACGACGCCCTACGCACTCGACTTGAAGGGGCCGACGGCACAGCCGAAGTCGTCCAACTGGGCAACTTCAATAGCCGCATGATCCAGGGCATCGGAGAAGTCCGCGCCGAGATGCTGGAGCGGATGACCTTTGAGAACTTCGACACCCTGGGTGGCGCTGGAGCCTCTGCCGCGGACCAGGAGTCCCTTGACCGGGCCAAGCACACCGCAGAGGAGTTTGCCGCAAACCCAGAGGGCTGGCTGCTGTTCAACGGCCCCCGTGGCTGCGGGAAGACCCACCTGGCCGTGGCCATCGCCGGAGAACGACTCAAGCGAGGCAGCCAGGTGTTCTTCGCCTTTGTGCCAACCCTGCTGGACCACCTGAGAGCCACATTCAGCCCCGACAGCCCGGTGGGCTATGACGAACTGTTCGAGCAGATAAACTCGGTGCCCCTGCTGGTCTTAGACGACCTGGGCGCAGAGAGTAGCACCGCCTGGGCCGAGGAAAAGCTCTACCAGATAATCGTCCACCGCCACGAGGCCCGCCTACCCACGGTCATAACCACCGTCTCCACCTTAGAGGAACTGGAAGACACCAAGTCGCGCATAGCCTCAAGACTGGTGGACGGGCTGGTGGTCGACTGGTTGCCGATTATTGCGCCGAACTACAGGGATCAACGTAGGCGGTAGGGGCCGGACCCCCCAACCTCCCTTTGCGAAAGGGGGGCTTTTCGTTTCCCCCGTTGACAAACTAGTGTTTGCTGCTATTATTTAACCATATGATTAAATATCAAACAGAAGCACTTAATTCTACCTTTGCTGCTTTGGCAGACCCCACTCGGCGGGCCATCTTGGAGCGGTTATCCCATGGTGATTCTTCGGTCACCGAGTTGGCCGAACCCTTTGATGTTTCCCTGCCTGCGATCTCCAAACAACTCCGTGTTCTGGAACGGGCAGGGTTGTTGGTACAGCAGAAGGACGGTCGCGTCCGGCGCTGCCACCTGGAAGCGCAACCCATGAAAGCAGCCGTCGATTGGATCGGCCAATACCAACGGTTCTGGGACAACCAACTGGAATCACTGGCCGCTTATTTGGAAGATATTGCGCCTGAGGAATACCAAACCGAAGCCGATACGGAAACCCAACAAACAGACTCAAACGACCTGGAGAGAGGAATATCATGACCCAATCCGTGCCGGACATCGGCCTATCACTGAGCGTGACCAAGACCATCAATGCCCCCATCGAACGGGTGTTTGCCGCCTGGACCCAACCCGAGATGCTCCACAAATGGTGGGGCGCCCACGAGAGTTTCTCAGCCCCGTCGCCGAGGTCGACCTCCGAGTGGGAGGCAAGTACCGCCTGGGCATGCTGGAGCCAGGGAAAGACGCTCCCTACGTTTGCCACGGCGTCTACCAGGAGATCGACCCGCCGACAAAACTGGTGTTCACATGGGCTTGGGAGAGCCAGCCGGACCATCTGGATTTTGAGCCTGTCGAGACCCTGGTGACCATTGACCTCGTCGACAAGAACGGCGCTACCGAGGTAACCCTGACCCACGAGCGGTTCCCCGACGCCCACATGCGCGACGAACACGAGGACGGCTGGATCGGCTGCCTGGACAGTCTCAACAGACTTTTCTCATAACCGGCGTCCGTCGGCATTCGCCGAATTCCGTACCTGCCGGTTGCGGAGGGTATTGAACAAAGAAAAAAGGGCACCGATGATCGGTGCCCTTTTTTAACTACGAATCTATTGTTGGTTGCTGATTGGGTTTAACGGCTGGCGGTTGCCGCAGCTCCTAGCTCCGTGATGGCAGCAGCTATCTCTGGGGTGGCGGGTTTGCCCATCTCAACGTGTTGGGAAACATCAAACGCCCGTTGGACGTCGGCCATGACCGCATCATCTGACTGGTCGATATCGATGGGAATGCTGATCTGTGCCCATGAGGTATTTCCGGTCAGCCAGAACACTTCAATGGGGTTGTTCTCAGGGTCGCGGAAGTAGCAGCCGATGGCGCTGGCGTGGGTGACAATCCAATCGATCTTGTAATTCTTCTCGATGATTCGTCGCTTGAAATCCCGAAGATCGTCGAGGGTATCCACACGCATGGATATCTGCTGGATCCACTGTGGATCTTCCAGAGAAGGCCGTCCGGCCATCATGGCGATCTCGTGGTCGTTGGCCTGTGGATCGGCGCTGAAAAAAGCCCCTCTTGGGCTCACCTTGGTCATGGTCATGCCAATGAAATTCGCGTAGAAATCTTTCATGAGCTCCAGGTCGTGAACGTAGAAGCCTATATGTCCCAGTCCGTTAACTTTCGCTGACATCTCTATCTCCTTGCCAATCTCATTCTGTGGCCGCTATGCCCAGTCGCGCCCGCATACACGTTCAAACCAACGGAGCTTAATTGCCCGAAATGATAACCAACCCCACCATGTCTGTCCACCGCGGCAGGGACTACCGAGCCGCAAAAGGTATTGGTAATCCGCTCCCCTCATCCGCTCGTCCTGAGCTCCGTCGAAGGACGCGCATCAGTCAATTGGCGGATGAAGTGGGGGGATGCGTCGACACTGTGGTCCGGTATTTTCCCCGTCTTTCCTGCATAGGCAGGAATCCAGAGTGCTTCTGACTCTCCAAGTTTGACCATCCCAACCAATCTGGATTCCCGTTTTCACGGGAATGACGGTATTTATCGAAGGGGGCTGGGCACCGACCCACACCCTCCGCCTCCGTTCGTCCTGAGCCCCGTCGAAGGATGCGCATCAGCCAATTGGTCATTCCCGGATATAAGATGCTTGTCTCGTATCTGCCTGTCATTGTGAGGCGCAAGCCGAAGAATCTCTTTGTTACTTCGACAACACTGTTCAGAAGAAATGAGACCCTTCGCTTCACTCAGGGTGACATGTTTGCTAAAGGTTTCTCCCCCAGCTACGAAGCCTAGCCTAAACATGCTTTGGAGTCTTTCCAGCGAAGGCTGGAATCCAGGAATTTTCCCCTACAAGACTTTCATTACGGCGAGTTTGCATGGATTCGGCCTTCGCTCGGAATGACGGTAAATGGTGGATCAGTACTTAAATTCTTCCCTGACTGGACTGAAGATATCCAGAGCTACGGCTTTGACATCGTGGGCTTTGGCGTAATGTTCCACGTTGCCAGGGATGATGTACATGTCTCCGGGTTTCAGCAATTTCACCTCGCCGTCTATGCCCATCTCCAGTTCGCCCTCAACGATAATCCCGCCTTGTTCATGGGGGTGGGTGTGGAGCGGCACCAGCGCGTTGGCATCCACTTCAACCAGTGAAAGCAGCATCTCCTGGCCCCAGAATGTCCTGGTTCTGGCCCCAGTCACCAACTCCATGGGTTTCCGGTCGGACGCGTCGATAAAATACGCCATGATCAACTCCTTGGTGTTCCGGGCAAAGCTCTAGCTGAACCCCTGCCCGTTCTCGTTCATACTCACGTAACGCTGCCCGCTGCCGATGACCAGATGGTCCAGCACATCTATTCCCAAGATCTTGCCCGACTCCACCAGGTCCTTCGTGATGGCTATGTCATCATCGCTCGGGGCGGGATTTCCGGAAGGGTGGTTGTGGACCACGATCAAAGACGGTGCATTGTTCCGCACCGCCGGCCTGAATATCTCCGATGGCCGAACCACTGAACTGTTCACGTTTCCCACGTAGATCTCGTGGGTGCTGAGCACCTCGTTACGCGTGTTTAGCAGTATAACCCGCAGGTGCTCCTGGTCCAAAACAGCCATCTCACCCGAGACCAGGTTGGCAGCGTCCTGGGGTGTGCTGATGATCCGCTCTTCCGGAGCAAGGGATACAAACCGGCGTCCCAGTTCCAGCGCCGCCAGCAATTGGCAGGCTTTGGCTTTGCTAAGGCCTTTCTCCCCGCATAACTCAGCGAAGGCTGCTTTGCCCAGGCCAGCCAGGCCGCCAAACCGTGTGAGCAGCCTGGATGAAAGCGCGATGACGTTCTCGCCAGAGTAACCGGTCCGCAGTAGGATGGCGATAAGCTCAGTGTTACTCAGGTTCTTAGAACCGTACTCAACCAGGCGTTCCCGAGGTCTTTCCCCGGTGGGCATCTCGCGGATGGTGGGTTGTACCGGAGCGGAGTTGGCTGATGCGGCGAGGGTGGTCATTGGCGTAGCTTCCTTCAAAGATGAACTGGCAAATTGCCCAGCCGGAACCAACGCCCAACGGCGATGGCCCCGGCCCCATGGGAGTAAACCAGTTCATTGGAGCCGAGACGCCAGATTATTTCAAGGAGCAAGTGTCAATACAAGCGTGATTGAAGGCTCTGAAAGAGAGCGACTAGACCGGAGCTTCCACTGGCTCCAGCGGATAATCTTTCCGCCAACGGTCGATGCCGCCGGCTAATACCGCCGCGTTGATGCCGTGTTCCCTGAGTTGCTGCGCCACACGGACGCTAGTCGCATCGCCGGGTCAACTACAGTAGGCGATCACATCCCGTCCTGGCGGATGTTGGTCGACATACTCGACCACACCGTCGGGCAGCACCCGTATCGAGCCTGGGATTCTGGTCAGGTCATGATCGTAGCTGGCCCTGGTGCGCACATCTATGATCAGAGGCGGATCCGGTTCTATCATCCACTCAGCGAGCCCTCCGGGCTCCACCATGGGAACCTCTCCGTCATGGCTGCCAAACAAGCCCGCCACGGTGGTCTCCCGTTCCTCCGCCAAAGCCTCTCTGGCGGCGGCTCGTCCATACCAGGCTCCAACCGGCACCGCCGTTCCTCCGTGGATGGCTATCGAAGCCATGACCACCACACCCACTGTAGCCAAAAGCAGTTCAGAGCCGGGTATGTCGGCCTGCACCACCAACAACGCCAACAGCAGGGAATTCAATCCCCTCGGTCCAAACCAGCTTATGAATGCGTGAGCCTGCCAACTCATCCGCGCTTTGGCCAGGACGACCCCCAGTATGGCTGGCCGGATGACGAAGATCACCAGTCCTGCCAGTCCCAAGGTTGGCAGTAGGTCGACCGCTCCCAGCATGTCGGACAGCACCGCTCCAAACAGCACAAACGCCATGAGCATGGCCATCTCAGAGGTGACTTCTCCGTATTCCAGGAAACAGTCGCAGAGGCCCTGGTTGAGGCTGACCACCGCCAAACCGGCCGCAAATGCACCCAAGAACCCGTCGCCTCCCGCCGCCGTCGCCGCCGAATAGGACGCCAATACCAGACCAACACCGAAGAGGGACTGGTGCTCCCGCCGTATCGACATCTCCTCATCCATGCGCCTCATGAGCCAGGAACCCGCTCCGCCCACAGCGAACCCAATGGCCGGACCCAGCACCAGCAGCTTGGCCAAGAACACCACCCATTCGCCTGCGCCACCTCCCTGGTCAGTGGCCACGGCGATCAAGACCAGGACCACGGGCAGCACAATGAGGTCGTTCATCCCCGCTTCGATCTTGAGTTCTTGCCGCACCGGTCTGGGGATCCGTTCGTCACGCACAATCTCCCGCAGGACGACCGGGTCTGTGGATGCCAGCACAGCCCCGCCGATGAAAGCTAGTATCCAGCCAAAGTTGAGAAAAAGACCGAATGGCAATGCCCCGACGACTATGATAAATCCGGTGCCTGGCCCCAGTATCAGTGCAGGGACAAGCCAGCGTTTGCCCAACTCGGCAACCTGAAGCTTGACGGCGTCCAGGAACAAGACCAAGGCCAAAGTTAGGGTGGCGACGACCTCTAGGAAGGGGGAATGGGGGCCGACTTCCAGCGCATCGAACCCTTTGCTCCCCAGAAGAAATCCCAACCCAAGGAAGATCAACGGGAAGGAGATGGGCGAGCGCTCAACCAGCCCAGACGCTAGGGCAGTCACCGTCAGAATGACGGCAATCACGCCTAATATGAGGATAAAATCAGGCAACTGGCACCTCTGCCAGGCTATCTCTTAATGGTTCTGAGGCTTAGTTTACGCCAAACTCTAGAATTTGGAGTACTGACCCTCGTCCCTGGTGATGAACTCCAGCACGACCGTATTTCCTGCTTCGGTCTCGGCCACGCCCCGTTTGATGGCATCGACGATCTCTGCCGGGTCGGTGATCTGCTCGGTGTAGGCGCCCATGGCCCTGGCGACTTCAACGAACTCTCCGGACAATCCCTTGATATTGTACTTCTCCATGGCCACCGGGAACCGGCTGTCGTCGTAGATGGACATGTAGGCATTGTTGATGATGATGGTCATGGTGGGGATCTTGCTGCGGACAGCGGTCTCCACGTCGAGACCAACGGTGCTGAAGGCCAGGTCACCCATCACGTTGATACACAGCTTATTCGGCTCTGCCATCTTGGCGCCCATGGCCAGACCGAGGCTGTAGCCAAGCTGGGTGGACTTACCCCAGCCAACAAAGCTGCGGGGAGCTCGGGCCTCCCAAAAGGGGACCAGATATTCTCTGGCGCTGCCCGACTCGTGAGTGATGATGGTGTTGTCCAGGTCTACGGTGTGCATCATGTCCCAGACCACCCGGTAGGGGTTCATGGGCACTTCATTGGACGTGAGTTTGGGCATCCACTCAGCGAGCCATGCCTCTTTCACCGACTTGATGTCATCTACCAACGCCTGGTTCTCGGCCCGGGCGCTGCCCGCCTGGCTCTTCAGTTCGTCCAACAGTTGGCGCAGGACCAGCTTGGCATCACCCAGCATGGCCAGATCCGTCTTGAACTCCCGTCCGATGGCATCTTCATCGTTGGTCATGTGGACCAAGGTCTTGCCCTCCGGTATCGCCTGGGCAAAGTTGGTCTTGGTAAAGCTGCAAGCCACACCCAGTATCAGGTCCGAGCCTTTCAGGTACTTGTTCACCATGCCAGTGGTGCTGGGGCCGCCAGCGCCCAGGGCCAGGGGATGGTTTTCAGGGAATCCGCTCTTCCCAGACAGGGTGGTCATCACCGGAGCTTGCAAAAACTCAGCCAGCTCCACCAACTCTGGAGCGGCCTCGGCATAGAGCACGCCTTGCCCTGCGTGGATGATGGGATGGTCAGCGGCGAGGATGGCCTTGGCGGCACGACTCACATCAGACGGGTCTGCCTGCTGAAGCACCACACGCGGCGGTTCGTAGTTGAAGAGTTCTTCGGGTAATTCCGCTGCGGCTATATCAGCCGGAATCTCCAGCAGCACGGGTCCCAAGCGTCCCGTGCGGAGTTTGGTAAAGGCTCGGCGCATGAGATCAGGTATCCGCTCCACCGTGTTCATCTCTTCGGACCATTTGGTGATGGTCTCGTAGCTCTTGGTGGGGTAGAAGTTGGGATGGACGCCCCGTTTATCACGGGCCATACCCGCGGGCAGAAGCAGGATGGGTACCGACTCGGAATAGGCTTGAGCCACACCGCCAAAGCCGTTCTCTGCACCGGGGCCATTCTGCATCATGAACACGCCCATGCGTTTGCCGTTGGTTACCCGGGAGTAGCCGTCCACCATGTGAATGCCAGTGCCTTCTTGCCGAAAGACGATGGGACGGATTCCGGCGATGGCCGCCGCTTCAAGCAACGGTTGGTAAGGGACGCAGCCGATGAACTCGACTCCCTCCAAACGCAGGATATTGGCGATCGCTGTGACTCCGTCCATCGGTTAACTCCTAAATCTTGGGCAGCCTAGCTGTGCTGCACGTGGGGCGTGATTTCGGGCCAGTGTAGATTGCCCTACAATTGGGTGTCAACTTAACACGTTATTTACAGAACAAGTACATCAGGACTCGGGCTGAAAGCTCCAGGGAGCAAACCTTACCGGAGTTATCTTGATGACCGGACTTTCATCCAGGTCCATAGATTCATATTGGGGGTATTTTTCACGGAGGATGGCAATGGCCCAAGACCATTCTTCACCCGACTCCAGCAACTCTGCATTACCAGAGACCAGGATGTATCGAAGCTGTTTCCAGTCTTCTTCGTAGTGGTCTACGACCAATGACACCTGTGGGTTATCCAGGATGTTGCGCACCCGGCGCAGGTTTCTGAGAGGAGTGGTCTTAGGCTTGGCGTCGAGCACCGAGTAGATGGATGTGCCGTCAAAGGCGTAGCACACGGGAATCACGTGGGGTTGGCCATTGGCGTCTGCGGTTGCCAGGTGGCCGGTGCGGGAGGTGCGGAGGAAACTGTCTTGGACCGGTGATAGCTTGGGCACAAAGATCAGCGGGGCTTACAAGCCGCCGAGGTAGCCTTCTGGGTCGTCGTCAAACGCCAGTTCATCCAACTCTATACGAGCTGCCTCTTCCAAGTTCTCATCGCCTTCTTTGACCAGGTTCGTGAGCACTTGCTTGGCCAGAGCGCCACCGATCTTTCCCAGGGCACCAACGCCAGCCAACTGCACCTCTGAGTCGTCATCCTTCAGTAGCAGGACCAGGTGGGGAACGGCGTCTTCTTCGCCCAGTTCGCCGCAGGCGTGAGCCGTCTCGTACCGGATGGTCGGCTCCTCATTCTGGAGTTCCTGAAGCAGTATGGGAAGCCAGCCTACCTCTCCGGTGCGGCCCATGGCGAAGATGGAACTGGCACGAAAATCCGGATCAAGGCTCTCGTAGGCCAGGGTTATGCGCTGGTTGATCTCCATGGTGTTGAAGGGAGCAACCGCTTCCATGCATCTTCGTCGCACGTCGGTTGGCTCTTCTTCGTCCTCAAGCACCTGCATCAGGTTGTCGTGGATGGTCTCACTGTCTCTGGCAAGGAGCTTTTCCTCTTGGGCCAGTATGGAAAATCGGCCCAAAGCGCTGGCCGCGGCAGAACGGACCAAATACCCCTTATCCGACCTCAGAACATCCACCAAGGCGGGTATCACAGAACGGTCCTCATGCTCCCACAGACCATCGATGACAATCTCCAAAAGGGGTTCGTCATCGCCTTTGAGGCACATCTTGTAGATGGCTGTGAAGTCCAGTTCCGGGTTGTCTTCGGCCAGATCGACCATCGACGAAGCGATGGTGCGCTGCCGCTCAATGGGCAGCGGGTCCCAAGCAGAGGCAAAGAGTTCCAGCTCTTCAGGGGAGAGGTCTGAAATCTCATAGAAGTCCACCGCGGAGAGGCGGCTTGTGGGGTCTGAAACGTTCTCTAGAAAGAATTCGAAAGACATCTAGCGTAGTGTCCAATCCGAGCTTGGGGGCGACAATAACTCCGATTTAGAGTCAGCTCAGGCACGTTTTCAGTATATCATAGGGCGTTTGATGACGAACCCAACCAAGGTCAGCGGATAAGGTTAGCCTTCCCTTAATCGGCGCAATGTTACGGGTATCTGGGGAAGCAGGTCTGACGCCGCCAGGCCGGTGTCTCCTTGACGAGCAACCACATCCATACCGGCTTCGCCGTGCAGGTAAACCCCGCAGGTGGCCGCTGCGATCGGAGGCAGTCCCTGGGCCATCAATCCCGCTATGACCCCACTGAGCACGTCCCCAGTACCGCCACTGGACATCCCCGGGTTGGCCAGAGCCGCAATTCTAACGGCACCGTCCGGCTGGCTGATGATCGTATTGGCGCCTTTGAGCACCAGGCATACACCCCAGCGCACCGCATATTCGCGGGCTACTCCAACCCTATCTTGCTGGATATCCGCAGTTGCCAGACCGGTCAAGGTGGCCATCTCCCCTGGATGGGGTGTCAGCACCATTGGACCTCTTTCCCGTTCCCACCAGCGGTCGATCCTTGCCAGGTTGTTCAGGCCATCCGCATCGACCAACGCCGGTAGATTCGTGAAGCCTGAAAAGTCTGAGCTTTCCTGATTGAAAAGCAGGTCTTCGACTAATTCCACTGTGCCATCTGACAAACCAAGCCCGCAGCCGACCAGGATATTCGTATAGCGGCGGGTGCCGTCACGAAGGGCCTTGGCGGCGCCAGCGGCGATCATTCCCCCAGAACCTTCCGCCAATGGCAGATGGATGGCTTCCGTGGACATCGCGGCGACAATGGGGTATACGCTTTGAGGCGTGGCCAGCGTGATAAGTCCGGCGCCTGCCCTGACGCAAGCCTGCGACGCCAACTGCGCAGCTCCCACATAATTTCGAGACCCAGCCACCGCCAGCACATGACCAAAGATTCCCTTATGGGAGTTCATGGGCCGATGCGGCAGGCGTTCAGCCACCCAGTCAGCGTCCACCGTTTCAAGCCGTATCTCTGATTCCTCTGCCAGGCCGGGTGGAACACCGATGTCCAGCACTCTCAGTTTTCCGGCGTGGGCAGCTCCGGGGAAATCTAGCAGACCAGCTTTGGGGTAACCAAGGGCAAATGTCACGTCACAAGGGACTGAAAAAGGGTCGACTTCGCCCGTATCACCGTTCAGGCCGCTGGGCAGGTCCAGACCCAGTAGTATGGGCGGATTGAGGATGGACTTCACGTTGGCCAAGAAGACCATGGTCTGCTTTATGATGCCCTCCAAGGGGCGAGACTGGCCTATCCCCAAAACCGCATCGATGACCAGAGCAGATCGGGCCAGCATTCGGTCCAAGGTTCTGGGAGTGGCCCTCTCAACGATGCGCACGCCGTATTCAAGTGCCAGGTCCAGCTTGGGGTCGACTTCAGGGCGTCCGTCCACCATGAAACAGGTGACCTCTGCGCCCCAGCGCCTTAGATGTCGAGCGGCAACCAGGCCGTCGGCGCCGTTATTTCCAGGGCCGACCAAGACCAGGATTCGCACCCCGGCCGCTCCGACCAGTTCTTGCACGCCACGTGCCACGGCCAAACCGGCAGTCTCCATCAGAGCGTCAGTGCTGACTCCGGCTCTCTCCGACGCCTCTTCAATGGCCCTCATCTGTGCGGCTGTAATGATCTTCATCTGATAATCCCCAGCTGATGTTCCCCTATCAATCTTCCCGCTGGGCAACTACAAAAGCAACGGCAAACTCTCTGGAATGGGATATACTCAGGGATAATTCGCTGACCTGCAGCCGTTCTGCCCGACCTTTGGCCCGGCCGTGGAGCTTCACGCTGGGAGCGCCGCTATCGGCTCTAACAACCTCGATGTCTTTCCAGCTTACGCCGCGCACGCCGGTACCCAGGGCTTTCATCGTTGCTTCTTTGGCGGCAAAACGGCCGGCCAGGTTTGGCGCGCGGCCACGGCAGTAGGCAATCTCGTCTGGGGTGAAGATACGCTGTAGAAACCGGTCACCGTACCGGTCAAGCGTCTGCTTTATGCGGGGAATCTCAATGATGTCGACGCCTGTTGTCAGCATCGTATTAAATCATCCGGCTGACACGCCTGACAGACAGGCTTAGTCTTGCCTTAGATGCCCGGGGATCATGAGGTTGTCCAGGATTCGGGAAACCGAGTAGCTGCGGTTTAGAACGTAGAAATGGACGCCAGGCACGCCTGCATCCCAGAGTTCACGCACTTGTTCGGTGGCATACTCCACGCCCATATCCAGGGCGCTGCTGTTGTTATCGGCGTATTTATCCAGCAGCTTGTCCAACTCAGGGGGTATCTCCGACCCGCTGAGGGAGGTGAACCGGCGGACCTGGCTGGAGTTCAAGACTGGCAGCACGCCAGGGACGATTGGAACCTCGATCCCAGCCGCGCGGGCCCGGTCAACAAATTCGAAGTAGTGCCGGTTGTCATAAAACAACTGGGTCACCAGGAAATCGGCCCCGTTATCCACCTTCTGTTTAACGTATTTCAGGTCTGAAGCAAGGTCGATAGACTCGGTGTGACCTTCTGGATAGCACGCGGCGGCCACGCCGAAATCAAAGTTGGCCTTTACATGCTCCAGCAGGTCCGAGGCATGTTTGAAGCCACCGTCAACGGCCACAAACTGGGAAGCGCCCTTGGGCGGGTCACCGCGTAGAGCGATGATGTTCTCCACACCCTCCGCGTCCAACCGCTCCAGCACGCCGTGGATCTCCTCTTTGGTTTGGCCAACGCAGGTCAGGTGAGCCATGACCTCGACGCCCGCCGTTCGCTTGGCTTCAAAGGTGATCTCTTCAGTAAAGGCACGCGTGGAACCACCGGCTCCATAGGTAACCGACACGTAGTCTGGACAATAGACCTTCAACTCGTCCAGAGTCTCCAAAACCGCCGGTATGCCATCGGCAACTCGGGGTGGAAAGAACTCAAACGAGACGGGACGTGTTTTGGCCAGTATGTCTTTTATCTTCAAGCTGGGTATCCAATTACCGCCGAACTAACTGAACTGATCGGATGTTCGGCAGACTCTTATCCACTGATGGAATTTGGTGAAAAAACCAACGATCGGCTTGGGTCATCACTCCAAATCATAGCACGTTAGAGGTGTTCGCCAAATTAGCCAGGCACAAATGCACCCCAGAAGGCCGCTAAAACTCCGGCTGGCGCTTTTCCAAGAATGCCTTGATTCCCTCCGCCGGATGCGGGGAAGTGGTCAGGAATTTGGCGAAGGCAAAGCTCTCAAGGGCGACGCCGTCTTCCATTGCAAGAGCCATACCACGAAGGGTCACCGACTTGACCAGAGCCAGGCCGTCCCGACTCTTGGTGCGCAGCGGTTCCAGTATCGACTCCAGTTCTTCGTCCAGACTCTCTGTTGGAGCAGCACGGAGGGCCAGCCCCCATTCCACACCTTCACTGCCGGATATCCACTTGCCGGTGGTCAACAGCTCCATAGCCCGTTGCAGACCCACCCGGCGGGGTAGACGTTGGGTGGATCCGCCGCCTGGCACCAGGCCAAAGTTCACGTGCTGGTCGCCAAGGCGGGCATCTTCGGCTACTACCGCCATATCACAGGCCATCATCAGTTCCAGACCACCCGCCAAGGCAAAGCCGTGCACCACTGCGATGGCTGGAACTGGCAGTTTTTCTATCTGATTAAAGGCGTCGTTGATCTGAGCTATGTACGGAGGCAACAGGGTCGGGTCGGCCAGAGCTGTCTGGACATAGGTCAGGTCTGCGCCAGCACAGAAGGAGCGTCCCTCACCCCGCACCACCAAAGCCTTGATGGACTCATCCTCACTAACATCAGTCAGCGCCGACGATAGCTCGGCCAATAGGTCCGGACTCAGCGCGTTCAGGGCATCCGGGCGGTTCAGTCGTATTGTCGCCACCCGATTTTCTTTCTCCAATTTGATGTTGGTATATTCCACCAGACATCTCCTCTTGCTCGTTTCGCTCGCCCGGCGCTGGACTTAATATACCAGAGGTAATTTAATAACAGCCCAAATAATTACCTTTCTCACACTTCTCTCATACGTTTGGACCTTATTATGGAAACCCAAAATGGGAAGCCAGCAGAATCAAACTCAACTTTGAAGATACGTGTCCAGCCAAGAGCCTCCCGAAACCAGGTGGACGGGTTTGAGGAAGACACACTGCGGCTGAGAGTGACCGCTCCACCCACTGAAGGCAAGGCTAATGCCGGGGTGATCGCGCTCCTGGCCAGAACTTTGGGAATCAGCAAATCGCGGATAGAGATCATCCGCGGGCATAACTCCAGAGACAAGATCGTCTCTATAAGAGCTTTGACTGCACCAGAAGTCCTCTCTCGGATAGAGGCCACTGGCATAGACTAACTTAAAGAACCTGGAGTAGCTTTGGAAGTAATGAACTTTGGTTGGGTTCTGGAAAATGAACTGGCAGGCTCACAGGGGCCGGCCAGTTTTGAAGACCTCTCTTACCTACACCACCAGGGTGTGCGGGCCGTGATCAGGATGGAGGAACGAACCATTGCCGCCGACACCGGAAACCAGGTGGACCTGGTTGACATGTTTGAGCCGGTTCCTGATTTTACGCCGCCCGAGTTGGAGCAGATCCAGAGGATGGTCGAGTTCATAGACGACCAACTCAGGGACCACCGCCCGGTGGCGGTCAGTTGTTATGCAGGGATCGGCCGCACCGGAACGGTCCTGGCCTGTTATCTAGTCCACCGGGGCGAAGTTCCCGATGAAGCGATATTCAGGGTGCGGGAATTGCGCCGGGGATCGATTCAGACACCCGAGCAAGAAGAGGTCGTCTTTAAGTATGCCAGATGGGCCAACGGCCAATCCGGCACCTCATAGACCCCAGCCAACCCTTAAGCCACGAAGACAGTCTCCACCTTTCTTGCATCTGCGGATTGAACAGCCAGTTCATTGGACACTGACCCGTGCAAGACTGACCGTTGGTCGTTAGCCCCGTTTACCTCGGTGAACTTTCCACACTGCAGGCATTTGAGAAAAGAACCGTAGGAGTCTTGCTCCAGACTCATGTCTCCGTGGCATTTTTGGCAGGCTTTGAAATAAAACATCTAATAATTCCTTCCGGGGCTGGGCCGTGTGAATCTAGGTTTGCCGCTTTCCCGTAGCTATTTATCCAATCTTTGATGCCGCTGTTCACCCCAGGATTCCTCTGCTATATTCACACAAGAACGCGGCGTCTTATCCCTCTTGACGCACAGCACCCCAAATTTGTTCCCGAACTTATATTTGCTACTGACCCTCAGCGGAGTTGACCGATTGGTCCAGATTAAACAGGAATTCATCGACGAGATGGTTGCCCACTCCAAGGCCGACCTGCCCAATGAGTGCTGCGGCATTCTGGCTGGCCCGGACGGCCAGGTGACAAAGGCATATCGAATGTCCAACGTGGAAGCCAGTCCCTTCCGGTTCTCCATGGACCCCGGGAAATTGGTCCAAGTGGACACCGAGGCTGGCGAAAACAACTGGGAACTCCTGGCCATCTACCACTCCCATACCGGCAGCGAGGCCTACCCTTCCGACACCGACGTCCGTATCGCCGCCGGTACCGCCGGACTCTGGCCGGAGGTCCGCTACGTCCTCGTCTCCCTGATGGACATGGACAACCCGGTGGTCCGCATCTTTGAAATCACCGACGGCGTAGTCACCGAAGAACCACTAGAGGTCGTCTGATCGGGTCGATGTCTCGTTGGTTGTTGGTACCCGTCCTCAGCCTGTTAGTTGCCGCGTGTACCAGCGCAACCCCGGCCCCGTCGTCCACATCGCCGGTCGGCGTAACCGCGCCGGTACAATCCTCCCCCCAGTTCACTCCGCTCCCAGCACCCACTCGGCACCCAGACACAACCCCATGGGTGGAAGAACGGCTCGATGCCGTAATCGCCCTTTACCAGCCCACAGATGCCGGAGCCGCATTGCTGCGCAGTCTTGACCTACGGCAGATGGAAGGTGAGCCGGGCTACTTCGGCAGCTACGGATTCTCCGAGTGGGCTGGGGTCGGTGAAGCTAGTCCCATCGGCGTGATCCATGAACTTGGCCACTCTTATTGGGGCGGGTTCCCCGTCACCGGTAGATCCGACCTAAGTTGGGAAAAGACCTCCAATGACGACCCTTCCGAGGCCATGCAGGCGTACCACCAGGACATTTTGACCTTCATGGCCCAACCTCCCGACGACTTTGAGCTGCTCCGACAACGCCTGCGAAACCTACCAGGCGTATCTAGTGACAATCCAGAGCCGGTGTTCCACCACCTGGAAGCGGACGTGCCCTACACCACAGGAGGGAGTCTGAACCTGGTGCCGCCCATCTTGCGGAAGTACTGGGACAACTTCCTGCCACCTGGGCGTTTTGCGGATTGGTACGGGGCTGCAGGTTGGTTCCAATCCCTGTCCCCAGAGGACGTAACCGCCACCGGCAAGTGGTTGGGATTTGAGCACCTGGATCTGCGCCAGTATCCGTCGCTTGAACCCGCCATCCCGCCGGAGCAGATAATTTCCACCGCCAAGAGCGTGCTGGAGACGGAAGAGCAAGAACGGCTCCGGGATTTGGTCTACCAATTCGACCTGCTTATCGGAGACCCGCAGAACGAGGAGAATTTCGAGTTCTGGAGACGTTATCTGCAGGACAAGATCGCCCTCTACAAGGCCCACCCGGAGTACTTGCTGGTTTTCTCCCATTCCCGGGCAGGGGAACTGGCTTCAGCTCTGGAATACCTGTCACTACCAGCCATCGGCACACCCTCAGAAAGGGCAGCGAAATTGGCCGCCCAGCTCTCTACCGAACCTTTCTTGGTCAACTTTCTTCCCGCCGTCGAAAACCGGGTTCTGGTTGAACTCTTCACCGGCGGCACAAAGCTTCCCACTGGCAAGACCCTCCAAGCCACCGCAACCTTTGTGGAACGCCTGAAGGTGTTCGGTTCAAAGGTTGACTCGGTATTGGCTGCGGGGAGGGTCTCTTCAAACGACGGTTCCAGCGAGCTTGAACGCTTCATATCCGAAATCGGCTTCGACCAAGAAAATGATTTGAAGTTGTTCTTCGACCTGCTCCGCGACAGAGACCTGGCAGCCTCCAAGGCCGTTACCCTGCCCCTCCCTGACGCAACAGTCCGCAGTCTGATGGCGTCGGTTCCTTTCCAACTCAGGGTCATCCTCCGTCCTGAAGAACTGCTGTTCAAGCTGGGAATCACATCGAACGACTCAGACGTAATGCGGGCGGGGATTCAGTTATTGATTGACGAGCCATCGGGCAACTTCCGCGTCGATGAACCTTTCTTGGAACAGCTCTACCGGGTGGTGGCCGAACGAGCCGGGCGTGACCCCGCCGGAACTGCACAATTGCTGCTGGAAACACCCTTTCCCCTGGAGGGTTTCATACTGGCCCAACCGGAGGCCACAACCTTGTTATTCGCGGGTGATGTCGATGTTTCGCTGGAGTTGATACAAAACAGCGATCCGTTGCTAGCTCCAGCGGCAAGGATTATCTACCGGCTCATCAACTCTAGTCCCGGGCAGGCTGCCCACCTGCTGACCCAATTCTACGAGCAGGGGGCAAACAATACCGTATCTGAGAGCTTGGCTCACCTCGCCTACGACAAAGACCGAGGGAAAAGGTCGTCGGAGTTGCCCATTTCCCTGGAGAGCAACTTCGACTTCTTGAACCGCCTGCTTGTTCTAGAAGGAGAGGATTGGCTGGAGGCCAGATTCAGTGAATCCGCGAACTTGTTCAGAGAGCGCGCAAGGAACGGCGAGGTCAAAGCCGACTTCCTAGACCATTACCGTGAAAGCTTGGAGTTTGTGGCGGGCTTCGGTAAGCGGGATGACTCCAGGTTTCTGACCGGGATCGTTCGCCGGGCGTTCGGGATAGAGTGATGATGCTACCCCGTTCCAACCGGGCCTAGTACTTCATTCTTCTCGTCATTCCCCTAGCGATGCCGCGATGGTGGCCCCAGTAAGATACACGCCAACCATCAAAGCCAACCCCGCGACGATGAACCCGGAATTGATCCGGATACGCCCAAGGATCAACACAAGGCTTATCAACATCATCGCCACCGCGCCGCCGCCAGCCACTAGATGCGCTGGCTCCGCTTGATTGATCAGGATGCCATCCCGATAGAACAGGTCTGAGTGAAACAGTATCGTCGCGTTGAAACCACAGCTGCCGAATAGGCCTCCAACGCCCAGGTCTGCCGCCCCCATACGCGCAGCAGCAACAGTAGCGGACACCTCCGGCATAGAAGTGACCACCGACAACAGAAGTATCCCCAGGGTGCTTGACGCTATGCCGGTGATATCGGCTATCTCGTCTGTGCTCCAGGCGAGAAAAAACCCGGATACGACCACCCCCGCTGAGACGAGACCAAAGAGGATCCACGCTCGAGTCAGACTTATGTGAGGGTCATCTTCCTCGTACCTGGTGTCTACCGGCTTGGTCTTGTAGACCACCCACATGCCCAGCACGAAAACCACCAACAACACCATTGAGGAAAGGCCGACTTCCCAGACCGACGCGCCAAAGTTGAGACTGCCCATCAAGATAGCCAATCCCGTCAGCGCCGCAGCCACCACGACCAGATAACGCTGTTCCGGCGCAACCCGCACCAAGAATCGCTTACCCCCAAACACCAAAGCGACTGAAGCCAGGATGAACATGTTCAACATGTTCGAACCCAAAATGTCGCCCAGCGCCAGACCAGGGTTGGGAGGGTCAAGCCTCACCGCAGAGACGTTTGTGGAAAGCTCCGGAAGAGACGTTGCCAGCGCAATAAGCAGACTGCCAACGAACAATCGCCCCCATCCGGTCAACGTTGCCAAAGCGTCGCCATACACAGCAAGCTTGGCGCCGCAATATATCACGACGCCAGCGCTGGCCAAGAAAACCAATATGGCGACTAGTAAGTCCTCGCCCATGTGGGTATACCCTCTAACACTTTGGAATCGACGAAAAGGAGTCCAAAACCCCTTCTCACTTTGGGGGAAGGTTGGGATGGGAGCGTTCATCGCCCCAGGCCTGCCACGGACTAGAAAGAGAGCCTAATTCCCGCTCTCGATAGCGGCCACGATCAAGTCACCCATCTCGGTGGTGGTGACGTGTTTGTCCCCGCCGGTTACCAAATCTGCGGTGCGGGCGTTTTGCTCCAACACTTTATCCACTGCTCTTTCAATGGCGGCGGCTTCTTCGGTCAATCCAAGAGAGTAACGGACCATCAACGCCACGCTCAGGATGGAGCCTGTGGGGTTGGCAATGCCCTTTCCGGCGATGTCCGGAGCTGTGCCGTGGATCGGCTCGTACAGGCCACCAGAACGCTGTCCCGCCACCGGAACTCCAGCCAGGCTGGCTGAGGGCAGCAACCCCATGGATGCGGCCAGCATGGATGCCTCATCACTGAGGATGTCCCCAAAGGTATTCTCAGCCACGATCACGTCGTACGCAGTCGGCTTTTGAATCAGCTGCATGGCACAGGCGTCCACCAGCACGTGTTCCAGTTCAACGTCGGGATATTCTTCGCCCAGTCTGGTGGCCACCGTCCGCCACAGGCGTGAACATTCCAAAACATTGGCCTTGTCCACTGAAGCCAACTTCTTCCGGCGACCACGGGCCAGTTCAAATCCAACGCGGATCACCCGCTCGATCTCGCCCTCGGTGTAGCGCATGGTGTCTTCGGCCACAATACCGTTGGGTGTTTCGCGTCTTCCCCGGGGCTCGGCGTAATAAAGGCCACCGGTCAGTTCGCGCACCACCACCATGTCCACGCCATTGATGACGTCAGGCTTGAAGACACTGGACTCGGCCAGCCAGGGATAGACCTTCACCGGCCTGATATTGGCAAACACACCCATGTGGGCGCGCATGTCCAACAGACCCATCTCCGGTCTTACCTTGGCATCGGGAGAGTCCCACTTGGGGCCGCCCACCGCGCCAAAGAGGACCGCATCATTGGAGTCCAACAGGCCCCGTGTCTCATCGGTCAGGGGTATCCCGTGTTTATCGATGGAAATACCGCCGATATCGCCGTAGCTAAGATTGAAGCTATGCCCAAATGCGCGGCCCACGGCTTCCAGAGAACGAACACCCTGTTCTGTAACTTCTGGACCGATACCGTCGCCACCTAATACGGCGATATTGAACTCCACGTGATTCCTCCTAGCTGCCTGAATATATTTCTATTTGGTGAGCCCAGGCCAAAACTGAAATCGTCTTGGCGTGAATCCCGACCCAGTATACCCATAAACCAAAGGGCCTACAAACACGGCAGAGCTTTGGGATTGCCATCTCAAATCCGGCTAGATAACCCCGAAAGAGCGCGCTGTTAATTGAATCTGCCCAGTCTGGCAATGCCTTGGCTTTTGCTCTAAAATCCCACCTAATCCAGCCGTGGATTCGGCAATAGTTGGATTATGGGCTTCAGGCATGGAATTCAGCGCATTTTTGAAGGGCCTTCAGGGGATCGTCGGCGAACAAAACGTGGTTTACCACGCTGATGATCTGCTGGTTTTTGAGTACGACGGCTCGGTGGACCGTCGTGTGCCTGAAGCTGTGGTCTTTCCAGGCAACACCCGGGAAGTGAGCGAGGTTGTTGCCCTGGCCTACGACGCCGGAATCCCCGTTGTGGGTCGCGGGACCGGTACCGGCCTCAGCGGTGGCGCGGTCACCCCTCCAGGCGGCATCCAGATCGCCTTCCCACGCATGAACAACATCCTGGAAGTGGATACCGACAACCGCATCGCACTGGTGGAGCCGGGAGTTATCAACCTGCACCTGGACACCCGAGTCCGAAAAGATAATCTCCGTTATGCCCCGGACCCCTCCAGCCAAAAGGCCTGCAGTCTGGGCGGCAACATAGCCGAGAACTCCGGCGGCCCCCACTGCCTAGCCTATGGGACCACCACCAACCACGTGCTGGGAATGGAAGTCGTGCTGGAAGACGGTTCAATAGTGAACCTGGGCAGTCTGGCCCGTGAGACCATCGGCTACGACCTGCGCGGCGTGTTCACCGGCTCCGAAGGCACCTTTGGCATTGCCACCAAGATCGCCGTGAGGCTGCTGCCAGTGCCGGAAGCGGTGCGCACGTTCCTGGGCATCTTCCCAAACGTGGAATCGGCCTGCACTGCGGTGTCTGCTGTGATTGAACACGGCATAGTCCCCGCAGCCCTTGAGATGATTGACGCTCTAACCATCCAGGCAGTCCAAAACGTCAGCGACGCCGGCTATCCGGACGACGCCGGTGCGGTACTACTCATAGAACTTGAGGGCCTGAACGACGAAGTCATCGAGATTGGACGCGAGGTCGAAGCCGCCCTCTGGGACACGGGAGCCACCCAGGTGAGAACCGCCGAAGCCGCCGAGGAACGCCAACAACTCTGGGTGGGCCGTAACGGGGCTTTGGGCGCTCTGGGCAGCCTGGCCCCCAACTATTTCCTGGTCGACGGAGTGGTCCCCCGCACTCAATTGGCGCGGGTGCTCGGACAGGTGGCGGATGTCAGCAAGAAATACGACATACCCATCGCCAACGTCTTCCACGCTGGAGACGGCAACCTCCACCCCTGCCTCCTCTTTGATGAACGAAAAGAGGGCATGTTGGAGCGGGTCATGGAAGCAGGTACCGCCGTGCTTCAGGTATGCGTCGACGCCGGCGGCACGCTGACTGGCGAGCACGGCGTTGGCCTGGAGAAGAAAGAGCAGATGCCCCTGGTGTACTCGGATGAAGACATGGCAGCCATGGTCATGGTTCGCGACGCCTTTGCGCCGGAAAACACTCTAAACCCGGGCAAGATATTCCCAGACGGGGTCAAGGCCACGCCCCATTCCCAAGCCACTTTCCCGGGTATGCCGGCCTAGCCGGTCTCACTTACACAGGAGTTTTTGTTGGAGTCTCCCCTTAGCGATCGTCTGGCAGGCCTTTTGGGCGGTAGTGTTGTCATGCCCGTTGGCGATATCGAGATCGACGACGTAGCCCCTCAGGCCATAGTCCGCCCCACCGACAGGCTCCAAATCTCTGAATTGTTGATTTGGGCGTCCTCGGAGCACGTCAGCATCATGCCCCGTGGGGGTGGGACCCGGATGAACCTGGGCAATGTCCCAAGGAAGGCCGACGTGATCCTGGACCTTGGTGGCCTCAACCAATTGGTCGACTACCAACCCGCCGACATGACGGCAACCGTCGAAGCTGGCATGACCCTGTCCAATCTCCAAGAACGATTGTCCCCTGGAGGAGAATTCGCCCCTCTGGAGTCAGCCGAGGCCGACCGCTCCACGATCGGCGGCATCCTGTCCGTGGGAGCTGGCGGGCCATTGTCCTACGCCTACGGCCTGCCCCGCGAGTGGCTCATTGGCATGAGTGTGCTGGGTACCGACGGCATAGCCACCAAGTCTGGCGGCAAAGTGGTTAAGAACGTAACCGGCTACGACCTCAATAAGCTGTACGCCGGTTCCCTAGGCACCCTGGGAGTGATCGTTGAAGCCACGTTCAAGCTGTTGCCCATCGACCCACACAGCGGCATGCTCCTGGCGTCCTTCGCGGCGCTGCCAGACTCCATCTCAGCCAGCAGAGCGTTGATTCACTCATCGGCCGCGCCCATGGGCTGCCACAGCGTCACCTACCGGGTCTCCCGGCGACTCCAGGACTCCACACTGGCCGCGTCCCAGAACCTGGGGCTGCTGGATGAGGGCACTGCACTCTTCTTGGCATTCTATTCAGGCCGCTCCCAGGCCACCAGGCGACGTTTGGACGAGGCGGCGGCAACACTTCTGGCCGAGGGGGCCAATGCCGTCCAACGCATCGAAGGCCCAGCCGCCAGATCGACCCTCCGCTGGATCACCGATACGCCACCCCAGCTCCGTGATGACTCGGCGCTGGTGATGAAAGTATCAGTCCAGTCTAAATCCGCAGCTAGAGCCTCCGCAGAATGCGGTGACGTGACCCTGTTCGGAGAGTACCCAGAGCAGATGGCCGACTCGGGGTTCGGCAGCATACGCCTCTTCTGGCCCAAGTATGGCGATATCCAATCCACCCACTCCATGGAACCGCAGCCCATCATCGACGCGATCCAACAGGTTCGCCAGATTGTCCAACGCTGCGAGGGCTCGGCGGTGGTGGAACATTGCCCGGTGAGCGTCAAATCCCAGATAGATATCTGGGGCGACTACCCAGACAGCCTATCAATCATGCAAGACATCAAAAAACGGTTCGATCCCAACAGCGTCCTCAATCCTGGTCGCTTCTTAGGAGGCATCTAGGATGGTCCAGCCCGCATCAGAATCATTGAAGATAATACCGGGAGGGTTCACCGGACCCGACGCCCCGGCCGAAGCAGACCTGTACCGATGTGTGCATTGTGGTCTCTGCCTGAGTTCCTGCCCTACCTACGTGGAAACGGCCCTGGAGATGGAGTCGCCCCGGGGCCGATTGGCACTGATGAAAGCCGTCAACGAGGGCAGAGTAGAGATTACGCCCAGGATCGTCTCCCACTGGGAAGCCTGCCTCCAGTGCCGGGCCTGCGAGGCGGTGTGTCCCTCCGGCGTACCCTACGGCCGCATCATGGAGCGGACCCGCGCCCAGGTGAAGACAGCCGGACTCCAATCCCGGGAACTAAAACGGTTCAGTCGGTTTTTCTTGACCGCCACGCTGCCCAAGCCCCGACGTCTGAATCTGGGCGCGCACCTGATCCGTATCTACCAACGTCTTGGCCTGCAAAAGCTGCTCCGTCTCTCCCATCTGCTCCACCTGGTTCCAGGCGGGATAGCCGCGCTGGAGTCCCAACTGCCACCCTTGAGCAAGAAGTTCTTCGCCCCTAGCAATACCGTTCACCCAGCCCAGGGCGAAAAGAAGATAACCGTGGCGCTGCTGTCCGGTTGTGTCATGCCGCTGATGCAGGGTCCGACCATGGAGGCCACGGTGCGGGTTCTGACCAGGAACGGCTGCGACGTGCTGGTGCCCCAGGGTCAGGGGTGCTGCGGGGCGCTGAACACCCACGCCGGAGACATGGCCAACAGCCGGGCCATGGCGCGCACCAACATCGATGCGCTGATGGCCGCCGGTGTGGAGCAGATAATCTCTTCCTCTGCGGGCTGCGGCTCCAGCATGAAGGAGTACGCCGAGCTACTGAAGGATGACCCGACATATCGAGAGAAGGCAATACGGTTCAGCAGCATGACCAAGGACGTAACCGAGTTTCTGGCGGGTCTGCCCTTTGAGCCTCCCACCGCTGAAATCAACCGCAGAATCACCTACCAAGATCCGTGCCACCTGGCTCACGCCCAGCGCATCACAGCTGCGCCAAGGGTCATCTTGAACTCCATACCCGGTCTAGAGCTCATCGAGATGGAAAACTCCAGCCTCTGTTGCGGCGGCGCTGGAATCTACTCATCAACCCAACCCGCCCTCTCCAAGCGCCTGTTGAGCCGCAAGATGGACAGTATCGAAGCCACCGGCGTCCAAGAAGTGATCACCGCCAACCCCGGCTGCATGCTACAAGTGGAGCTAGGCTTCAAAGCCAAAGGACAAAAAGAAAAAGTCCGCCACGTGGTGGACATCCTAGACGAGGCCTACGGGTTGGAGTAGCAAGGCTGCAAATCCAACCTGCACCGCACCGCGGCATTCCTGCCTCCGCAGGAATCCATACCGCACCTCTTCCGTTCGTCCTGAGCCCGTCGAAGGATGCGCATAAGCCAATCATTGGGTGGGATTGGCCAGCTCCGTAACAGTGGTTCGACATCCTTCCGCGGAAGGACACCATGAGCGTTCTTGTGAGGTGGTTTGGGTGTTAGCGGTGGTTTTGGCCAGCACGCCCGTCCTTCCTGCGGAGGCAAGAATCCACTTATCAGCCAAGGTACTCCCGAAGACAACTGCCGCATCACCGTCCACCACCTACGAGCAGGTTGACTGATGCACGTCCTTCAACGGAGCTCAGGACGAACGGTAAAACCAATCGATAACGAACAAGAGGCGGGGAAGTTTCCCCGCCTCTTGTTGTTTGCTAGGTTGTAGCTCCGGCGAGTGGTTACTCGTCGAAGGTCGCTATGGCTCTTTGAGCCGCGGATAGACTGGCTCCGTAGGCCACTTCGTAGCCTTCTTTGGAGAGGATGTTCTCCAGAGCCGAGAGCACCGCGAAGACATTTCGTTCGCGGGCCGATTCGCCCATTAGCCCGACACGCCAGGCTTTGCCGGCAAACTCACCCAGACCGCCACCGATCTCGATGTCGTAGTCGTTCAGCAATGCCGCGCGGACCTTGCCGTCTTCGATGCCCTCGGGAATGGAGACGGTGGTCAGTGGGTTCAACCGGTGGCCTTCTTCAGCCAGCAGGGTCAATCCCAGCGCTTCTGCACCGGCGCGGAATCCAGCGGCAACGCGGGCGTGCCGCTGGATTCGGTTATCCAAGCCCTCTTCCATCATCATGCGCAGGGACTCCCGGAGCGCATAGGTCATGTTGATGGGCGAGGTGTGGTGGTAGGCCCTTCTGGTCTGGTTCCAGTAGGCCTCCAAGTCCTGTAGGTTGAAATAGAAACTCTGAACCTTGGTTGAACGGTTCACAACCACGTCCATCGCTTCCTGGCTGAGGCTGATTGGAGCCAGTCCAGGAGGGGCGCCGAGGCACTTCTGGGTGGCGCTGTAACAAACATCGATGCCCCAGTCGTCCATCCTCATGTCGTGTCCGCCCAGCGATGTGACTGCGTCCACGATGGCCAGCGCACCGGCTTCGTGGATCACGTCTACCAACTCTTTGACCTCACTCAACACACCTGTGGATGTCTCAGCATGGACAACGCCCACTGCCTTGAGACCAGGGTGTTTCTTGAGTTCGTCGCGAAGGGCCTGGGGGTCGACCGATTTGCCCCAGGGTGTGTCCATCAGGTGGACGGTGGCACCGCAACGCTCCGCTATGTCTCCCAAGCGGACACCGAAGTACCCGTTTCTGGCTATGAGCACCTCGTCGCCTCGCTCGATGACGTTGGCGCAGGCGGTTTCCATGGCTCCCGTACCGGTGGACGATATCGGCACGGTCATCTTGTTTTCAGTATGGAAGACCATACGCAGCATCTCGCATACGTCGTCCATTACCTGGAAGAATGCCGGGTCCAGGTGACCCATCACGGGACTGGCCATAGCTGCCAACACCCGAGGGTGTACGGTGCTAGGTCCGGGTCCCAACAGCACCTTTTGAGGTGCGTTTAATTCTGTCATGTAGGAGCTAGTCAAGTTCTAAGACCTCCGGTCGCGTGGACCTTGTGTTTATATCTAGATTGGCTTCGACTTCGACTCTGTTTAACCAGGTTTAAAGGACTGCGGAAGCTCCGCCGTCCAGGTTGACTGCGATACCGGTCAAGTAGCTGGCGCGCTCAGAAGCCAGGAAGGTGATCACATCACCGGCCTCTTCAGGCTCGGCGACACGGCCGATGGGCACCGAACGGCCCTGGGCAAGTTCAGAGTAGAAAGTGTCCAGAGTCAGGTTAGGTTCCTTCTCGATACGGGCGTCATACCTGCGTTGGTGCTGGCCGCTCTTGACCAGGCCGATGCAGACGGTGGTCACCAGGATGTTTTCCTTGGCCAAGTCCTTGGACAGGCCTTTGGTGATGGCGATACCTGCGGCGCGGGAGATGGACGTTGGCATGGAGGCGGGACCAGGGGTCCGGCCACCCAGGTTGGTCACGTTGATGATACGACCGCCGCCGACCTTCCGCATCTCGCCGATGGATTCTTGCATCAGGCGGACCGCTGCCCAGACCTTCAGTTCGAAGTCGCCCTGCCAGTCCTCGTGGCTCACGTCCTCGAAGGGTTTGGCCATGGACGAACCAGCGTTGTTCACGATGATGTCCACGCGACCGAAGTTGTCGATGGCCGTCTGGATCATCTTTTTGGACGCGCCATCTGTAGTGATATCCAGTGCGAGAGGGACAACCGAGCCCTCTGTCGCAGTCTTGATCTCCTGAACCGCCTGATCCAATACTTCCTGGCGGCGGGCCACGATGACCACATTGGCCCCTTCTTTGGCCATGCTCAGCGCGGCGGCTTTACCGATGCCATCACTGCCACCAGTGATGATTGCAACCTTGCCCTCTAATCCCATGTCCATAGTAGTCTCTCCTGCTAATTAACGGAATCTTAACTTTACATAACCAGAGAACACTCAGACATGGCTCTGGCGAATCGGCAATCATTGTAGCACAAGGATTTATACCGGATCACGTCTGGCGTAGGCTCCGGCCTGATTTCCAAATGCGGATGGGTGATCTCTCTAAATTTGAAGTCCGGAGGCCTGGGCGACGATGTCTATATCCTTGTCGCCGCGTCCGCTGAGGCAGACCAGGACGACCTGGTCGGACGTAAGAGTCTTGGCCAGATCGACAGCAGCCGAGACGGCGTGGGAGGACTCCAGGGCCGGGATAATCCCCTCAGTGCGGCACAGGAGATGGAACGCCTCCAGGGCCTGCGCGTCGGTGACGTCACGGTATTCAGCCCTTCCGGAGGCTTTCAAGTAGCTGTGCTCCGGGCCTACTCCGGGGTAGTCCAATCCTGCGGATATACTGTGGGTCTCCATGACCTGGCCGTGTTCATCCTGGAGCAGATAGGACATTGCACCATGCAGCACTCCAGGCCGTCCGGCGCTGAGGGTGGCTGAATGCCTGCCGGTATCGACGCCGTCCCCTCCGGCTTCCAGACCGATCAACTTCACATCCTCGTCGGGCACAAAGGGGTGGAACATCCCAATGGAATTACTGCCACCGCCGACGCAGGCCAATACATAGTCGGGAAGTTTGCCTTCAATCTCTAACAATTGAGCCCTTGCCTCCCGTCCGATGACCGTCTGGAAGTCACGCACCATCACCGGGTAGGGGTGGGGTCCGACAACGCTGCCGATCAGATAGTGGGTGGTCTCGACGTTAGTGACCCAGTCCCGAATGCACTCGTTGATGGCGTCCTTGAGGGTGCGACTACCCGACGTTACGGGACGCACCTCGGCGCCCAGCAGTCGCATCCGGAAGACGTTCAGCGCCTGCCGTCGAATGTCCTCCTCACCCATGTAGACGACGCAGGGAAGTCCGTACAACGCAGCCACGGTGGCGGTGGCGACGCCGTGCTGGCCGGCGCCGGTCTC
>PCAH01000164.1 GCA_002730485.1 Dehalococcoidia bacterium | reverse complement strand
TTCAGATCCAGGTAGAACCGTGAGCAGTCTGCCGATTCAGATGCCGCACGCGCACGCTCACTGAACGTGATCGCCGCCAAACCGGGCGGTAGGCCCAGGCCCTTCTGAGACCCGGTCACAGCGATGTCAACGCCGTGAGCCGATGTGTCCAACCGGTGCGCACAAACGCTGGAGATTCCGTCGACGATCAGGAGCGCTTCGTGTTCGGACACGATCTTGCCGATGGCCGCGATATCATGGAGTACACCGGTCGACGTTTCACTCTGCGTCGTCAGTACGGCCTTGATGCACGGATCCTTTTTCAGTTTCGCTGCGACCCGGTTCGGATCAATCTCAGTGCCCCACTCACCGTCAACGGTCAAGACCTTGATCCCATAGGTGCCGCAGATGTCCTTCCAGCGGGCACCGAAGTTCCCTGCCTGCGCAACGACGACTCGGTCACCCGGCGAGAGCGTGTTGACGACCGCTGCCTCCATCGCCCCGGTTCCGGAGGACGACAGGAGGAACAGTTCATCAGGCGTCGGAAAGAGCTTCTTCGTGTCTTCCACGACTCCGGTCAACAACTCCGAAAACTCGGGTCCGCGGTGATAGACGATCGGACCCGTCATCGCGTCCTGGACTTGATCGGGGATCGGTGTCGGCCCGGGTATATAGAGACGCTGCTTCAAGCTTGGTGACCTGACAGGTGATATGTTTAATGACCTCGCGCGTCGATCGACCAGGTTTCTGCCCAGTTGCCCTCTCCGTCGATAACGTAGGCCTCGTCATACAGGTTCACCGTCGAACAGACGTGTTTGGGAACCAGGTAGATGACGTCGCCGACGTTTGGTCGCTTCACACTCGGTTCCAGGCGGATCAGTTGGTGTTCCTCGTTCCTGACGAGAAACTCGAGCTCCCCGTCAAGGTTCAGAGCCCGGAAATGCGGAACGGGAACGTCCGGGTTGATCCCCTTGTTGCCGGCATCAAGCGTGATCAGGTCGTCGGCGGGTGTGCTGATGACCCGTGAGACGACGAGCGCCGCCCAATCGAATGGGAAGGGCAGGCTTTCGCCATACCCCGAGTCCCAGAAGATCCAGGTTCCGGGTGACACTTCCGTAACACCGTCGACCTGGTTGGTGGCATCGAAGCCCCTCGAGCCTGATGAAACGACCAGAGACACCTCAATTCCTGCTTCCTCGATCTGCCGCCTAGTATCCACGGCAAGCTGCACGGCTTCTCTCGCTCTTGTCTGACGTGACTCACCATTCCCCCCGATGTGGCCGTCATACGAGTGCAGACCATCGAAGGTCACTCCGTCGAGGCTATCGATCAGTTTGGCCAGAGCGACACTTGGTTCACTGGGAGGGGCGCCCGTCCGGTTCATGCCGGTGTTCAGATCAATCGCCACGCCGATGGTGACGTCTGCCTCGACACACTCTGCCGCCAGCTTTCGGATACTGGGCTCGTCGTCCGCAATCACCCGAAGCGTGACCGCGGGATATATTCTGGCCAGATCGACGACTCGCTTGATCTGGGGTCCAACGGGAGGGTAGGCGATCATCACATCCTCCGCTCCGTTTGCGGCCAGCAGCGCAGCTTCCTTGGGAGTCGCGCATTTGAACTTCGTGATTCCGGCAGCCATCTCCATCCTGGTGACCTGTTTCATCTTGTGCGTCTTGATGTGTGGGCGCAGACGGTCATAACCGTCGAGAAGACCGCCGATTGTCCTGATGTTTCGCTCGACGATGTCTCGATAGACGACGAGTGCAGGACTCGGGATCTCATCAACGTTCTTGATGGTGTAATCGATATCAGATGACATGATCGATCCAGTTGAGCAGTTCGCCGCGCCCCTGCCCCGTGGTCGAAGAGAAAGCGAGGAAATCGACCTCGGCAACGTCCGCGATCGCGGCGAGTGACTTATCGAGCTGTTTGCGGGCGTTACCCGGTGACATCTTATCCACTTTAGTAGCGACAATGACGAAAGGAAGACTCGCCTCGCCCAGCCAGCCGATCATTTCCAGATCCTCGGTACTTGGATCGTGACGGGCATCGATCAACTGAACCAGTCCCCTGAGTCGCTCGCTGGATCGCAAGTAGGCGTCGATCAATTCGGCCCAGGTTTTCTTCTCAGCCTTGGATCGTTTGGCGAACCCATACCCCGGCAAATCCACAAAGTGGAGGTGCCTGTTTATCAGGTAGAAATTCAACAGACGGGTCTTGCCCGGGGTGTTGCTGGTCTGTGCCAGATTGCGCCGATTCATCAATCGATTGATCAGCGATGATTTTCCGACGTTGGACCTGCCCGAGAACGCGATCTGGGGGAACGCTTCAGTCGGGATCTGTGAGGGATGGGCGACGCTCTTGACGAATTCGGTTTGCTTGATCTGCATGACCCCGGCTCCGTTCGTTCTGCGCCATCCGTACAAGGAAGAAGGGCACGGGTTACCGTGCCCCAGACACACCCGGGAAGCCTGACGCGGTGGTCAGGCTCGCTTTTTCTGTTCGAGATGCAGAAACGCGGATTGCGGGTTGTTGATCAGCTCTGCCGAGACGTGAATCTCTTTGGGGCCCCCTTCGGACGGCAGCAGATACATCAGGTCGAGCATGGACGACTCCAGAACCGCTCGAAGGCCACGAGCGCCTGTTCCTTTGGTGACGGTCTGCTCGACAATCTGCTCCAATGCTGTGTCGTCAAAAGTCAGCTCAATGCCATCCATCTCAAACAGCTTCTTGAATTGCTTCGTGATCGCATTCTTCGGCTCCGTCAGGATACGCAGTAGCGCATCTTCATCCAGGCTGTCCAGCGCACACGCGACCGGGAGACGACCGACAAGTTCAGGGATCAAACCATATCTGATCAGATCCCCGGGCTCGACCTCGGCAAAAAGCTCACCGATCGACATCTCTTCCTGTTTCTCGGCCTCGGAGCTGAAACCCATGGCCTTTCGACCGATCCGCGCGCTGACGATGTCATCCAGGCTGTCGAACGCCCCGCCGCAGATGAACAAGATGTTCTTCGTGTTCACCTGAATGAGCGGCTGCTCCGGATGCTTTCGTCCTCCCTTTGGCGGGATGCTGGCAACGGTCCCCTCCAGCATCTTCAGGAGGGCCTGCTGAACCCCTTCTCCGGAGACGTCACGCGTGATCGACGGGTTGGCCGATTTCCTAGAAATCTTGTCGATCTCATCGATGTAGAGAATACCCATTTCGGCGCGTTCGACGTCATAGTCGGCGGCCTGCAACAGACGAACGAGGATGTTCTCGACATCCTCTCCGACATACCCGGCTTCCGTCAGGATCGTCGCGTCGGCGATCGAGAAGGGCACCTGAAGAATCCGCGCGAGTGTCTTCGCCAATTCCGTCTTGCCCGTGCCCGTCGGTCCCAGAAGGAGGATGTTGCTCTTCTCGAGCTCGACGTCATCCACCGATACGTTGCTCTGAATCCGCTTGTAGTGATTGTAGACCGCGACGGAGAGTGAACGCTTGGCCTGATCCTGACCGATGACGTAGTCATCGAGCTGCTCTTTGATCTCGGACGGCTTGGGCAGATCCTTGTGCAGATGCACCGGCTTCTGCTTGATGTCCTCCACCAGGACCTCATTACAAAGCTTGATGCACTCGTTGCAGATATGCACACCAGGACCAGTTACAATCTTCTCGACCTGGTCGGCCCGCTTTCCGCAGAAGGAGCAGCGAATCTCAGCTTTGGATGAGCGTCGTTTCAAACGTTGGGTTCCCTGGTATCAGGACTCTTCGTCGCTGTCCTGTGACTCTGACTTGGACGGTTCGAGCACCTGGTCGATCAAACCATATTCCTTCGATTCCTCAGCCGACATAAAGAAGTCACGATCGGAGTCTTTGGCAATTCGATCGAGTGACTGCCCGGTGCACTCCGCGAGGATGTTGTTCAGACGGTCCCGATACTGCAGGATTTCCTTCGCGTGACGCTCGACGTCGGAAGCCTGACCGCCGGCGCCACCCATGGGCTGATGGATCAGGATCCGTGAGTTGGGTAGCGAGCTCCGGTGACCTTTCGTGCCGCCTGCCAGCAGGACGGCACCCATGCTGAACGCCTGACCGACGCAGATGGTTTCGACGTCGTTCGAGACATACTGCATAGTGTCGTAGATCGCCAGACCCGCTGTGATGCTGCCACCGGGGCTGTTGATGTAGAGCGAGATTCGACGATCCGGTGTCTCTGCCGTGCAGTAGAGCATCTGGGCAATTACGAGGTTTGCGATCGTGTCATTTATCGGCGTGCCGATGAAGATGATGTTGTCACGGAGCAGCCGGGAGAAGATGTCGTAAGTGCGTTCTCCGCGTCCGGTCTGCTCAAGAACCATTGGTACAAGTGCCATCTGTTCTGCCTTATTCGAATGACGTGATGTTGCGTTGCCAGTGCGTTGAGTCTGTGGGAAGTCGTTCTACCCTAAGCGTTTCAAGTGGCTCTTCGCTAAGAGAAGACGTATATCTGATTACTCGGTCGGTGTTTCTTCGATGTCTTCCACTTTGGCCTGTTCGATCAGGAAGTCGAAGGTTTTTTCATCCAGCAGGTCCGACTTTATGCGCTCGATCTGCCCGGATCGCCCGAGGATCTGACGGATCCTGGCCGGTTCGATGTTGTGCTGCTCGGCCATGGTTTCAAGATGCTTGTCCACATCTTCTTCCTGGACCTCGACACTTTCCTTTTCGGCGACATGCTCCAGAATCAGGTAGCGTTTGACGCCTCGGAGCGCACCGGCACGAGCCTCTTCGCGAACACCTTCTACGTTCTCGACTTCCTCCGTCTGTCGTTCACGCTTGAGCTGCTCGATAAAGTTGTCGAGGTAGGTCTCGACCATGCTGTCCGGTACCTCGAACTCGTTCTTGGCGATCAGCTCCTCGACCAGATTCTCGACGAGACGGCTCCGTGAGGCGCTTTCCGACTGGGTCTGCATGTCGCCCCGAATGCGGTCCTTTAGCTTGTCCAGCGATTCGAACGGTCCCACATCCTTGGCGAATTCGTCATCCAGCTCCGGCAGTTCTCGCTCTCGGATCTCTTTGGCCGTGACCCGGAACCGCACTTCATGTTCGTGTGACTCGCCGTCATCGGTTTCGTGCGTATGCGTGTATTGGACATCTCGTGTATCGCCGACGGCAATACCGACGAGCTGATTGTCGAGGTCGTGGTTTGCGTTCGGCCCCCCGATCAGGAACATGCGATCGCTTTGTGCGCGGTCGGGAATCTCATTCCCTTCTTCGTCCAGCTCGACAAAATCGGCCTGGATCACGTCACCGAGCGCAGCGTTGCGGTCGACCTCCTTTTCGGTCGCATTCTGCTCCCGCATCCCGCTCAACTGGTTGTCTACAAAGGATTCTTCCACCTTATAGACGGGCCGCACGACCTTCAGGTCCTTGTAGTTTTTTATTTCCAGCTCGGGCTTCACATCTACCGAGGCTTTGAACTTCAGCGGTTCGCCATCCTCAAAGCTGCTTTCTTCGATCGTTGCTTGGGAGACTGGCTGCAGGCCCTGTTCCTGACTCGCCTCGCGGTAGAATTCCTCTTCGGTCTTTGCGATGACCTCGTCGAGGATGGCCGGGCCGAAGCGCTGTTTGACAACGTTCACCGGGACTTTCCCTTTGCGGAATCCCGGTAGAGTCAAGGACTTGCTGTAACTCTTATACGCCTCTTTGAGGCGGGTGTCCACGTCTTCGCGTGGCACTTCGATTTCCAGCGTACGGCGCCAAGCGCCCGCTTCCGTTACTTCGACCTTCATTGGGACGGTAGCCCCTCCTGCAAACACATGAAAAGAGCCACAAGGGCTCTTTGAAGTTGATGAAAACACAAGGATTTATGGGCACAAATTCCGCGGAGAACGATACATAAATGAAGAAATGTTGTCAATTTGATAAAGGGAAACGACCACAGCCGTCGGGGCCAGTCAAGCCTGGTTCTTGAACCCTTGCGAAAAATAGAAAGATACGGCATTTAGTGCTGTCAGAAACCCAGGTCGATGAATGCGCCTGCCGATAGCCGTGTTTGAGGGCGTGAAGGAGTCGATTCTGTCCGTGCTAACTGACAAGAGAGAATCTCCGGCTCGACAGGAGGCTGTCACTCCGCAGGCCCTGATCTGCAGGGCTTTCCTCGTGTTGCTGTCCTACCCCTACATCAATTGGGCGGTTCCGATTGCCTGGTGGGCCCTTCTGATCTGAGCGATCGCCTGGTCGATTCTCTGTCTGACCGTGCTGTTCCGGAAGCAATGGGTCGAGTACGAACGTCTCGAATACCCGCTGATGACTGTCGGTATCCGAATGGCCGATTCCCAATCATACCTGGCTGCCCGGCGCCCCCACCTTCTGGGTGCAGATCAGCATCTACATCTTGGTTCTTGCTTATTTCGCGCGAATCGAAGCGCTCGTGAGCTTCTGGGTGTTCTTCGTACTCATTGGAATTGAAGCCTCTGTTTTCGACCGCCTGGGTGTGGGGGTGTCCGTCGGCCACGGCGGCATCGAAGCTGTCCGCTCGCAGAGCTTCGGCGCGATGTTTGCGCTGGCGTGTGTGAGTGTCTACTCGGCGAGGGGACATCTGGCACATGTCTTCAGGAAGGCCACGGGGAGCGCAGGCGAAGTCGATGATGGAGACGAAGTGTTGTCCTACCGGGTCGCCTCATCAGTCTGCCGGCCGGGGTCTGTGTGATGTTCGGCTGGCTGCGGGGGGCAGGCCTGGAGACTTCCGTTCTCTCGCTCTACCTGTTGTTCGCGTATCTCGGGGTTTTCTCGGTTCACCTCTGACACAATTGCTGAAGCTGACGACGGGGCTGGTGTTCACCAGGTCTCAGATGCTCTTCGCGATCGCGGTGGCGTTGGGCTTCACAGTTTCTGTTGGGCAGACGATTTATCTCGGGAACGTAAACGGTGGTTACAATCTAGGCGCCTGGAACGTGATCAAGGGAAGTCCACAGGCGTATCAATCGGCGGCCACGTGGATTCGCAACCCGAAACCGCCGGATCTCGACCGACTCACGTTCTTGGCCTCGAGTGTCGTCTTAACGCTGGCGCTTACCGTGTTGAAGTATCGGTTTGTCTGGTGGCCTCTCCCCACGGTCGGTTTGGCGCTTCAAGGCATGCATATGGCAAGACGGATTGTCTTCCCTGTCTTCCTTGCGTGGGCGATCAAGTCGGTTATCCTCAAGGTTGGCGGTGTCAGCCTTTATCGAAGAGGGCAGTCATTCTACATCGGGCCCATGATGGGCTACGCGCTCGATCAGGCGTTCTTCTGGGGGAGAGGCCACTCGGTCCACGATTTCTGAACCTGCCCGATGCGTACCGGGTGACTGCCCTGTAATTCCCAGGTTCAGATTCCTTGATTCTGTGTGTGAACGCTGATGACCGTGTTCGCAAGTCTGTTGTTCTGTCCTCCCAGGGAGTTTTCATGAAGATAACGGAAGTGATTGTTCACAACTTGTCGTATCCGGTGAAGAAGCCGTATGCGAACTCAGGCACGTTCAATCGTCGGCGCACTGCGACAGTGATCGAGATTCTGACCGACTCGGGTCTGGTCGGTTGGGGTGAGGGCAGCGGCGCTCCCTCCGCGGGGGACATCGAACGAGCAGTTGTCGGTCGGAGTCCGTTCGACTATGAGGTGATCTATGACGATCTGGCCCGGGGTGGTCGGAATGCGCGGACGGCCTGTGGTGTGGAGATTGCGCTGTGGGATCTGATGGGCAAGGCGGTCGATCGACCCGTCTGGCAGCTTCTGGGCGGGAAGCGTCGGGATAGCGTGCTGGCCTACGCGAGTGGGCTTTTTCGTCCCGAAGGGGAGGATCACGTCGAAGCGCTTACCGAGGAGGCGAAGAAGTATCGAGATATGGGATTCCAGGCCGTGAAGATGAAGATGGGATTCGGGCCGGAATACGACGAACGGATCGTTTCAGCCGTCCGGGAAGCAATCGGAAACGATATCGGCCTCGCGATCGATGCGAACTGTGCCTATGACCCCGCGACGGCTATTGCCAGCGGCACCAGAACGATGGTGTATGGTCTGCTGTGGTATGAAGAACCGATCGAACCGACGGATGTGGCGGGATACGGTATGGTCAAGCGTGCGTTGCCGACGTGCCGTCTCGCAGGTGCCGAAGGTCTTGTGGGCAGTTGGTCGTTTCGCGAGCTGTTGCAGGCGAGAGTTCTGGATGTGATCCAGCCGGATATCAGCATCGCCGGTGGGTTCACGGAGATGAAGCGAATTGCGGCGATGGCGCACGCTGATCGTGTTCGTGTGATACCGCATATGTGGGGGGGCGTGATCCGACTCGCTGCGACGCTGCACTATCAAGCGACGATGCCCGATTCACCGGCGGCGATGAATCCGTTCCCGTGTTACTGTGAGTATGATATGACGGAGAATGGGTTGAGGACGGAACTGGGGACAAGCTTTCCGATGGTGGACGGCCAGATCGCGATCCCCGACGGTCCCGGGTTGGGCGTCGAGATCGATCGCGCGGCGCTGCAGAGATACAGACGCTAGACTGTCAGACGCTTTGCTTCTTTTTGAAGCTGTCGAGTCGACGACACCGATCTTCAGGGGCTTCGTGATGTCTACGCTCTGGCTGATTGGCCAACGCTGAACTTCTGCGGCAGTTTTCAGCTGCTTGCCCAGACGTACGAGGGAGAAATGGGCCCTATCGGGTCTGATCCGGATGAGCCGGGCCAGGACGGCAAGTTCGCCGGATGCGTTCACGAGTGCGGGTTCTGTCAGG
>PCAH01000163.1 GCA_002730485.1 Dehalococcoidia bacterium | reverse complement strand
CAGGGGGCTGGCAACGCCCTGGAAACAGGCTTCCCCGCCAATAAGCTCGCCGGTATAGAAACTGCCGAGGCTGCCGTCAAGACAGTGTCCGCCCAAGACCTGGACTCGAACCAACCAGACCTGGTGATTTTTGTGGACACCAGTGAAGACTTCTCCAAGGGCCACACTCCCGGCGCAAAGTGGATCACCCGTAGTTGGTTAGAGGTGGAGATCGCCGAGGCCGCGCCTTCAAAAGACACCTCCATCGCAGTAACCTGCCGAGACGGACGCGGCTCAAAATTGGCCGCCGCCACACTGCAGAACATGGGATACTCCAACGTAACAGCTTTGGAAGGTGGATTAGCCGCCTGGAGACAGGCCGGAATGACCGTGGAAGAGGGACTGACGGGTATAATCCGCCCACCATCTGACATAAACTACCTGGGCGTCTCCCGCAGCTACGGCGAAATGATGAATTACCTGAGGTGGGAAACCGCCCTGGGCGAGAAATACGCGACCGATTAAGCAAGCAACAATATCCAAAGTCACCCTTGTAAAGATTTAGGAGAGACTCGATGTCGACACGCCAAGATGATGTAATCCCTGATTTTCTTAGGATGGACGAGGCAATTGGCTCGGACCCGGCCAACGCCGACAAGACCGGCAATTGGCACGGTTGGCCCACCAAGGACTTGAACCCCGTCACATTGATGGACGATGAGGGCCGGGCCGTCCGAATCCGCACCCCCGTGATGGACCTGGAAGGGCTGATCACACCCACCGACCTGCACTACACCGTGCAGCACTTCGCAGTTCCTCCGGTGGTGGAGACCGACAAATGGCAGCTCAAGGTTCACGGTGAGGTCAAGAACGAACTCACTCTGAACTTCGACCAACTCCGCCGCTTCCCCGGTCGCACAGTCCGCACAGTCATGGAGTGCTCCGGCAGCGACGCCACCTTCTTTGAGTACTTCAAAGACGAAGGCCCGAAGCCTTCCCGGACCCAAGAATGCATGATCCTCAGCGCCAGCGAATGGACCGGCGTGCCAATGGCCGCCGTCCTGAACGCCGCCGGTTTGTCTGATAAGTCTCTCTACGTGCGCGCCGTCGGCAATGACGAGGGTGTACCTGCCACCGCCGCTGAGGGCACAAAACCGTTCTACTACGACAAGGGCTTGCCCATGCAGAAGGCCCTGCACCCCGACACCATCCTAGCCTACGCGCAGAACGGTCAACTCCTGGAACACCTCCACGGTTCGCCGGTCAGGCTGCTGGTGCCCGGCTGGTCCGGCAACTGGTCCGTCAAATGGCTGACCGACCTTGAGATCACAACCGAGATGCCAGAGTGCTGGTATCACTACGAGTTTTACTACTACGGCAATTCGGTGGATGATCCCAACAAGGAACTGATCACCACCATCGGGGTCAAGTCCATCGTCACCCAACCCAACGACGACACCGAGAAGATGACCAAGGGTGTGCACATGGTGCGCGGTTACGCCTGGAGCGGCGCCGGTGCCATATCAAACGTCGATGTCAGCGTCGATGGCGGCGACACCTGGCACACCGCCCACATAGAGGCTCCCCGCGACCGGTACATGTGGGTGCGGTGGTCTTACCAGTGGAACGCCGACAAGGCTGGCGATTACAACATCATGTCCCGCGCCACCGATGAAGTGGGTCGCGTGCAATCACGTGAGCCCCGCTACAACAACATGCGCAAGAACTTCAGCGCCATAGTCGGATACCCTGTCACGGTTGAGTAGCCGAGACATCTTTTAATAAAGGGATATCCTGTTACTGTTGAGTAGCAATTTGCGCCTATATCACTGAACATATTTCCAACGAATCCCGGAGGAACACATGCCAATAATCGACCATGCAGACGTCCGCCTAGCGCCGACAACCGAGCGGTTGCGAGAGCGGTATCTGGTATCTAAAGACCAGGGTGCGGTATCATTGACCGTGAAAGAAGTTGAGATTTCCCCAGGGTGGGAAGGTCGGATGCACACTCATCCCGTGGATGTCTCGATTCAGGTTTTGTCTGGCGCGATCCAGATAATCCTGGGGGATGAAGTAAAAACAGTACGGGCGGGCACAACTCTTTTGGCCCCGCCAGGTGTACCCCACAAACTGATACACCATCTCTGGACCCCAGCCCTGTTGCTGATCACGTATCCGTCATCAGAGTTGGAGACCACCGCCCTGGAGTAAGACTCCAAAGTCGGGTACTGAATAGGCAACAACACTGGAACATTTTGAGGAGGACCCATATGGCCCTGCCACAGATTGGCACCAAAGCCGAACCGCAGATCATCCCAACAAACGCCGGCCTTCGCACTTGGGCCGTGCCGCCGCAAGGTTTGCAGGAGAACATCGTCCCCAACGACCTGTTCTACATCCGCAACCACTGGAAGGACAGCCCAGAGATCGACATCAACACCTTTGAACTGAAGATCGATGGCGAGGTAGAACGCACCATCTCTCTATCGTTCGAAGACCTCAAGAAGCTGCCCCAAAAGCGCTTCCAGGTAACATTCGAGTGCTGCGGAAACAGCCCGGTGCCCGAGTACTACACCAAGGCTCTCCGCATCAGTTCCGTCATGGAACAGATCAAGGGTCACGGCATCATGGGCAACGCCGAATGGGCCGGAGTCTCCCTGAAAGACGTTCTGGAACTGGCCGGAGTCAAAGACTCTGCCGTCGAAGTGATGTTCGAGGGCGCCGACCACGGAGCCGACGAAGTGGTGGGAGACCCCGCCGAAGTCACCTACGAGCGCAGCCTGCCCATGGCCAAGGCCCTTCATGAGGACACCATCCTGGCTTATGAGATGAACGGTGAGCCGCTACCCAAGGACCACGGTTATCCGCTGCGTCTCTTGGTCTCAGGCTGGTACGGTATGAACTCCGTCAAATGGTTGGTCGGCATTCACGTTCTGGATCACAAGTTCGAAGGGTTCTACATGACCCAGCGCTACATGACCATGAACGAGCCTGGCAACCCCGAACCGTACCGCTACTACGGCAAGTTGCAGGTCAAGTCCATCATCACCAACCCCGTCCCCGGTGAACTTATCCCCACCAGCGGTTGCACCCTGGCTGGCGCGGCATGGTCCGGAGAAGAGGATGTTGAGAAGGTCGAGATTAGCACCGACGGTGGCGAAACATGGAGCCTGGTAGACACCCTGCACCCGCGCGAGGCCTACTCGTGGTATCGGTGGGAGCACAATTGGAACCCACCCGGCCCGGGCAAGTACACCATCATGTCTCGCGCCACCAACTCGGACGCTATAACCCAACCCATGGAATTCCCGAACCCCTGGGACGGCCGGGGTTACGGAAACAACATGGTGTTCCCCTACGAAGTAGAGGTTCGAGACTAGACCCGTTCTGGTCTAAGATAGAGTCAATAACTTGCCCACTGCAAAACGAGTTCCGGTCCCGTTGGTTTTCTCACTCGTGATAGTCTTCGTCCTAGCCCTGATAATCTTCTTCGGGGCTTGGGCGGTATCTGCTGATGTGGAAAACCAACGGACACTGGCTTTTGGCATACCTGGCACCACGGCAACCCTGAGTGGTACGACCGTAACGGCTGACGCTGGTGCCAACCTGGTAGACCCGATTGGCGGTCATGAGACTGCCGGTGATACCTGGTGGGGCAATGCCTTCCTGTCTGCCTGCCCATTGCATTAGGCCAGACTGGGCAGCGCCAATAGAGTAATCAAACAATAAGGACCCTGAGACTCCTGACCCTCGGCAAAGTCGGTCCGGTTTCCCTTGAGACGAACCAAAACCATGGCGGTCACCAATACCCCTTCCCCGGCAAGCCCTAGAACTACCAAGGGAATCCACAGAGCCTGGTTCATATTAGCGATTCTGGCAGTGGCTCAGATAACAGCCCAGTCCATTAGCATGTCCGCCGGAATCATGGTCGCTCCCCTCAACGACCCGGACGGCCCATTTGGTTGGAACATCGGCGTGATCGCCGCCGGTCTGGCCACGTATTACGTCTGCGGAGCCACTGTATCTCCGATCACGGGCATGCTTGGCGACCGCTACGGCGCTCGACCGTTGATGTTCACCTGCGGTCTGCTCTATATGACTAGCATGATCCTGGTCGGCACCATCACCCACCTCTGGCAGTTCTTCTTGTACTTTGGCGTGATGTTGTCCATCACCCAATCCCTGGCCATGGTGCCGCTGCTGGCATCAGTCAGCGGTTGGTTTAAGGTGAAGCTGGGTCTGGCCACCGGCATCCTGTGGGCTGCTGGCGGAATTGGAGCAGCAGCTATCGCCCCCTCAGTAGCCAACCTACTGGACGCTTTTGGCTGGCAATCCACATTCACCATCATCGGCGTGGCCGGTGGTGGAACGCTGACGCTGTTGACCTTCTTCTTCCGCTCCAAACCGGCCGATGCCAATCTACAAGCTTTTGGCTCCAGACCTGATGATGTGCCGGAAGTTGTCCGCAGCAAAGAGATAACACGCCTGCGCCTCAAAGTCTTCAACAAGGCCATGCGGAAGACCAGGGCATTTTGGAATCTGCCGACCATCCACGGGCTGGGTTGTGCCGGTCACGGCATCATCCTGATCTACTCCATCCCGTTGGCCATCGAGCAGGGAATCAGTCTTTCAACAGCTTCTTTCATCCTTGCCATAATCTCCGTATTCAGCATATTCGGTCGTTTCATGTCGCCAATCCTGGCAGAGCGTTTCGGTGGCAAGCCAATCATCATGACCGCTTTGCTGATCCAAGCTGGAACGGTACTGGTTCTGTTCTGGGCACACGATGCCTGGGCTTTCTACCTGTTTGGCGCTTTGTTCGGGCTGGGCTTTGGTGGAGAGATGACCGCCTACCTGGTGGTCAACCGGCAGTACTTCGGCACTGGCCCAATGGCCACCCTTTACGGGTTTGAGACCATGGGCGCCCTCACCGGCCACGCCACCGCCACTGTCTTGGGTGGTCTAGTCATCTACGCCACTGGCTCGTTCTACCCAGCTCTGGTCATGTCCATGCTCTTCAGCTCGACCGGTGTCTCGGTGGTGCTTAGCATGGAGTCCAACAAGCAAATACTGATCCCAGATTGGGAGGATGGCCTCCCCCCGCACGCCAGGACCAATCCTCCAATTTCGGAAGAACCAGTCCGCGCGGGTCTGTCGGAACAGGTCGAAAACGACTAGTATCTTCCCATATCCATAACTGGTGATTGCCATGGCTGAACTCATCGATCTAACTCTGACATTGGGCAGTGAGCGAATCAGTTTAGTTCCAGGCCTGGTGGGAGTGGAGACTGAACCGATTCAGACCCACGCCACCCATGCCAGGTCCAACCAGAAGCTCTGCCTGGCCACCCACATCGGCACCCACGTCGACGCCCCGTTCCACTTTGTGGACGGCGCAACAACCGTCGAGAACATGCCCCTTGAGAAATACGCTGGGCCTGCCCTGTTGCTGGACTTGAGATCTGCAGCCAAGGGTCAGGAGCCGCTGACTATTGAAGAACTCACGGCAGCCGGTGCCAACCCAGAGTCCGTCAAAGACCAGATTGTTGTCTTGTTCACCGGCTGGGCTGAAGCCGAGTCGGGCGGGCCTCGTTTTTACGGCCACGGCCCGTACCTGGGTACCGACGCTGCTGGTTATCTAGCTGACTGCGGTGCCAATGCGGTAGCCGTGGACTTCCCCATAGACAAGCATCCAGAATCCCCGCTGTCGACCATCAAAGACTTCCCAGTACACCGGCTGTTGTTGGGCCAGAACATCCCCCTGATAGAGAACCTCATCAACCTGGATAAGTTGGTCGGCAAACAGTTTGAACTCTGGGCGTTGCCGCTGAAACTAAAGGGTGGGGACGGCGCAGCCACCAGGGCCGTGGCCCGCGTCCTCTAGTATTCCCCCGAGATGAGCACGCTGGACGTCATGCCGATTCTGCTGGCCACTGGCAATAGTGATAAGCAGCAGGCGTTCCGGGCACTGCTCAGTGGACTGCCGCTCAATCCCACCAAACCGTCAGAGCTTGGCGTTTCCGCGTCAACGCAAGAAAACGGCCCAACCCATGAAGCCATCGCAATCGAGAAAGCTGTCGCTTGGTCTGAAGCTGGAGCCACTTTGGCCATTGCCTCCGATGGAGGATTGGTCGTCCCGAGTTTGGGCGCTCGCTGGCAGAGCCGCCACACACGCAGGTTCGCCGGGCCGGATGTAAACGACTCCCAACGGATAGACGCCCTGCTTGAACTGATGGAGCCCTTCAACGGAGCAGACCGGAACGCTTCTTGGGCGGAAGCCATTGCCATTGCCTATAAAGGCCGTCTATTGGTCTCCTGGGAGCTTCTGGGGGCCACCGGCGAGATAGCCCGGTCCAAACCACCGGGCCCCATCCCAGAGTTCTGGGCGTTCACCATCTGGAATTTCCCCCAATTGGGCAAAACCTACAGCCAACTAACTCCGGAAGATCTAATATCTCTGAACGACCATTGGACCCGGTTGGGGCAGCTGGTACGTAGATTCTTTCAGTCCGTATTTGTTCCGCCATTGGATTAGCCCAGTTCGTTTGGGATACAATTATCTTCCGTGCCTGAGCCGTCCTGGAATGCCATCAACGGGAGATAGTGACCCTTTTGACCACCACCGATAAGACCTCCTCTGAACCCGCAGGTGAGTACCAAGCTCCCGAGTCCATAGAAGACGTTCAAAAGATGCTGCGAGACCAGGTCTATGTATCTGACCGGGCCTTGGCAGTTCCCATATTCCTGGCCATGAAGTTGCAGCGTCCACTGTTCCTGGAAGGCGAAGCTGGCGTCGGAAAGACCGAGATCGCCCGCGCCCTTGCCGCTGGTCTGGGCACCAAGCTGATCCGTTTCCAGTGCTACGAGGGTCTGGATATCAACCAGGCAGTGTACGAGTGGAACCACGCCCGCCAGATACTAGAGATCCGCCTGATGGAGGCATCCGGCGACGTTGACCGAGACACCGCCACCGCCGACCTCTACAGCGAGAAATTCCTCATCAAGCGGCCTCTGCTCCAGGCCATAGATGAGGCCCAGGAAAGACCGCCGGTGCTGCTGATAGACGAGTTGGATCGCTCCGACGAGGAGTTTGAGGGGTTCCTGCTAGAACTGCTGGCTGATTACCAGATCACGATCCCTGAGTTGGGCACCTATAAAGCGGCCCATCCACCCATCGTCATAATCACTTCCAACCGCACCAGGGAGGTACACGACGCACTGAAGCGTCGCTGTCTCTACTACTGGGTGGACTACCCCGACTACCAGAAAGAGCTTCAAATCATCTCCGCCAGACTTCCCGATGCGCCCAAGAAACTGGCCGAGCAGGTGACGGCGTTCATCCAAGAGATGCGGGAGACCGAGCTATTCAAGATACCCGGCATCACTGAAACCCTGGACTGGCTTTCGGCCCTCCTGGCTCTAAACCAGACAGAACTGGACCCGGCAGTGATCGACGATACCCTGGGCATGATGCTCAAGTACCAGGACGACATCGACTCGGTGAAGGGCGAACCGGTGCATGACATGCTGGAGCGGTCCAAGAACCGTGGCACTCGCCGGGGTGGCCGCAGACGCGGGTAATGGCAACCAAGACTCCCGGGCCAATACCCATACTGCCCAACGATGCCGGCCAAGACGGCCACATCCTCCAAAGTCTGACGCTGTTTGGCGAGATGCTGCGACGGGTTGGGCTGGAGATCGGCTCCGGCAATATGCTGGACCTCGTGCGGGCCACCGAGTATGTGTCCATCGGGAGGCGCGGAGAATTCTACCAGGCCGCCCGCAGCATCCTGGTACACCGCAAACAGGACCTGCCCATCTTCGATGAAGCCTTCCAGATATTCTGGCGCAAACCGTCAGACCGCACCACAACCATGGACCTACGGTCGCTGGGCGAACAAAAACGGTTCCGCAAACCTCAGATCTCCACGGGACGGGACGACGAACCGGATGGCGAAGGATTTCTGGAAGGGGAACCCAACGATGACTCAGTCCAGAACGTAGACCTGAGCAAGACCTATAGCGCGGTGGAAGTGCTCAGGCAGAAGGATTTCTCTGAGTTCACGTCACTGGAGATGGCCGAGGCGCGCCTTATGATGGCCGGTCTCGCCTGGGATTTGGGTAAACGCCGAACGCACCGTCTAGCGCCGGGTAAGTCCGGTCCGCTGGACCTGCGACGCACCATGCGGCAAAACCTCAAATACAACGGCGAGTCACTCGACCTGGTCCATCGGTCGCCCAAAGAGAAGCACCGCCCCTTGGTGTTGATCTGTGATGTCAGCGGTTCCATGGAACGCTACACCCGTATGCTCCTGCAATTCATCCACACCATTTCCGGTGGCCTGGATCAACTGGAAGCGTTCTTGTTTGCCACTCGCCTGACCCGCATCACCAGAAGCCTCAAGTACCGGAGCATCGACCAGTCCATCGACGAGGTCTCCAAAGCAGTGCCTGACTGGGCCGGTGGGACTAGGATCGGAGACGCCATCAAGAGCTTCAACTACGAATGGCTGCGGCGAGTGCTTCGGGGACAGGCCGTGGTTCTGATCATCTCCGACGGCTGGGATCGGGGCGACCCTGAGTTGCTGGCCAGGGAGACCTCCCGACTTCAGCGGAGCTGCCACCGGCTCATCTGGCTCAACCCGCTGCTGGGTTCGCCCACCTACCAGCCGCTGACCCAGGGAATGAAGGCGGCATTGCCTTTCGTGGACGACTTCTTGCCAGTTCACAACCTCAACAGCCTGGAATCGTTGTCCCAGCACCTGAGCAACCTGGGGGATGATAGGCAGCTGGGACAGGGCTACCGAGCGCCCATGCCAGAGGAACCGGAGCCGGAACCCGTGGTGGAAGACCGGCCCATCGACCGGCTGAATCTGCCCTCGTTCCAGCACCCCATGTGGGGCAAGCGCCGTCGACCCTAGCACGGCACGAACCACCGTTTAGCGATCCAGACCACGCCAAAGGACAACGCGGCCAGTGTTCCGCCTGCCACTGCGTCCAGGATGAAGTGGTTGCCGGTAAGGGTGATGGCAAAGAATGTCAGCGCTGGGTAGGCCAAACCAAGCCCACGTAACACTCCTGGCAAAGATCTCCAGAACAGCACCCCAAGAATCACGGTCCAACTGAAGTGAAGGCTGGGCATGGCGGCGGAGATATTGTAGTAGGCGGCCATGCCTTCGCTGCCGTAGAACTTGGGCCCAAACTCCTGGATTGCGTCCACCAATTCCACGCTGGATATGGCAAAAGGCGAAGCCACCGGAAAGATCATGAAGGTCAGCAGCGCCCCAGCCAAGTTTACGAAGACCACACTCCGGTAGAAGTTGTAATTCCGGCGGTTCTTAACAAAGAGGATGAACGCAGCCACCAATATCATCGGCCAATAGGTGATGATGTAGACCCAGTTCATGGTCACGACCAGCGCTTTGACGTTCTCCAAAGCCCAGATCTGCCAACCAGGCTCCCACAAGAAGCCCAGGTCCCGCTGGAGGGAAACGATCCGCTCGCCGTTGACCAGACCCACCGCCCGTGTGTCATCGTGGACCAACCCTCGGGTTACGAGATAGACGAAATACGCGCCGATATAAAGGATTATCTCAGCTAGCGCGGCTCTATTTCCATTGATGGTAGAAATCATCTTGCGATCAATCAGGCCAAAAGTGGTCTTAACTGATTATGGGGGTGGCTGAGGAGAAAATACCAGCGATTGGCAGGGCTGCCGAGCACAAACAGTTCTAAAGTCGACTAAGTGATTTGCTCCGACTACGACTGTCGCTCAATCCGTGACGGGCATCCGTCTTACTCCGCACCCAGGGGTACAGCGCAGGCACAAATAACCGGCGGCGGATTCCTATCTCCATGGTCAGGAATGACGCGATAATCAGCAGCGCACCGCCGACGGCATCCATGATGTAGTGATTTCCAGTGATGGTGATGGCAAAGAGGGTCAGGGTTGGATAGATCACACCAAAGACCTGAATCACTCTTTTATTCGTCCGCAGGAAGATTATGCCAAACATAACCGTCCAGCCAAAGTGGAGGCTGGGCATGGCCGCATATGCATTGTAGTAATTGGCAAGTTCCCGGCTGGCATATCCTGATGGGCCAAATACCTTGATCGTGTCCACAAAATGTTCCGCAATCATTCGGGGCGGGGCCAACGGGAACAACATGAACCCCAGCAAAGCAATAACGAAACTAATCAGAACGACGTTTCGGTAATACTTATACGTCTCGCGGTTGGTGAAATACAGGATCACCGCCGCACTCAAGACAATTGGGAAAAATGTGATTATATAGGCCCAATTGAAGAAGATGACCATAGACTTAGCGCTCTCAATGGCCCAATCCTGCCACATCGGTTCCCAGAAGACGCCAACCTTCTTCTCAAAATCTATCACTCGCCGGGCATTGTCCAAAGCAGTGGCTTGGAAGTCGGAAAAAACCAACGCCCGAGTGTACATGTAGGCGAAATAAACACCCGCGACCAGCCCCACTTCCCTTAGATGGGCGAGCCACATCAGTGGCGGAGGCAGATGAGGGATGTGCTTCTTGATGTTAGCCATTATCAGGCTCTAACGATGACTCCCAGTATTAAAGTACGGAAGAGTGTCCGCACCGTCCAACGCTCGTGTTTCGCCTAGGTTTGATGCGCTGGTTACCCCTACAGTTGCAAAAAGGTTTCCCACGAACTATGAAGGTTCAATCAAATCGTGACGGACAACCCTGGGAAATTCCAGAGGCTGTCGGTCTGAATATCGTGGTATGTCAGGCCCGTTCTTTGGAATTAGTTGCTTGGCTAACAGCCTCATCTGTGTCTTTGGGAGCCTCCATCAGATCTGAACCGTTACCTACCGCTGGCTTAACTCCATTCTTGCCAGTAGGCATCGACCCATTTACCTGTAAGAGCACAGCATCCGGCTTCAGGTCCACCGGACCGCGATGCCGCGCGGCGCTGCTTCCCTGATATACACTGCAATCCAAGCAACCGATCCACTCTTCAGGGACGAATCTTTCACCGTAAAGAGCCCTGGCTGTGGTGTATTTGGCGTTGTTCCAGACTTCGTTCACTGAAGATTCGTTGAGGTCGCCAAAGTCCTGTGTCTTGTCGGTGAGATAACAGCAGGGAGCGAACCCGCCGTCCCAGTTCACCACCGCACTTCGCCACAGTCGCCAACAGACCTGACCATCTTCAGAATACGGCTTGTAGAAAGGGTCCTTACGCAGGTATTCCGGATGTTCGCGGGGCAGCCAACGTTCGGCCTCGGCCTGGTCATTCTCTCCATGGGGAAAGTCCACCTTCTTGAACACCAGCGAGTCGACGCCCAACTCAGTGGCCAGGACTTTGGCCTCCTCCAGTTGGTGTTCGTTCTGCTTCATCACAATGAACTGCCACTCGATGTAAGGGGTTTTTGAACCCAACTCCCGCTTCTTCTCATCCAGTAGATGGAGGTTCGCCAGCACCCGGTCCAAGTGGCCAGCCACGCGGTACACCTCGTAGACATCCTGGGTCACACCGTCCAACGAGACGATCATGACATCAAGCCCTGACCTGATCACTTGCTCTGCCATCTCCGGCGTCAGGGGTTTGTTCAGGTTCGAACTGATGATCGTGGCAATCTTCTTGTCGTGGGCGTACTCGATGTATTCGTGGATACGCTGGTTCAGGAAGGGTTCTCCCCAACTGTATAGGGTGAGCCACATGCAGGAGTTCTTGATTTGGTCGACAAGCTCGGTGAACAGGTCGAAATCCATCACGCCCTGGTCACGGTGGATGGTGCCCTTTCCGGTGTGGCAAAGGGGACATTTCAACTGGCAGATATTGGTGGTGTCGATCTCCCATTCGTACGGGTTGCCCCAGATAACCCGCCTGGTGAACCGAAGTTGAGCCTCAACCCTGATGAAATTAAAGAACTTGCGCCAGCTGAAGTATCGGGTGGCAAGCCAGAACCGGTTATCGCGGCGACCGTCAGCCACGGAGTCAATTACTCCGCCGTTTACCTGAAACCAACGTTCACCGACGTATATCACGCCTTTGAGAAACCAGAAGAATGGGTTGTATCGTGCCATTGATAGTCCAGCTATGGCGGTCCACAAATCAAATCATGGACTTCCATCTTGACCCAAATTGTTCGAGAAAGACCGAGCCGTCACCTCGGATATTTGAACCATGATACTCCCAGCACGATAGCGCCAACAATCAAAAGAGCGCCTCACCGTGTTGGGAGGAATATATTTAAACCGTGCTTCACCGAGTGAATATCAAAGCAAAATTGACTCAGTTCTAGCCGCGAGAGTATCCTTGTCGAATCCCAGCGAGCTCCCATGGACGCCTGGCTGAGACGAATTGTTAGATGTACATTGCCATTCAAACGGTTCATCTGAACCGCCTGGAGACACTTTCCCAACCGCCGGATAATCGTCCGGCTACAGGGAACAGGAGCCGAATTGAGCGACACAAAACAGATTTTCTCTCAAGCGCAACGGGACTTGTTGAGCGAAGTGCTGAACCGAATCATCCCGCCCAAGGACAAATTACCCGGGGCGGGTAACCTGGGGATTGCTGCCTACATAGAGGAAATCGTCTCCGCAAACACCGGACTGACCAGACGCTTCAACGAAGGCCTCGCCAAGATATCTGTGGCTGCCGGTCAAGATTCAACACAGGGCTTTAGTGCCTTGTCCAACACCGCGAAAGATGACCTGCTCAAAGCCGTTGAGTCAGCCAACCCGGTGTTCTTCGACCAGTTGGTGCTCCAGACCTACAACGGTTATTACACCAACCAAGAGGTGTTTGACGCCATCGGCTACAAGCTACCCAGTCCGCCCACCCCTGGCGCACAACCAGAATTGCTCGATGTGTCATTACTGGACCAACAGCGCAAAAGGGAGGCATTCTGGAAGAAGGTCTAACGTGGGTAAAATTGACTTAAGCCCCGCCGGATTCGGCACGGCGCAGTGGTTAACCAATCTCCGGTAAGAACCTGCCCTGGTAATAATTGGAGGCAGCCATGCCCCGAGAAGATTTCGACCTACAACTTAACCAGCTACAACAAGAGGTTGAGACTCTGGCCCAGATAGTGGGGAAGTCCATCAACCGCGCTGTGGACGCGCTAAAGCGGCGCGATTTGGTCGCTTCTCAGGAAGTGGTCGACGACGACGATTACATCGACCAGAAGCGGTTTGAGATTGAAGACCGCTGTGTGGACATGATTGCGACCCAGCAGCCGATGGCTGGAGACCTACGGGCCATCATCGCATTGCTGCACATCGTGGTGGAACTCGAGCGGATGGGGGAT
>PCAH01000002.1 GCA_002730485.1 Dehalococcoidia bacterium | reverse complement strand
CTCGCAGATGCCATCAATGACGGCAGCAACATCGATAACTCACAAGTCACGATCACTGTGGACGATGGCTCCATTTTCCAACCGGGGCATATCATCCTTATTGAGAGTGAGCAGATGTGGGTAAGTAGTGTCAGCTCCAACGTCCTCACGGTAGCAACCCGACCATATAGTGGTTCGGCAGCTACCCATGCTGACGACACCACTGTGACGATCGTGGGAATTGCACGGTTGGAGGGTGACGACTCTGACGCAGTGGCGTTCACTGACCGCACGGTTGGCTCGAACTACACCCAGATATTCCATCAGGAGATCAAGGTTTCGAGAACTCAGAACCAGGTTTCCCAGTATGGTATCCCTGAAGAGTTCGAGTATCAGTCCAACAAGGCTGTTCCACAACTGATGCGACTTGTCGAAAAGCAGATGTACCTCGGCGCCCGCAAAGCTGGCTCCGCTACCACGCCGCGTGCGTTTGGTGGTTTGGGTACGTTCGTTACCGACAATACCCTGGACTATGGCTCTGCCATTACCCAGGCAAACCTGGAAGACACGATGGAGTTGGCTTACAACGATGGCGGCTCACCGAGCATAGCCCTCTGTTCGCCGGCAAACATGCAGGTCATCAAGAACATATATGACGCAACAACCTTCCTGCGTGTTGAGCGCACTGAAGACACCATCGGTATGGTTATCCAGAACGTGATGACCCCGTTTGGTGAACTCAAACTGGTTATGGACCGCTGGGCGCCTGCGAATACAGTGTATTTGCTTGACCCAGAGCGTGCGGGATTCGTTACATACTTCCCGTTCACGTTCGAGCCACTTGCCAAGGTAGGTGACTACGAGCGCGGAGAGGTTGTAGGCGAGTTCTCGCTGTGTGTGCGGATGGACAAAGCACACGCCGCCCTGACCACATAAGGATAGGAGCGTAATATCGTAAGACTGCGTGGAGGCCGGTTATGTCGGTAATGCAAACACGACCCGTGTTCTTGTGTCGCCGCTGTAATCGGCCTCTCGCAGTTACTCATCTATCCACTGTTCAGCCAGATCCCGATGGGCGCCTGTTGCACGACATGATGTCCAATCTGCATAAGATCGCACTGTGTAAGGATTGCCGGAACCAACGCAACTGGTACGCCCAAAACGATAGGATCGAGGACTGGGAGGCGGGCAGACCGTGACCGTAAAGGTTGACGTAGGCATAGCTTGCTCCAAGTTCCAGTCCAATAACTGGTGGCAGCCGGTACTGACGCAGTTAGTCTCAGTTGCCCAGGAAGGTAAGATAGAGATCGGCAGGGTACATGCTGTTAGCAGCGCACTGCCGGACTACAACAAGAACTACATCCTTGATGACCGTAGACTTAGCCGTACCGACCATAATCGCAATAAGATAGCGGGTGGCTTCGTACGCGGGGATAGTGATTGGCTCTGGTTTCTAGATGACGATACGGTCCCGCCACAAGGCGCCCTTGAACACCTATTGGCTATGCGGCGTCCCTTCGTGGCTGGCTTATATCATCTAGCCAGACCACCGCACAATCCACTAGCATACATTCGGGATAATAATGGCATGTACGCCTCCCTCTGGGAGTACGAACATGGCACTATTGCGGAAGTAGATAGCGTCGGGATGGGTTGTACCCTGATACAAAAACGGGTATTCCTGGACATCATGGACCAGTACATCGAGTTTCAGCGCCCGGACGGTAGCATCGTACCGGTTCATAAGGACGATGTGGATAAGGACAGTAAAGACCTGAGTTTCTCCACGAACGGTATGGAGGCTAAGGTAGAGGCGATGGTTCTCCATACGCCGTTGAAGCATAAAGCAGATGATGATCCGCGTGCCTTTCCGTTCTTTGCGATGGAATACGGGCGCACCGAGGATCACTTCTTCTGTGAAATAGCGGGACGAATAGGCTACAGGCCGGTGGTGGACACCGCAGTAGTGTGTCAACACTGGCGTGAGTTCCCGCATGACAGGAAACAATTCGTGGACTATAAGGACAAGCACCCAGAGTTACAGTCCGGGATAGAGGGACTAAACTAGGTGAAGGTTCTTGATGTAGGTTGTGGAGACAAACAACAATGCCGCACTATATTTCCAGACGCGAAGATAACCACGCTGGACATAGACCCGGAAACGAAACCGGATGTGGTTGCGGACATAACGGAACCGCTGAAACTGAAGCGGAAGTTCGACGCGGTGTTCATGTCCCACGTAATCGAACATATACCCCGCCTACAGGTGGTGCCGACGTTGCAGAATGTGGGTGCGGTCCTGCGACGCCAGGGCAAGCTGTACGTGATAACTCCGTCACTGGAGTGGGCCGCACGACAGATAGTCTACGACGAGGATCTGCATGTCTCTGTTCTGGCTAGTGTGTTCGGGAGCCAGGATAGTCCGTGGCAGTTCCACCAGTGCGGGTTTACAATGATGCTCCTGCGCCAAGCCGTTAGAATGGCAGGGATGCAGGACATGGAAGCATATCAGAGCAGTTACACGCTAGACATGGAAAGCGGGCCGGTGAAGGCCCAGCAAAACATCGTAGTTGGATGGAAGGTGAGCGAAAATGGCAAAAACCCGTAAGCCCAAGTCGAGTGGTTTCGTAGCCAAGAAACTACCGAAGAACGTCACGGTGATAAAAGGCACGCCGTTCATTACTAAAAAGAAGAGCCGCAAGTAGTGAGCCAGACGTCACGCAGAGCAGAATTGAAGTGGCGTTTGTTTCAGGAAAGAGGAAATACTTGCGATTACTGTGGCAAAGATGGGGCAACCGACATGCACGAATGGCTTATAAAGCGTAGTGCGGTGCCAAAAGGAAAACAGCAGTTGAAGATATTCGATGAACGTAACTGCGCCTTGCTTCATCATACGTGCCACTTGGGAGAAGGACAGACTAAGGCGATGAAAGAGAAACTCGCTAGTGTCTTTATAGACCGTTATGGTCGGGGTCAATTGCTGGAGTTCGTGACGGGTCTTGAGTTACGCGACCCCAGTCACGCCCAGTTCCTGGTAGGTGCATAAGATGTACAAGAAACCGGGCAAGAAGAAGAAACGGAAATCCCGAAGGAAAAAGTAAATGGCTGTTACAGGACAGAACGTAATAGATAGACTAGACCAACTATTCGACGATACCGCTAATGCGCTCTGGACCACCACCCAGAAACTATCCGCAGTAAACGCTGCTATTGATGCAGCTTGGCCTGCCATCAAGGACGTGGACGTGGACAGTAGCCAGACCCTCGCGTCTTCTACGTTCGAGTACACACCTACCGCCACCCCGGAAGTGGAGTGGGGCTTCTCCACAGCATACGTTACGCTGGCGAATAACCCCAAGGTTCTACTTCGCAGGGTGCGCCAGAGGCAGGACGGCACCACATGGACAGTGGTTGTGCCGTCAGACCTAGCGGCGGAGTTTAGTGGCAAGACCCTGCACCTGCAATATAACGACAGGGTAGACCGTATTAGTGCCGCCACCGAGTCGATAGAGTTGCCGTTGGACTACCTCTCGAACTACGGTGCCTACTGGCTGTGTATTTCCCAGACCACGAAGGCAGCGCACTTCGATGTCAAGCCGTTCGCAGAGCTAGTGGGAGAGTTTCGCCAAGCCGCCGAACGCAGTAAGTTGAGTAATCGGCGCGGGGACATTCCACACATGATCGGCATAGGCCACGACTACGGGGCGGGAGAGTCCGCTATCGGACGTTACGGCGAGAATATCGTCACTAATCCCTAGTCATGCCTACTGCTGGCGGTTCCCATGACATCACCCTGAAGAGCGGTGCTACGACCTTCGGGTTCATGGTCGCTCCGGGTGAATACAATACCGAGCGGGTAGATGACTTCGCGCCCCGTATCGCCACTGGCACGGAGGCCAGAGTACGGGAAGGTTTCTGGGACGCATGGTCCCAGACCGGTATGACCGAGGGCATTGACCAGCTCACATTTGCCAGTGATAAGAAGGTCTACCGCACTGACGGTAATATCTTTCCTTTTGTAGACGAAGACATAACCCTGCACTCTGCGTGGAGCGCCACGGACAGTAGCAAGGTATCCACAGCACCTATGATCGTGGACTTTGGCGCAAGCACAGTTCTGGCTGCCATAGGCACCAAGGTCAGGCGCACCACCGATGACAGTACCTGGACCGACAGCTCCACCACGCTGGGCGCAAGTGCCGTCTGGCTACACCGGCACGGCAGTAACGTATTTGCGGCGGTGGGAGACAGTGCTGACCTTTACCGCTCCGCTGATGGGGACACCTGGACACAGCCTGCATCGGGACAGAAGGCTAGTTGTTTCACCACCTGGGAGAAGCCGGACGGTAATGTTTATCTGGTGCTGGGGACAGGCAGTACGATCAAGACTAGCACGGATAACGGTGCTACTTGGGCCACAGCCATCAATGTAGGGAACCCGGAAAGTGATGTCACGGGATTAGGCGTGGCGTTCGGACTGCTAATCATAGGCAAAGAGGATTCCATATTTTGGTATGACGGCACCAATCTGAACGAAATTACAGGCTTTTATAACCAGAAATATAGCGGCAACTGCAAGGCTCTCGTCTACCACGACGGCTTCCTATACACTCATATTTTAGGCCGGATCGTGAAGATAAGCCTATCGTCAGGTGTTATTAGCAACATGATAGACGTGACACCGCTAATGAAGGGTGACGAGAACAAGGATCTGCACGGTCACGGTATTCCTATCTGGCTCTGGAGCGGGCCTTTCCATCTTTATGCCGCATTTGACCAGGGCGAGAGTAATCTGCCCGAAGTGCTGGGGTATAACGGGATAGGCTGGCACCAGATGTACAGGGGAACAGCCGACGACACGATGAAAGCGGGTGGTTACTCGCGTAATCTTGCACGGTCTTACCTCAACGACGGCGCCACACGCAGCCGTAGACACACGACCCTGCGTGACACTCCACATGCTAGTTATCCTACTACGGGTAACTTCGAGACATCGGACTTCGATGGTGGGATGCCCTTCATGCTCAAGGCGTTCAGGGACGTATCGGTGGATGCGCGGAACCTTGACACGGGCGATGGGCGCAAGATCGCCGTATCGTATTCTACGGATAAGGGTGCGAGCTACACCGCTCTGGGCGACGTCACGGCAGACGGAAAGACGGTCCTGCCGTTCAGCGAGTCGGATATTACGACTACTAGCAAGCACCTGCGCCTCAAATTCACGCTTACACGCGGGTCAGACAGTACCGAAACACCCGTAATCGAGCGGTTTACCACCAGTTTCCTGCTCCGGCCAGACCCGATACGGGCATATCAGGTGGGACTGATCCTGGGTGGTACCCGTTTGCGGGACGGAACTGCTGAAACCAAGACCGTTAGAGAGCAGTTAGAGTTCCTAAAAGAGCTGGAAGGCAGTGAGAACCCGGTCCGTTTTGTGGATATGCTGGGTTGGCAGCACCTCATTTACGTCACAAAGACCTCTGTATTGCGCCCCAGTGAGGAGCAATTAGCAGCCGATAAGGACGAGCGCCAGGCTCAGGTGGTCATGGTAGACGCTACGAGCGGGCCTTGGCCGCAAATATCGGTGCCGGTGGACGCCACCGTGACCGTAGCAGCTACGCTAACAGACTCGCCCCCAACGTGGGACAACTTCAACTGGGACTTCGCAGAGTGGTAGAATAGGAGCAATTAATTATGGCAACAAGTTTAGTAACGACCCTGGGGCTTACAGCCCTTGCAAACCAGTGGACCGGCCTGAGTAGCCCCACCACGATGACCCACCTTGCGGTAGGTAGTGGTACTACCACACCTGCTCTGAGTGATACGGACATAGGGACTCAGATAGGATCGCGGGTCACCCCGGACACCAAGTCGGTCAGTGACGGCGTGATAACTGCGGAGCATTACTACGGGACGACGGAAGGTAACGGCACTATAGCCGAGGTAGGACTATTTTCTGCCTCCACTAGCGGTATCCTGCACGTTCACGGGCAACCGGCTGCTGCGGTCACAAAGACCACCAACAAGACCATGCGTATAACCGTGACGATCACACTGGCTAACCCGTAATGCCTAGAAGGTTAATGAGTAGCCCCCGCAAGGCACTATCAGCACCGCGCATCTTCATTAGAGCGCGAAAACTGGGGCGCATTACCAAGCCAGACCTGCCCCCAATTGACATAGTTCCAGGGCTAAATAGCCCCGAAAGCCGCATTTACAAGGCGCTAAAGGAGTTAAAGATTAACTTTGACGTGCAACGAAATGTGTTCGGTGGTAGTATACTAGGGGGTGCAAGGGCCGACTTTCTCTTGCCTGACTACAAGATAAATCTTGAGTACCAGGGACCGTTCCACGGGATAGCTGAGGGACGTGCGCGTGACATACTGAGGAACATAGGTTTGACCAGTAAGGGCTACCGTGTGGTGGTCTTATTTCAGCAGGATCTAAAGCGCCTGAAACCGCGTTTGTTGGAAGTCATAGGAAAACCAGTGATGGTAGGAGTGGGAACATGACAATAGCATCTGATAGTACCGCACTAGCTGCAGACATCCTCAACCACGTAGACGCGAGTGGTTTTCCAAAGTGGAAGAAAGGCGATGATTTAACCAGCGCCAATGCGCTGTCACTTGGTACGGATGGCAATGCCTTTGACGTAGCTGGCACAACGGAGATCACCTCTATTTCCACCAGGGGCGTAGGGGCAATCATATTACTGCACTTTGACGCCGTACTAACATTCACCCATAGTTCAAGCTTGGTACTTCCAGACGCAACCAATATAACCACGGCGGCAGGCGATATAGCCGTACTACATGAATTTGAAGCAGGAAAATGGCGACTTGTTTCTTATAGTCGTGCAGATGCTGCTAGTGGTGTGCTAACTGTGGCTAATGGCGGCACAGGCGCGGCCACGCTGACCGACGGGGGCGTATTACTGGGTTCGGGTACGGGTGCAGTCACCGCCATGTCGGCACTAGCCGACAGCGAGATGATTGTTGGTGATGGTTCAACCGATCCGGTAGCCGAGAGTGGTCCGACATTACGCACATCTATCGGTGTCGGCACTGGTGATAGCCCTCAATTGACGGGTATAGAGCTAGGACACGCTACAGATACAACATTAGCCAGGGCTAGTTCAGGCGATGTAAACATTGAAGGCAACATAGTGTACCGTGCAGGCGGCACTGATGTACCCGTAGCTGACGGCGGGACAGGTGCTTCTACCCTTACAGCCAATGCTGTGTTGACCGGCAACGGAACTTCCGCAATACAAGCAGAGTCTGATTTATTGTTTGCCAGCAACAAGCTAAATCCCACAGCCTCCGCTCATGATGCCGCAGGGACAACCCTAACGGTGTCTGCTGGAGCAACCACTGCCGGAACAAGTAACAACCAGGCGGGTGGCGCACTCACCTTTCAGGGCGGCCAGGGTAAAGGTTCGGGCGCAGGTGGAGCGATCGTATTTCAGGTAGCTAATGAGGGGAGTTCAGGAAGTTCCCTAAACTCTCTAGCTACGGCTTTGACTGTCAATGATGACAGCACGCTTACTACGGCTGGAGCAATCGAACTCGGACATGCCTCTGACACAACTATTGCCCGAAGCGGTTCTGGTGACATCACCATTGAAGGAAATGCCGTATACAGGGCCGATGGCACTGACGTACCGGTGGCAGACGGAGGCACGGGCGCCTCCACCCTCACTGATGGGGGAGTATTACTAGGCTCAGGTACTGGTGCTGTTACGGCTATGAGTGTGTTGTCAGATGGCAACATTATAGTCGGAGATGGTGACGGCGACCCCGTAGCATTAGCAGCATTTACTGATTCTACTGGTCAACTTAAGCATGAGCGTGGCGGTATTGAAACCGATATATCAGGTATAGCCAAAGGTGGCATACTGGCCGGTTCTGCCGCAGGTACGATGGCAATCACAACCGTAGGCAGCGAAGACCAGGTACTAACAGTCGATGGCAGTGGTGGGATCGGGTGGGAAACCCCAGCCTCAGGTGGTATGGCTAGCCTCGTTGCAGATACCACCCCGCAGCTGGGTGGCCAACTCGATGTAAACGGCAATGCGATTGGCGATGGCACTCTGGAGCTGCTCAAGTTCGCGGAGACTGGCAGCGCAGTCAATGAGTTGACGATAACGAACGCAGCCACGGGCAACCCGCCGGCACTCAGTGCCACGGGAGGCGATGCCAACATCAACCTCAAGTTGGCAGGAAAAGGCACGGGCGGGCTAGAGATAGGGGCGACTGCTACCACCGCCTCGAAATTGATACTGGCCGAGGACACCGACAACGGCGCGCACACCATCACGGTGGCAGCACCGGCAGCAGTTACGGGAGACATCACACTCACGCTGCCCGATGGCGACGGTGACGCT
>PCAH01000162.1 GCA_002730485.1 Dehalococcoidia bacterium | reverse complement strand
TGGTGCAAAGAGCGCTAAATGAAGAACGAAGTTGGGTGCGGGGAATCCAAAGCCAATTATATTAGCCGATTTTCCCAAGTGTCAAGCGTCAAATCACCGATTTCTCAGAACCCGGATATCAATGATTCTCAGCCGAAATTCTCAGCAGGGGTTCTCAGCCGGGTTTCCAACCTGGCCTTAAACTGGAGGCAGCAGGTCCAGGTAATCCGGGTCATAAGCGACAATTGATCCAATTTCCACCTGTTCATCCAGGGGCACCGCACCGGGAGCGCCGCCGCCCTCTGGCAGGTTACCGATGGTCCAATCTTCGGCGAATGACTCCATCCGAGCACGGTCGACACCCAGAAGTTCACCCAAGACATACTCGTTGGCTTCTCCCAACCTTGGCGCGGGTCCTCTGACCTCGGCTTCACTCTTCGAGAACTTCCAGCCCCGGCCCACGTATCCCTTCGAACGTAGACCGACCTCCGGCGGGTTATGGACTGTCTCGAAGAAACCCCTTTCCAGGTATTGAGGGTCCACCAGGGCTTGTTTGGCTGTTAACACTGCTCCGGCGGGGAATCCGGCTGCCTGCAGCGCATTCATCACCTCATATGAGGTCTTTTCCGCCGTCCAGGCCAAGATGATGGCGTCCAGGTCTTCCTGGTGCCTCCGACGATCCATGGGGTCAGCGAACCTGGGATCTGAGATCAACTCAGGTGCGCCGATGGCTTGGCAGATAGATTGCCAGTCGGCATCGTCTCTGGCCGCTATCGCGACCCATTGGTCGGCCCCCTGGCAGCGGTAAACCCCGTGGGGTGACAAGAACGGGTGGCGGTTCCCGATCCTTTGGGTCCGGCGGTCATTGTATTCAAAATCCAACAATCCCGCGCCGATCACCGTGGTTCCAGTCTGATACATCGCCAGGTCGATCCATTGGCCCTCTCCGGTGCGTGCTCTCCGGAGTAAACAGCCCATCAAGGCCCCCAAAGCCGTCCAAGAAGCGAGGAAGTCGGAATAGGAGTTTCCCATCTTATTGGGAACATCTCCTTCTATTAGATGGCCGTCTGTGCCCTCTTCCATGTAACCCATAAATGCACCAGTACCGTGGGTGGGCTCCAGAGCGGAGGCCATGGCACCAAAGTTACTCCACGGCCCGCTATGTCCGTATCCAGTGTTGGACACCATGATCAGATCGGGTTTGTGGGCCTTGAGGCTTTCGTAATCCAGTCCGAACCGGGCCATGACGCGTGGGGTGAAATTCTCCAACACCACATCGCAGACGCTAACCAACTCTTTGATTATCTTCTGAGACTCCTCATTGCGGAGGTCCAGGGTCAGGCTCCGCTTGCCCCGATTCAAGTTCTGGAAGGTGCCGCCCTGTTCCCACCAGAATTCGCCTGCCTCGTTATCGGGAAACGGACCGGTGATGGTGCGCGTGGTATCCATGAACTGGGTCTGGCAGGTATCGATCTTTATGACCTCAGCGCCCAGGTCGGCCAGGTTAGCCCCGGCAAAGGGCATGGCAAAGACCCGGCTGAGATCCATGACACGGATGTTTTTCAGTGGCGCTGATTGTGGGGACGCAGGGGGCATGAGTTTGAACTCTCTTTATATAGAAACGTGTAATTTCTCAGAGTGAGTAAATCTTAGATGACGCCCAATTGGCGTAAAGAAACCAGTTCTTCAGGTGAGTAACCCAACTCCTGGACGAATATCTCAGTGTTGTGCTGACCCAATAGCGGGGCTGGCTGGGAAGCTGTGAGAGGCTCTCCCGGCAGCCGCACGGCCATTCCTGGATACTTCGCCTGACCGACAACAGGGTGGTCAACATCGACGAAGAACTCGCGGGCCTCCAGATGGGGGCATTCAACCAGGTCTCCGGCGTCCTGAGCCATGCCGAAGACCAGCCGAGCCTCACCCGAAGCCAGGAACAGCGGCATTCGGTCCCACTGGGCCAACCCACGGGTGAGAAGTTCTTTCAATTCCTCACCGTGGGCGACACGGCCCGCTCCGGTGGCAAACTTCTCATCCTGCAGTTCTTCCAGTCCAATCAGGTTAGCAATGACTTCCCACGGCCTGGAACCTTGTACCGAAGGGGCAACGTAGCCGTCCCTTGCCGGCATCAGTTCCTCAAATCCAGCTCCGCGGACCGGACGCCGACCTTTGATCGCCCCCATGTAGTTGTAATAGGGCAACGGCTGTACCAGATGGGCACCCAGACATTCGGCCGCCGACACGTCCACGTGCTGGCCTTCTCCAGAACTGAGACGGGCAAATAGGGCAATCTGGGTGGCGGCAGCGCCGTTGGCTCCGGCCACGTAGAAAGACTGATCGAGGACGTTCCGCAGGGGCGGTTGGTCTGAATCGCCCGAGTGGTACATCAAACCGCTCAGGGCGTAGGTTACGATGTCGGTTGCCTGATAGTCATGGTAGGGCCCGGTCTGCCCGAAGGGTGCGATGGACGTTACGACCAGTCCGGGGTTTACCTCGGACAAAGACTCGTAGTCCATGCCCAGTTCTTTGGCCTGGGATGGTGGGTGGTTCTCGACCAGGACATCGGCATCGGCCACCAGCCGATGAAACAGTTTTCTACCGCTGACACTGGAGGGGTCCAGCGTGACACTTTTCTTGTTGGTGTTCAGATAAAGAAAAGTCAGGCTCTTTTCCGGGTCGGGGTCGTCACCGGCGAAGGGTCCCATGCGACGGGCTGAATCCCCAGATCCTGGGGTTTCAACCTTGATGACCTCTGCCCCATAGTCGGCCAGAATCTTGGTGCACCAGGGGGCAGAGATTCCGGAGCCCAGGTCCAATACGCGAAAGCCACTGAGCAGTCCGGCTGGCATCAGTCTTCCACTTCCCAGATCAACGGTAGGCTTTGACCTTGCTTGGGCAAAACAACCGTGCCGTGTCCCGTGGCGGTGGTGTCGCCCCGGTTGTTAGTCAGGTTCACGTCACAGTCAACGTGGCCGTAACCGTTCACTTCGCGCACGGCGGTGACAACGCCCGAGCCGATGATGATGTCGCCGGGGTAGTCCATGCCACGATGCTCAACATAGAACCGCTTGAACCAACCTTCCGGTCCGGCCAGCTTGATCATCAACTGGCCAAGATATTGGTTCTTCAAAGACCCGTTCACCACGACGTTGGAGAGGCCCTGATGTATCTGGGCAAAGGGCAGGTCCCAGTGGATGCGGGCGTAGTTGCCGTTGGCAGCGGCCCAGCGGACCAAGTGGGTGGTTGTGAGCGGCCCTTTGACCACCTGCTCCAACTCCATACCCACCGAAATATCTTCGAAGTGTTTCTGCGCTCCGGCAGCATGGACGGTCCTGGGCACGGTGTGGTCTGGCGCGGGTGGTGAGATCACCACTGATTCAAGGCCCTGGCCAGCATCATTAACAGCCTGGACCTCATCTTCAGGAGGACGGCTCCGGTGGATGCTCACCCGGTCGGCGACGCTAATGGCGTCCCCGTGCTGGTTGGTCTGGGTCTCGCGTCTAACGATGAAAACCAGGGGACCGGAGCGTCCCTGTTTCTCAAAGATGTCCACCACCGTGAATTGGCGGGTCACCCAGTCCCCAACGTAGGCTGGCCGCAGGAACTGCCAGTCGCTGCCGCCGTTCAGGCCGTAGCTGTTGAAGGGCAGCGGCACGTCAAAGTGGGATTCCTGACCGGCCCCGAAATATCCGATGGACGGAGCAATGTCTTTCCACGTGGCCAGCGGTGGGCAGAGCAGGCCCTTGAAACGGCTGGCTTCAGCCTTGGCTTTATCGATGTAGAGCGGGTTGGGGTCCTCCGTGGCGTCGGCAAGGTCGTAGGCCATCTCGTCACTGAGGGCAAATCGGTTTTTCTCGGGTTCGGTCTCGGTGCCGATGAGGGCACGAACATCTGGGGTGATCAAGCTGTCTGCCATCTATAGCGCTCCCGGTATCATTTACATATATTCAGGCTACCTGTCCCATACATCGGTACAGGCGTGCTTCGAGTGCAGTTTAGCATACCCCAAACAGGCTGGCCGGGTGTATCATGTGGCCTGCCATAAAATCGTCCGGCATGAGCTTGGTCAGGCAATTCTGACAAGAGCTCCAGCCGTAACAGACAGTGAGGATCAAATGACTCTGAACGAGTTTATCGAAGACGCTTTCAACACCGAGCACGAGTACTTGATGGACGCCCTGGGGGATATCACAACAGACGAGTTGATGTGGCGCGCCGGACCAGATGCGAACCCCATTGGTTGGATTCTGTGGCACATGACCCGGGTCGAGGACATGTGGTTCCAGTTTTTCATCCAACGCGAGACTGAGATTTGGGCCAGGGACGGCTGGGACGAGAAATTTGGTCTCCCAGTTCGAGACAACGGCTTTGACCATACCCTGGAGCAGGTGGCTGCGTTCCCCGCCTATGACCTGGCTGAGATGCTGAAATACGGAGCCGAAGTCCGCGCCGCCACTTTGAATTACCTCAAAACCGTCACTCCAAAGCAGATGGACATCGTTCCCCGGGAAGCCCGTCCTGAGATGTCCATCGGCCGAATCTTCCGGCAGGTGGTTGGAGAGGTCTACCAGCACCAGGGCCACATCGCCTACCTGAAAGGGCTTCAGCGTTCCGGGAAATAACCACGAACCCAGGGCCTTAAACTAGAAGATTCTCGCCGTACCGTGCATGGTCTGCCCTCATGGAGCATGCTGGACACCGTCTTATAATTGGGTGTCAGTTCCGTTGGCTAAATACGGGACCGCAGCCCTGTTTCCAAGCCTTATTCCATCTGAGTAAAGCGGCTTGGAGCGGATGTGTCAGACCCGGGACGGTGGGATATGGAATTCTTCTCAGTAAAACGCCTTTTGATCATGGCGGTGGCGCTATTTGCCATCGCCTGTTCTTCCCCAAGCGCAACCGAGGTTCCAGGTGTTGTCGACAGTAACGGCCTGCCCATTCCTACTGCCACCCCGGTGATCGCACCCGCTCCCTCCGGCTCGACCGGCGGCACCTTGAAGGTCGTCGCCGCGGCAGAGATTCCCCATCTAGACGTCCATCAAGGTGTCCAGGAGACCCTGACTGCCCTTGGGCCTGGCCTGGCTTACAGCAGACTGCTCAGGCTCCGCTCCGGCCAGGGCGACAACCAGCCGAACCTGCTATTGGAATGCGACGTTTGCCAGAGCTGGGAGCTTAACGAAAACCTTGCCTATGTGTTCAAACTGAGGCCTGATGTCCAATGGCAAAACCTGTCGCCGGTCAATAGCCGTTCCCTGGTGGCTGAAGACATCGCCTTCAGCCTAGATCGCCTCAAGACGGAAGGTTGGCCCAACGCCCCGCTTCTGTCGTCCATCGGAGAGTCCAAGGCGCTGGACGACCACACATTAGAGGTCGAATTATCTCTGGAAGATGCCGATGCTCTGTTGGCTTTGGCGGATGGTCACGTCAAGATCGTCGCCCCAGAGGTTGTGGCTGAATTCGGCGACCTGAAGAACGCCCCGGTGATCGGCACCGGCCCTTGGGTCTGGCAGGACGTTGACCCTACGATTGGCATGGAGTTCATCAGGAACGACAATTACTTCGAGGGCGGCCTGCCGTTCCTGGACCAGTTGAACGTCTCAATCATGCGTTCTGATGCGCTGGCCAACGCCCCCAACTCTGCTGAACTGGACAAGGTTGCGGCCTTCAAGGCTGGCCTGGTCGATGTTCTCTCCGTTGGGCCCAGCGAATGGGATATGGTCCGCAAGGGGAACAGCGACTTTCAATCGATAGTCTCCCGTAGGTCGGGCTCCGGCGTGGTGCTGACCATGAACGCGGAAACGCCCAGTCTGCAAGACGCCGCAGTCAGGCAGGCAGTTTTCCAGGCAATCGACCCTTGGGACTACCTGGACACCGTCTGGTCGGGCCAGGGTTTCGCCAGCGTAGGAATCCCGGTACGGGAGTCCGGTTGGCTCCTGGGTCGCCCAGAGATGCGTCAGAAGTTCTTCGCCGACCCAGGCAAGGCCCGCCAATTACTGATCGACTCAGGGCAAACACTGCCCGTTGACCTGGAAGTTACGGTGCGCATCGAACGCACCGGTGGTGAGAACCTAGCGTTGGAAGAACGACTGCTGGCCGACCTAACTGCAGTGGGTTTCAACCCCGAGTTGCGGCGCATGAATCCAATACAGTTCAATGACCTGGTCTTGGGACCGGCCCGCGAATATCAGCTGGCCGTAGGATCACTGCCGCCGACTTCCACGACCAACAGCTACCTGTTTGGCCTGCTACACAGCCAAGGGCAGTGGAACCTGGCCGGACATGAAGATGCAAAATTGGATTCGATGATCGAAGAGCAGTCTGCAGAGTTCGACGACTCCGCAAGAAGGAAACAACTGGCAGACATTCAACGGCGGGTGTTGGACCAGGCTTATCTGTTCAGTCCGGTGACTGCGGCTTCAAGGTGGGTATTCAACAACGACTTGAAGGGGTTTGAACCCAACACAGCCCTTTCTGAGTACAACTTCTGGTCGAGGACCTGGCTGGACCGTTAATCGCGCTGGCTAACCAGATTTGGCTACCTGGCCTTGGACCTGTAGGCTTTGATGCCCTCTTCCAGGGCCGTGAGAGGCAGCAGAGCGCATTTGATGCGCACCGGGTACTGTCGGACTACCTGCAGGGCTAAAAGGTCACCCAGGCCCGTCTCATCGGCTCCTGCGCCATTGTGCATGGCACCCCGGAACCTCTCTCCCAAAGCAGAAACCTCATCCAACGACTTTCCCTCAAGCAAGCCAGACAGCATGGAAGTCGCGGCTTGGATGATGGAACACCCTTCGGCAATTGCGCTGACATCGCGCACTTCGCCTTGTTCATCTAACGCAATTTGCAGGGTGGCGCGGTCTCCGCAGAAGGGATTGAATTCCTCAGCCTCCACATCTGCATCAACCAATGGTGTGCGATTGCGGGGGCGACGGTAATGGTCCATGACCAAGTCACCATAGAGACCGTCCAAGGGAACGTCAGGCTGTTGAGGCATTGATTATCTGCAGTTCAAAAAAATCAGGATTGAATCAAGCTTAGCATAGAGCCGTGTGGGTAGAGCCAATCTAACAAATTGCGGAGCAAAACACGGCGGAGACGCCTATTCGGTGGATATAGGCTCTTCGTCGCCGGTGAGGGCCGCTTTCATGGTGTGCCAGGCCAATATGGCGCACTTGATGCGGGTGGGGTACTCGTTGACGCCGGAGAGGGTCTCCAGGTCACCCAAGGTGTCCAGATCAAGCTCTCCGTCCGGTTCGGTGATCATGTAGTGGAAGGCTTCAAATATCTCGTTGGCCTTTTCCAGGCTCTGCCCCTTGATGCTCTGGGTCATCATGGAAGCTGAAGCCCTGGAAATGGCGCAGCCGGTGCCCTGGAACCCAACATCGTCGATCACACCATCCACGACCTTCAGGGCCAGGGATATCTGGTCACCGCAGAGGGGGTTGTATCCCTCAGACGTGTGGTTGGGTTCATCGAGTGTCTTGAAGTTGTGAGGCTTGTTGTTGTGCTCCAGGAGGATCTCCTGGTACAGGTCACTGAGGCCGGCCATTAGCTGAACACCTCAATGACGCGGTCGATGCCTTTGACCAGAGCGTCAATATCTTCTTTGTTGTTGTAGAAGGCAAACGAAGCGCGGGCGGTGGCGGGTATCTGGAACCGCTGCATCACTGGCTGGGCGCAATGGTGTCCTGTCCGAATGGCGATGCCCTGCTCGTCCAGTATGGTGCCGATGTCGTGGGGGTGGGCTTTATCCATCACGAACGACAATATACCGGCCTTATGGGCAGCGGTTCCGACTATCCTGACACCCTCAATCTTTGATAGAGCCTCGGTTCCGTACCGAAGCAGTTCATCTTCGTGGGCCGTTATCCGGTCGAAGCCCAGGTTGGTCACATAATCGATTGCCGCGCCCAGTCCGATGGCACCGGCAATGTCTGGAGTGCCGCCCTCGAATTTATAGGGTAGGTCATTGTAGATGGTCTTCTCAAAGGTGACCGACTTGATCATCTCTCCGCCGCCCAGGAAGGGAGGCATCGCATCCAGGTACTCGGCCTTTCCGTAGAGGACCCCTATTCCGGTGGGACCGAACAATTTATGTCCCGAGAACACGTAGAAATCGCAGTCGATATCCTGCATGTCGACGGGCATATGAGGGACTGCCTGAGCGCCGTCCAGCAATACCGGTGAGCCTACGTCATGGGCCATCTTCACGATCTGTTTCGCTGGTAGGATGGTGCCCAAGGCGTTGGAGACGTGAGTGATCGAGACCAGCTTGGTCTTTGGGCTGAGCATCTTCTGATACTCATCCATAATCAGTACGCCGGTGTCGTCTATGGGCACAACCAGCAGGTTGGCCCCGTTCTCCTCACACAACATCTGCCAGGGCACGATGTTGGAGTGGTGTTCCATGTTGGAGACGATGATGTCATCACCTGGGCCGATGTTCTTCCGTCCGTAGGAATGGGCCACCAGGTTTATGCCCTCGGTGGTGTTCCTGGTGTAGATGATCTCTTTCTCGTCACCGGCGTTGATGAACTTCTGAATCTTGGCCCGTGCACCCTCATAGCCGTCGGTGGCCTGCTGGCTCAGCGTATGGACGCCCCGGTGGACGTTTGAGTTGGTAGTCGTGTAGTAGTTAACTATGGCGTCAATCATGGACTGGGGTTTCTGAGACGTGGCGCCATTATCCAGATAGACCAACGGGTTTCCGTTAACAGTCTGTCTCAGGATGGGGAAATCGCCCCTGATTTTGTTCAAGTCGAGGGTTGATGTCTCGTTGCCAGCGGTCATCTTGCGCTCCCGAATGGGAGGCTCTTGTCCGGAATCGCAGCAGAGAACAGAACGTCCAGATAATCCTTGAGCGGCTCGAGCTTCACGGTGTCGATGATCTCGCTGGCAAAGGCGTGGATCAGCATCCTGCTGGCCGCACCCAGATCTAGTCCTCGGCTGCGCAGGTAGAAAAGCGTGTCTTCATCGATATGGCCCGCCGTGGCGCCGTGGCTGCATTTCACATCATCGGCATAGATGAGCAGGCTTGGCTTGCTGTCGACCTCGGCTGATTTCGAGAGCACCAGGTTCTTGTCGGTCTGCTCGGCGTCACTCTTCTGGGCGTCGCGCCGGACCATGACCTCGCCGCCAAAGACTGCTTTGGACTTGCCGTCCAGGATGCCCTTGTAGTTCAAGCGGCTGGTGCAGTTGGGCTGGGCGTGGTCGATGCTGATCAGGTTGTCTATGTGTTGGTTGTCTGCGGTGAGATACAGGCCGTTCAATGCGCAGAAGGCACCTGGCGCGCCCATCAGCACTTCCATATCGTTACGGGCCAAGGCTGTGCCCAACGCGAAGGACGCCGAATTGAAACTGCTGTCTTTCTCCTGGTTCACCCTGCTGGTGCCGACGTGGAACGCCTTGTTGCCTTCCAACAACAGGCGGTAGTGGTCGACACTGGCACCTTCACCTACGGAAATCTCTGTGACAGCGTTGGTGAAGTAACCGCTATCCTGCGGGCCGGTATAACCCTCTACCACTGTGACATCGGTGTTCCGCCCAGCAATTATCAGTGTTCGTGGGTGGGTAACACTCGGTTCGGAACTATTGGTGGTCAGGTAGGACAAACGGACGATTACGCGCTCTGAATGTCCATCAGCGACTTGAACGTAAGCGCCGTCATTGAGGAAGGCGGTGTTCAGTGCCACAAACCCATCTTCATCCAGCGGTGCGTAATGCCCGATCTGGCTTTCCAGAGCTGTATCGTTGGTAGCCGATGCCAGGCTGGAGGCGGTCACGCCATTGGGGTTGCTCGACGGGGATGACAGTTCGGCTGAGTGATGTCCGTCTACGAAGACCAGGTCGTAGGTAGCTGGTCCGCCAATCTTGTAGTCGGGAATCAAGGACTTTGATCCGTTGATCGACGGCGCTTGGCTCGTTGCCCCAAAATCTACTTTGGCAATGGGGCCGACATTGGTGTACTTCCAGCGCTCATTACCACGGCGAGCAGTTGGGAAGCCGGTTGCGCTGAACTTGGTCCAGGCGTCTTCCCTCAGGGTCTTCAGCCATGCCGGAGCGCCAGAGCCTGGCCCTTGGGCCAGTGACTGGAAATCAGCAAAGTAATGGGCGTATTTAGCAGGTGCGGAGGTCATGAGGTCTCAGTGTTAAGAAATACGTTACACGCCCGCGTCGACGGCGTCTTTGATCCAGTCGTAGCCCTTTTCCTCTAGCTCGTGGGCCAGTTCGGGGCCGCCGGATTGTACGATCTTTCCGTCGTACAGCACATGTACGAAGTTTGGTGCGATGTAATTAAGTATTCGCTGGTAATGGGTAACCAGGATCACGGCATTCTCAAGTGAACGAAGCATATTTACGCCGTCGGACACGATGCGCAGAGCGTCGATGTCCAGACCGGAGTCAGTTTCATCCAACAATGCCAATTTAGGCTCTAGAACGGCCATCTGAAGCACTTCATTCCGCTTCTTCTCGCCGCCGGAGAAGCCTTCGTTAACCGCGCGCTTGACTAGATCAGGGTCGATCTGGACTTCGGTGACTTTAGCCTTGAGCATCTGGTCAAACTCACGCGCGCTCATCTCTTCTTCGCCGTTGTGGACCCGCTTCGCGTCAACCCCTGCCTTTAGGAACTGCCAGGCGCGGACACCGGGCAGCTCAAGGGGATATTGGAAGGCCAGGAATATACCCATGCGTGCCCGAATCTCTGGCTCCAACTTGAGAATGTCTTGGCCCTCGAAAAGGACCTGCCCACCGGTGACGGTATAGTCGGGACGGCCAGCCAGCACGTTGGCCAGGGTGCTTTTTCCCGAGCCGTTCGGGCCCATGATGGCATGGACTTCGCCAGCGTTCACCTCAAGATCGATACCTTTTAAAATCTCAAGATCGCCAGCCATGGCCTTGAGCCCCTTGATGGACAGCAAGGGTTGGGTTTTTTTGGAAGTAGTCGACATCTAACCCACGGCTCCTTCCAGACTGACCTTAAGGAGTTGAGAGGCTTCCATGGCGAACTCGAAGGGGAGTTCCTGGAAGATGCCACGGCAGAAGCCGTTGATAATCATAAAGTGGGCGTCCTCGACTGACATTCCCCGCTGCTGGCAGTAAAAGAGTTGGTCGTCGCTAACCTTGGAGGTCGACGCCTCATGCTCCAATTGGGCGGTGGGGTTTTTGACTTCTATATAGGGCACGGTATGCGCCCCGCACTTATCACCAACCAATAGTGAATCACACTGGGTGAAGTTCTTTGCTCCGGCGGCAGACGGTAGTATCTTAACCAGGCCCCGGTAGGTGGCATTGCCCTGCCCAGCTGAAATACCCTTGGCAACGATGGTGCTCTTGGTATTCTTGCCCCTGTGAATCATCTTGGTGCCGGTGTCGGCCTGCTGGTGGTTGTTCACCAATGCCACCGAGTAAAACTCGCCCACCGAGTTGTCGCCGTCCAGAATCACGCTTGGATACTTCCAGGTGATGGCCGAGCCGGTTTCAACCTGGGTCCAGGAAATCTTGGCATTCTCGCGGGCCAGACCACGCTTGGTCACAAAGTTGTAGACGCCACCGTTGCCGTCCTTGTCCCCGGGGAACCAGTTCTGCAGGGTGGAGTATTTGATCTCTGAATCGTCCAAGGCCACCAGTTCAACCACCGCAGCGTGGAGCTGGTGGGTCTTTCTGGCCGGAGCGGTGCAACCTTCCAGATAGCTGACGTAGGAGCCTTCCTCGGCGACTATCAGTGTCCGCTCAAACTGACCTGAGTCGGCCTGGTTGATCCGGAAGTAGGTCATCAGCTCGATTGGGCAGCGCACACCCTTGGGTATGTAGACAAAAGAACCGTCACTGAAGACGGCTGAGTTCAAGGTGGCGTAGAAATTGTCGCCGAAGGGCACAACCGAGCCCAGGTACTTCTGCACTAGGTCGGGGTGGGATTGCACCGCCTCGCTGATGGGGCAGAAGATTATCCCTCGTTTTTCCAGGGTTTCTTTGTAGGTAGTGGCAACTGACGCGCTATCGACGACCGCGTCCACTGCCACACCGGCCAACCGCTCCCGCTCTTGGAGGGGTATGCCCAGTTTGTCAAAGGCGGCGAGTATCTCTGGGTCGACTTCATCCAGGCTCTTTGGTGCGTCGGACTTGGGAGCCGCGTAATAGTAGATGTCCTGGTAGTCGATGGGAGGATGTTCCACGTTGGCCCAGGTTGGCGCCTGCTGCTTCAGCTTCAGCCAGTGGCGAAAAGCCTTGAGACGCCATTCAAGCAGCCATTCCGGTTCTTCCTTCTTGGCGGAAATGAGCCGGACTATGTCCTCACTCAACCCCTTGGGGGAGAGATCGGACTCGATATCCATGGTGAAACCCCACTTATAGTCGGAATCCAACTCGCTGGAAGTGGCGTTTCGTGAAATGACCTTAGGAGTGGTCATCGAATCTCCTATTCTAAATTCCGAACGATGTGTTTAACGGATTTGATCCATTTTAATGCTATGAATCGGTGCGCGGGACGGATGAATCAAACCGCAGAGAAATTTAACATTGTCGACCTTCTTGGTCAACAATTATGCTAACATTGGCGTTTGAGCCTGTCAACGAGTTTCGTCACGGCCAAGACCTACACATTTTCCAGGTCAAAATCATACCGATTTCACACGGCAATCAACTGGGAAAGACGCGATCAACCGAGATATAGTTCTCGCCGAGTTCGCAGAACCATATATAGAGAGTAATAAATATATTATATCCGATATGGATAGTTAATGGCTCATTAAATCCGAAGTTGACCTTACCATATAACCATGGTGTATGATTATTTTTTACTTCAGTTTATGGGATTGAGTTAGGGATTCACCTCCCTTAAGAATTAAATTAAATTGGTAAGATTAAACAACTTGAATCTAACCTCGGTTAGAGGTAAAAGATAATGGCTAGTGAAATCATGCTTGGGGATGCGCACACCCACCTTGATCAATATCCCCTGGCAGAGATGACAGAGATCATGGACCGTGCCCGTGAATCTGGAGTCGTGTTCGCGGTATGCGCTGGTACTACTCTAAAAACCACCCAAGATTGTATCGATTTAGCCGAATTGCATGAGCCGCTCTACGCGGGAGTTGGTATCCATCCCATGGAAGCCGATGCCCTTGTTGACGACCAGGTCTATGCAGAGCTGGAGAGGATGGCAAAATCATCCTCAAAGGTTGTCTGCATCAGCGAAGTCGGCTTGGATTATCTCCCTGAATCTCCCAACCATGACATTCAGGATCAGGTATTTAGGGAGCACATCCGTTTGGCCCGCAGTCTCAGTTTGCCGGTCATATTCCACTCCAGGGAGTCGCATCCCGCTGTCTTCAAGGTGTTAAGGGAAGAGAACGCCAGCGAAGTTGGCGGAGCGATGCACTACTTCCAGGGTGACGAGGCCACCGCCCGAGAGGCGATCGACTGCGGATTCTATATCTCCTTGGCACGCCCATTGATTCGGTTGCCTGAGTTACAGGAAGTGGCCAAGGTTATCCCTTTAGATAACATCGTTCTTGAGACAGACGCCGCACCGCAGCCCTTCAAGAAATACCGCACCAATTGGACGGAGCCAAGACACGTCCAATCGGTGGCCCAGACCCTGGCTGAGATCAAAGACGTCTCAGTTGAAGAGGTCGCACGGGTAACAACGGGAAATCTGGCGCGAATGCTTAAGCTGGAGCGCTTAATTGAAGTGGGTTAATGGCCATGGCCAATCAAACCAGGCGCATTGGCACCAGCCGTTCATCGGGCGGTGGAACCTCTGGTGGGCAACTAAACTTCCACCAACTGCACATATTCCAAATGGTGGCTACCCACCTAAGCTTTTCCAGGGCGGCTGAGGCGTTGGAGATCACCCAGCCAGCTGTATCCATCCAGGTACAGGAACTGGAAAAGTATTTGGGCATCACCCTCTTTCACCGTCGGCCGCGCGGACTGCGGATAACAGAAGCAGGTGAAGCGGTTCTGGCCTACTCCCAGCAGATCTTCGCCTTTCCAGCCAGCTTGTGGACACGGTCCAGGAGATGGAAGACCTTCAGTCTGGGCATTTGGTCTTGGGAGCCAGCACAACCCCGGGCGAATATGTGCTTCCTCTACTCGTAGGTCGCTTCCGGCAGGTATACCCGGGCATTCACGTCGAATTGATAATCGGCAACACCAGAACCATCATCCAACGCATATTGGACCGGGACATGGATCTGGGCATGGTTGGAGACCATGTAGAAGGGCACACCAATGAACTGGAGATGGTGGACCTTCAAGAAGATGAGATTGTCATGGTTGCTGCTCCAAATCATCCCGCAACCTTCATGGAACGCCCCACCGTCAAACAGGTCTCTGATCTTGGCTTTGTGCTGAGGGAAGAGGGATCCGCTACCCGCCAATCGGCCGAGAAACGGTTCCGTGAGCTTGAAGTCGTCCCAAACATCGCCATAGAGCTTGGCAGTAACCAGGCCATCAAACAGGCGGCCGCAGCGGGTGGTGGCATTGGGATCATCTCCAAACTTGGTATCACCGCCGAGTTGAAAGCCGGCATGTTGATTATTCTCGATATTGTCGATTGGGATTGCCAGCGCCCTCTCACCTTGATCCAGCCCAAAGACAGGTACCTCTCTCCCTCTCAACGCGCCTTCCGAGAGTTCATCATGTCTGAAATGGCCGCCGGTTCTAATCAAGCGGCCTAACCTCAGCGGCAACAAAGCCAAAATAGGTGTTCGATCCCGATCAGTAATTGAACCTATCTTTGGCCGGTGATACCATTGACCGCGTGGCTTCTCATTTAGTACTTTCTATTCAGTTGGAATCAGTACCTGTCGGTCTGGTGCCTCCCTCAAATTTCGTCGATTTTAACCAGGCTAATCAAACAGCCGTTGGTGCGTTCCCAAACTCAGGAATTAGAAAGGGAATCACCACAGGCCACGGAGTTGGAACAAATGCCACCCAATAAATGCCAGATGGCGCTGAAAGAATGGGCTATCACAGTGGAAGCTATGGCCCAGGGCGATCAGGTACTCCTATTGCGCAAGGGCGGGATACACGAAGACGGAAAGGACTTCCGCGTTATCCACAGAGAGTTTTTGTTCTATCCAACGTTCCTCCACCAGAAGGAAGACCTGCTGCAGCCTTCCTACCAGCCCGCCCTCCGCGAGATGCTGGAACAACCCCAAGACAACGAAAAGATCACCTTCAGCTATTGGGCCAAGGCCGAAGAGGTGCTGGAGATTTCAGACCAGGAGAAGGTTGACGACCTGGAGCCCCATTACATCTGGACGACTGCCTACGCCCAGTCCAGGCTCCATTGGAAGCCCATGCTCCCGCTCTCGGTGATGCTGCTCCGCGTCTACAAGCTGGAAAAACCTGTGGCCGTCTCCTACCTGCCGGAATATGGCGGTTGCACCTCCTGGGTCGAGGTATTGTCCGACGTCAGCCTCGGAAACATGGAACCGGTGTTAGACGATGCCGAATTCCAGCGACGGGTGGACGACATTAAGGGCAGCCTCGGGCTGACAGTAAACGCTGGCTAAACAAAAACACCCGGTTGACCATTCTTAGCTTGAGACTTTCCTGCTTTAATCGTCTGGTCGACCTTTAGGACTTAAGGACAACGTTGATATGAAATTTCGCAAAATGCCCGGCACCGATCTGGTGCTATCTGAGGTCGGCTTCGGAGTTTGGACCGTAGCCACCAACTGGTGGGGCAAGATCGAGGACGGCGACAAACAGGCCCTCCTTGAGAACGCAGTTGAACAGGGAATCAACTTCTTCGACACCGCCGACACATATGGCGACGGGTTTGGTGAAGAGGTAATAGCCAAGTACCTCGACCACAAGCGCAACGACCTGGTCATAGCCACAAAGTTTGGTTACGACATCTACGATCCCACTCCCAGGGACGGGCACAAAGAACGAGCACAGAAGTTTGATCGGGAATTCGTCAAATTTGCCTGCGAACAGAGCCTCCAACGTCTAGGTACCGATTACATCGACCTCTACCAGGCACACAACATCAAGCTTGCTGACCTGGAGAAGGATGAACTCTTCGAAACCCTGGAACAGCTTCAGTTTGAGGGCAAGATTCGCTATTTCGGCGTGGCCATCGGACCGGATATCGGCTGGGTAGATGAGGGAGAATATTCCATTGGCGTGCGCCAGGTAAAAAGCTCCCAGGTCATCTACAGCCTGCTGGAGCAGGACCCAGCCAAGCAATTCATCGAGTTGGCCAAAGAAAAGGGCGTCGGCCTGCTATCCCGAGTCCCTCACGCATCCAACATCCTAACCGGCGAGTTCGATAACGGCCTGCCAGTCTTTGATGCGGACGACCACCGAGCCCACCGCAAGAACGAGTGGCTGACGGAAGCCATGCGCAAGGTTGACCGGGTACGGTTCCTAGTCCAAGAGGACACCAGGAGCTTGGCCCAATCTGCCATCCAGTTCGTGCTAAAGCAAACACCCATCATCTCTGTGCTGCCTAACATCACCACCATGGCCGAACTCAACGAGTATGTGAGTGCCGTGGACACCCCAGAGATAACTGACGAAGACCAGGCCAAGATCGAAGAGCTGTGGGCGCATGATTTTGACCTGTCAGAACCAGAGCCCCAGTTCCGCGAGATTTAACGTCCTATAGGTTGACTGTTATGTCGTCCTAACCGTGTCAGGTGGTCTGGTTTAGGCCCTGCCAACATACAACGCGATTTGTAATGGAATGGCTGAGACATCGACGCATTTCGTAACTGTTAGGCGTGAGTGTTCGGCCATTTTGCTTTTGGCCCACGGTTGTCTAATGCCCCGACACGTTATATAGTCCGTTCGTTGGGATAAGGGTTTGCCTTGTCCACGGGGGCCTGAAAAAGGCCGATGGGAGGAAGTGCCCATGACCACGCAGACGACACGAGCTGCCAAGTTCGCTTACCGGTTTGATGAAGGCGACGCCACGATGGCGGAACTCCTTGGGGCAAGGGAAGCAACCTCTGCGAAATGACCCGGTTAGGACTCCCCGTCCCTCCAGGTTTTGTTATCTCCACCCAGGTCTGTCGGGATTATCTGACTCATAACAACACGCTTCCAGATGGACTTGAAGCAGCTGTAAGAACTAACATCAAAGACCTTGAGCAGGCCATTGGGCATACCTTCGGCTCGCCATCTGACCCGCTTTTACTCTCGATCCGCTCCGGTGCGCGCATCTCCATGCCAGGGATGATGGATACCATCCTCAACCTGGGCATAAACGACCAGATAGTCGAGGGGTTGGCTTCCATGATGGGGGATGCACGTCCGGCCTATGACGCCTACCGTCGGTTCATCCAGATCTACTCGGAAGTGGTCATGGATGTGGACCCTGAGCCGTTTGAACAGGTCCTGGTCGCCCAAAAGGACAAGGCCGGTGTGACCCTGGACCACCAATTGACCACCGAGCAGTTGAAAGAGGTTGTGGCCCAATTCAAGGCGGTGACCAAAGCCGCCACTGGCTTGGAGCCTCCCTCAGACCCCTGGGAACAACTTATGGCTGCCGTGGAGGCAGTGTTCCGCAGCTGGAACACCCCAAGAGCCATCTTCTACCGCGACCACAACAAGATCGACCACGATATGGGGACTGCTGTCTCCATCATGGCCATGGTCTTCGGCAACCTCGGCCCCACCAGTGGCACTGGAGTGCTTTTCACACGGAATCCCTCCACCAGAGAGCCCAAAGTCTACGGTGAGTTTTTGACCAACGCCCAGGGAGAAGACGTGGTAGCCGGCGTGCGCACTCCCGAGCCCATACTCAGCCTGCAGGGCGTTCTGCCTGAGTGCTACACCTAACTAATGGAACTGGCTGACAATCTCGAACGACACTACACCGACGTGCAGGACGTGGAGTTCACCATCGAGAACGCCCGGTTGTTCCTGCTCCAGACTCGTAGCGCTAAACGCACAGCTCTCTCTGCCGTTAAGACGGCTGTCGATATGGTCCATGAAGGACTGATCACTCAGGCCAATCCCTACTCAGGGTGGACGCAGAAGAGATTTCCAACCTGCTGGTGCCCCAATTCTCCAACGAGATTTCGGATGAGGTTCTGGAGGACTTGATTCTCGCCAGAGATGCCCCCGCATCCCCTGGCGCGGCGTCCGGCACGGTCTGTTTCGATACCACCAAAGCAGCTGAATTAGCCCAAGCTGGCCAGCATGTGATCCTGGTTCGTCCAGAAACCAAACCCGATGACATCCACGGGATCACCGCATCTGTAGGCGTGGTCACCAGCCGAGGTGGGGTTATCAGTCACGCGGCCGTAGTCACCAGAGGTCTGGGTAAACCGTGTATCGTCGGCTGTGAAGCGATCCAGGTCGACCTTGATGGTGGTTTTTTCACCGCTGCTGGCAAGACAGTGAACGAAGGTGACCGCATCAGCATGGATGGAGCATCCGGATCTGTGTACCAGAGCGAACTCGATACCACCGACCCGAGTCTTGAAGACCTGCCTGAGGCCCTGGAGCTTTTGGGTTGGGCTGATGAGACACGCCGGCTTGGGATCATGGCCAACGCCGACACTCCGTCAGACGCCAAACAGGCGCTGATAATGGGCGCGGAAGGCATCGGCCTCTGCCGCACCGAGCATATGTTCCTTGATCCAAAGCGTTTGCCATCGGTCCGTCAGATGCTGCTCAATGCCGAGTCGGCCGAGGAGTGGCGTCGGGAGAACAATGACCGGGTCTTCCGTATAGAGAACGAAGAGAACGCGCCACAGCCGGTGAAGGACTTCTACGAGGCGTTAGATCAGGTCAAGGAACTGCAAACAGGTGATTTCAGCGGCATATTACGGGTCATGGAAGACCGTCCGGTGATCATCCGTCTCCTCGATGCTCCGCTCCATGAGTTTCTACCGCCCTATGAGACCCTTCTTATGGAATTGATGGAGTTGCGCCAAACGGGCGCTCCGGCAACTGAACTTGAGGACAAAGAAGACTTTCTACAACTGGTGGACTCCCTGCGAGAGTCGAACCCCATGCTGGGCCACCGTGGTTGCCGCCTGGGGTTGAGCTTCCCGGCCATCTACCGGATGCAGGTCGAAGCCATCATCACTGCAGGCGCGCAGCTTGTGAGAGAGGGTCTCCACGTTAGCCCGGAGATCATGATCCCGCTGACCGTAGACGTGGAAGAGATGCACCGGCTCAGGCAGGATTTGAGCTTGGTCGCTTCCCAGGTCCAGGCCCACTTGGAAGTCAAAGTCCACTACAAGTTCGGAACCATGATCGAGACACCGCGTGCCGCCATGACCGCCGGTGAGATCGCCAAAGAGTCCGAATTCTTCAGCTTTGGCACTAATGACCTGACCCAGATGACGTTCGGGTTCAGCCGTGACGACGCCGAAGGCAAATTCCTACGCTCATACATCGACGAAGGGATCTTGCCCATTGACCCGTTTGCTTCTATCGATGCCCAGGGAGTCGGGGCGCTGGTAAAGCTAGGTGTCCAGGCTGGCCGCAGGGAAAGGCCCAATTTAGAGATCGGTATCTGCGGTGAGCACGGTGGAGACCCGGCAAGCGTTGTGTTCTGCCACGAGGCTAGGTTGGATTACGTGAGTTGTTCCCCATTCCGCGTGCCGGTGGCCAGGCTGGCGGCTGCGCAAGCCGCGATTTCCGGCAGCTAACAGAGAACCTACTTGATTTGACCCTTCTTTTCGCCCTGGGATAGACTGCGTCTCAAAGCAAATGCCCTAGACGAAAGGAGACCCCGTTGACGACTACACCTCCCGAGGCCCGAGCCCAAATCGTGAATATGGTGCGCGACTTTGTGAAACGCGAAGTCGAGCCGGTGGCCGCTGAACACGACCGCGAAGACACAGTCCCCCATGACTTGATAGACCGCATGAAAGAACTGGGTCTGTTCGGCATCACGGTGCCGGAAGAGTACGGCGGTATGGGTCTGGACTACACGACCTTTGCCACCATATTTGAAGAACTCAGCAAAGGATTTATGACCCTCAGCGGGGCCATTGGCACCCACCACATCCTGACCTACGTTCTGACCCATTACGGGACGGAAGAGCAGAAGCAGCAGTTCCTGCCTGACCTGGCATCAGGTCGCAAGCGGGGAGGACTGGCTCTCACCGAGCCCAGCGGCGGCACCGATATGGCCAACCTCCAGACCACCGCCACCAAGGACGGAGAAGAGTACGCCATCAACGGCACCAAGATGTTCATCACCAACGGACGCTACGGTGATGTGTTCTGCCTGCTGGCCCGCACCGACCCGGAAATGGAACCGAAGCACAAGGGAATCAGCTGCTTCGTGGTGGAAAAGGGCGGTGAAGGGTTCACAGTTGGGCGTGACCTGGATAAGCTCGGATACCGTGGCCTCGACACCTGTGAACTGAATTTCGACAACTTCGCAGTGCCCCAGGAGAACCTGGTCGGTGGGGAAGAGGGTGCTGGATTTGGCATGGTTATGAGCGGACTGGAAACAGGCCGCATAAACGTCGCCGCCCGCGCCGTGGGTGTGGCTCAAGCCGCCTTTGACGCCGCCATCAAATACTCACAACAGAGGGAGACCTTCGGCAAACCCATCGCAGATCACCAGGCCATCCAACTCAAGCTGGCCGACATGGCCACCAAGATCCAGGCGGCCAGGCTATTGGTCTACGACGCCGCAGCCAAGAAAGACACTGGACAGCGTGTGGACCTGGAGTCCGGCATGGCCAAGCTGTTCGCCAGTGAGGTCTGCCTGGAAGTTGCCATGGAATCCATGCGCGTACACGGCGGTGTTGGGTACCTCAAAGACCTGCCGGTGGAGCGGTACTATCGTGACGCCCCGTTGATGATCATTGGCGAGGGAACTAATGAAGTCTTGCGCTTGGTCATCGCCAAGCAATTGCTCCGGCTGCCTGAGTATCAGCTATAAGAACCTTGCCCGCAACAACAGCCTCTCTACCACATTGTCATTCTGAGCCAGCCGCAGCGGCGAAGAATCTACCGGGCTTCTCGAAACTAGGGCTTTACTTGTACAGAAGCGTGGCTCGTTTCATGAAGTCCGGCAGATCCTTCGCTTCACTCAGGATGACATTTTCATAAGTGCCGCAATTACTGTTTGTAGATTTTGGGCGAACGTCTGGAATGCCGCCTTTGCTTAAAAAGACGAAAAACCCCTCTCCTGCTTGGAGAGGGGTTTTTCAAATCCTAATGCAGCAAGCCAATTAGTGCGTGCTTAGCGACCCTTCCACTCCGGCTTCCGTTTCTCGGCGAAGGCTTTGGGGCCTTCTTTGGAGTCCTCGGTTAACAGGAGGGCGTCGTACATCTGATAGGTCAAGGCTGAGATGTCTTGGTTGGACATGTTCAGGCCGCGGTAGGCCAGTTCTTTGAAGGTCTGCACCGCCAGGGGTGCGTTGTCCGCTATCTGCTGGGCCATTGTCATGGCTTCTTCCATCAGGTCTCCGGCGGGCACAACCTTGTTCAGGAACCCCATGTCGTAGGCTCGCTGGGCGGTCACCGGCTGGGCGGTCAGCACCAACTCCAGCACGGCCGATAATGGAATCTGCTTGGATAGAATGGAACCGAAGGGAGGCAGAAGGCTCCACTTGGTCTCAGATATGCCCAATTTCGCCTCCTCAGACGCAATACGCAGGTCGCACATCTGGGCGATAGACCAACCACCGGCCAGGGCAAAACCGTTCACAGCGGCGATCATGGGCTTCCAAGTGCGCGGCCACATGAACGGACTCTCTTTGGTCATGCTGGCGGAGGCCTTGGCCTGGACGCCTTGGGCATTGTCATCAGCCCGTTCTTTCAGGTCACGGCCAGAGCAGAAGGCCCGACCTGCGCCGGTAATCACAGCAACAAAAGCCTCTGGATCACCATCAAACTCCATGATCGCGTCTGCCAACTCCTGACGCAGCAACCGGTTGATTGCGTTCAGGGAGTCGGGCCGGTTCAGGGTCATGGTGACGATGTTGCCTTTTTTCTCGTAAAGAATCGTCTCAGCCAAAATCAATTGCTCCTAAGGGGTATTTCTTAAATGTGCCGGTAGAAGGTCTAAGCTTGCTAGTCTAAGCGTACGGGCCCAGGCTTGTTCCACCGATAACGTGGATGTGGCCGTGAGCCTGGCTCTGCATGCCGTCACGACCGAAGTTTGAAAGGATGCGGAAACCGCCAGGGGAATACATAGCGCCCATATCCACCGCGATATTTCCCATGCGGGTCAGCAATTCACTGCTCCACAACTCTATCTGGCTCATGTGTTTGCGGGGCATCACCAGTAACATGAGCGGGACCCAGGTGAGTTTGTTCACTATCACCATCAGGTCGTCGTCCAAATAGCGGTACCTTGCCGGTTCTACGCCTGCATTGATCTTACAGAAGACACAGTTAGGGTCTGAACTCAAAGGTAATTAATCCTCTCGGAGTGGCGATTGGAGCGCGGCGCCGATGCCGCGGCTCGATACGGTTCGCCTTGAGACTATAGATTCTGCCCTTTTCCTTGTCAACGAGACCAGTCAACACCAATTATAGCCAGTCACATCCCCTGCCTGTGGTATCATTTCCATCGGAGGACGCCATGTTCGGATTAGCCGTGTTGACAGTCAGCACATCAGGCTCCCAAGGCAACCGCGACGACAGCAGCGGACAAGCGATCAAAGAACTGCTTGAAGGCGAAGAATTCCAGGTAGTCCGCTATGAGATTGTGACCGATGATAGGGACACCATCTCAGCAAAGTTGATCGAGTGGGCTGATGCCGGCGACGTGGACCTGATCATATCCACAGGCGGGACCGGACTTGGCCGGTATGACGTCACTCCTGAAGCCTGCTTGGCAGTGCTGGATAAAGAAGTGCCAGGGATGGCGGAAGCTATGCGAGCCAAGACCTTGGAATTCACGCCGATGGCCATGATCAGCCGGTCGGTTGCTGGTATCCGGAGCAACACACTGATAATCACACTGCCAGGCAGCACCAAGGCGGTGCGGGAGTGTTTGGATGTAGTGATGCCCGTCATACCCCATTCCCTGGAACTGCTCCACAGAGAATCTGTGAACGAACACCCTGTCTAGCACAGAGTGCACTAACACTAATCAAAAGAGCTGAAACGATGAGTGAAGAGTCCGAAGAAGTACAAGTAGTTTACTGGCCCAGAGTGAAAGAGATATTGGACGGAATCATGGCCCGTTGGATTGCGCGCTGGGGGAGAGAGCCGTTGCCTGGCATCCATGCCTATTACTGGGAAACTGCTCAGGAGTTGCAGGAGTCGGTTTTGTCTGGGCTCCGCTCCATTGAGCCTGGAATACCAGCCAGGGAGACCAACTTGGTCAAGTCATTGGCAAGGGCAGTTGGAACATCAGGCAAGATGCCTTTGCGCGGCCCGTTCCTATCCAAGGAAGAAGTTGACGAGGTTGTGGCTTGGATCGACGGCGGGATGCCTGAGGGTACGGAGTAGGTTCCCACTCGATATCCTCGATCAGGGTTTAATGAAGAACAAAAAAGAGAGTCCTTCTGACGAAGGACTCTCTTTTTGCTTTTGCTTGTTGGTGCTGTTTAGACCAGCGCCGGTTCTTCCTCTTTGATGTAAACCTGGAGGCGGTTCCGGGTGTGGTCAATAATGACGATCTTGCCATCTGGATCGATCTTGACTGCACAGGGATGGCTCAGGTTCTGCTCAAAGCCAGGTTGGTTGGCGAAAGCCAGCGACCGCTGCCGGATCATGTCCGGGTTGGAAGCCAACTTGTCGCGGCCCCACTTGGAGAGCTCGGCCTCACCCAGGAACTGGGTGATGTAGCGTCCGTCGGGAGCGAATACCTGGACGCGGTTATTCATCCAGTCAGAGACGTAGATGTCGCCATCCTTGTCCACTGTGACGCCACTTGGGCGGTTGAGTTGGCCGATTCCGCTGCCGGTGGAACCAATGGAAGCTTCCCATTTGCCCTCGGCAGAGAAGATTTGGATGCGGTCGTTGCGCCAGTCGGCGACATAGATACGACCGTCGTTGTCCAGTGCGATACCCCAGGGCATGTTGAACTGTCCGTCTTCGCTGCCCTTGGAGCCGAATTGGCTGATGTACTTGCCATCGATGCTGAACTTCTGGACACGGCTGTTACCAGCGTCCACGACATACATGTTGTCGTCGGCGTCAATCTGGATACCGGCAGGTCCGTTGAGTTCGCCGTCTCCGGAACCGGCGGTGCCCCATTTGCTGACATACTCACCATCGCTGGTGAATTTGCTGATGCGGTTCAACCACTCGTCAGCCAAGTAGACGTTACCCTTGCTGTCCAGAGCGATGGAGGTCGGCCACATGAATTCGCCGTCGGCCTCGCCGTAGGCGCCGAACTCTGTGACGTATTCCTCGTCCAGGGTGACCACGGTTACGTGGACGCCATCTGGGCGGTTCTCATAGGAACGGTTGCAAACATACACCGTGCCGTCGGGGCTGATTGCCAGATCGGTCGGGTTACGGAAACCCGTTCCGGCAAATTCTGCCCGGCCAACGGAATGGCTGTGCTTGTACGTTCGGCTGGTTAGGCCGAATAGATGCGTTGACATATTTATTTACCTCTTAGTGTCTTGGGTCGATTGATTCACTGGGCCGCTTGTAGCAGCCCAACGAATCAATGCGTTACATGCAAGCGTTGTCTTGGCTGTTTAAGCGAAGAACTTGGTCCGCTCGAAGTTGCCGTTGACGATCGGCTCTGCGTCCAACTGGAACCAGTCTTCCAAGATGGTGGAGTAGACAGACCGGAAGTCCAGGTTGAACTTCAGGTTGCCACCCTCTTCTAGCTGGGAAGGCTCAAGGGAAGGATAGGTGCCGTAGATGCCGCCCTTGACGTGTTCGCCCACTGCGAAGGCAACGCCGGCTGCACCGTGGTCGGTGCCGGAACCGTTGTCGATGACGCGGCGGCCGAACTCACTGAACAGAAGCAGTGTTACTTCGTCGCTGGCATCGTGCTCGCGCAGGTCAGTCATGAAGTTGTCGACGGTGTTGGAAACATCGGTCAACAGACCTGCATTGGCCTGGGCCTGGTTGGCGTGGGAGTCAAAGCCGTTGTACGGGGAAGTGGTGTACAGCACCCGCGTGCCGAATCCGGCGAAGTGGGTCTGTGCAATGTTCTTCATGTACTGGCCGATGGCGGTGGGAGAGTACTCAACGCTGGAAGAGTACTTGTCCGGTGCCGTGGACAGGATGTCGGCGCCCTTGAGGGCGTCGGTGCCGGTCTGGTGGATGTAGTCCATGACTGCGCCGGTACCGACGGCAGGAGCATACATGCGACCGAACACGTCGAGCGCGTCGTTCCGCTGGTTCTCGCCTTCGATGCCGGTGAGCAGGCCATAGGTCTCCAGGTTACCAACGGAGGCAACGGGGACACCGTCCATGACCAAAGCTCGAGGAAGACCACGGCCGAAGTTAACGGCGGTCAATACGTTGTCGGAGTTCGGGTCCAATTGCTTGGTGGCCCGGCCCAACCAACCCTCGATGCCAATGGCTTCCGGCTCACAGGTGTGCCAGATGTCCATGGAGCGGAAGTGGGAGTAGCTGGGTGTGGGGTATCCGATACCAACGAAGACGGCCAATTTACCTTCGTCCCAGTATTTCTTCAAAGGACCCATGGTCGGGTGAAGACCCAACTCATCGGTGATCGGTATGATCTGGTCTTCAGGAACCGCCAAGGTGGGGCGGGCGTCCCGATAGTGACCATTATTGCGGGGGATGACACAGTTTAGGCCATCATTACCGCCGGACAGGGAAAGAACTGCCAAGACGGGATCTTTTTTCGTTTGAACCATGATTTCTCCTAGTATTTTTACGTATATCGAGAGTTAGGCGCCCAGCATTTTTTGGCCGGAAGATTTACTCGAACTGGAATTCAGCGGTGGCGGCGATCATCTGGAACATCTCGCCGGTTCGGCGGGTGAAATCAGATTTCTCGGCGTCGGTGCCATGGGCCAATTCGCCCTCTTGGGTTGCGTGGGAAATCAACTGACCCATTGTGTCAGGTGTCAGGACAACAGGGCCGGTCAAATCTAGACAGCCATCAACGAACTGCTCAGGGGTTAGCTTGTCGCCCAATCCCATGAGACGGTTCACCAATGACTGAACTCCCTCAAGCTCGGTGTTGCCGAGGATGTCGGAAGCAAAGTTGATGCGCTCAACCAGCGTGCCGCTGTCGATCCATTCGCGGCCAGTGTGCCAACCCTCAACTGTGGGAGGATTCATCAGGTCCATGCCCATATATTTGGGCTCCTGGGAGTAGTCGAACAGACCAGGCTTGTATCCCTTGAACTCTCCTGTCATGCGGAGCAGGCTGACAACCATCTCTGTGGGGTTCTTGACCTTGGCGTACCGGACCGCCTCATCCTTAAAGAAGTCGGAGGTGAAGAGTACTTCCAACATCGCCTTGATGGAGTGGTCGGACTCCCAGTATGCCTTCTCCATGGCTTCGATGGCCACTTGGTCCCGGGGCGGGGTCAGCCGCCAGGCGGGAATCTGTGGCTCGTCAGCTACGAAGAAGTTGTAAAGGTGACGTGCAACGAAGCGGGCCGTGGCCGGCTGCTTGCAGACGATCTCGATGATGTCATCGCCGTTCCAGTTACCAGTCTGGCCCAAGAAAGTCTTTTCCTGGGTGTCGTGGTCAGCTGGGTCGAACCGGAACTCCCAAGGACTGCGGCCATGGGGGAACGGAGGATAGGGGGGAGCGATGTTCCATCCGGTGAACGCCCTGGCGCATGCTTTGACGTCGTCTTCACTGTAGTTGAAGGCTTCGTCCATGCCTACACCCAGGGAGAAGAGCTCGAGAAGCTCACGACCATAGTTTTCATTGAGGTTGGTCTTGTGGCTCTCGGTGTTGTCCAGGTAATACATCATGCCAGGGTTGGTGGAAAGGGCGAGTAGGAGGTCGTCGAACTTACCCATTCCTTGATGGCGGAAGATGTCTACCATCAGACCCATTTCCTGGCCACTGTCGATCTTGCTATGGCCAGCACAGAAGATCATGTGCCAGAAGAGGGCAACCTTCTCTTGAAGCTGCCTGGGGCTGTTGATCATTCGCCAGACCCATTGCTGCACGTTGTTCTCGATGGCAGCGGCTTCATAGTATGAAGGGTTGTAGCGATAGAGCAGATCTTCGTCGACTGCTTCCTGGGTCTCCGGATTGAGCAATTCTTTCACTACACTGTCATAACCTTGGGCTGCCTTGGCTTCGATCTCGTCACGGCTCGCTCCGAAACCGGCGCGGCGCATAAGATGCGACATCAAGGCAATATCCTGTTCAGCCATGTGCTCCTCCTTAGGGAATTTCAAATTTTGTTCGCTTTCGAAGGTGTTGAGAACCCATATTTCTCGGTTACATGAATGGGGCGCGACGGGCATGGGCAAATCCCAGGCTCGTTGCACCCCTTATGTAACATTCATTACAAGGAAGAAATATAAACTAATGTGGCAGATGTGTCAAATGATTTTTTGACGTTTTTTGTCGAGGCTAAACCGTGCCTGGTCATTACACCGAAAAATCAGGGTATCAAAGTTTTTAATCTTTCTGATAAACCCGATTACAGATCTAGACTACGAATAGACACTCAGATTCAACGCCCTGTTTGCCAATTTTTCAACTACTTTTTTGCCACCGTGCCCAAAGACCTACAACAACGCGGTAATTATACCAATTCCCGTCCAGTGCGCACAGTCAGCGCTCAGGCACAAAGGTCTACCATAGGATAAGCCGAATTTGGACCGTGCTGATTCTTTCTTGTAAACGACTAGGGAATAACGGTCAGAATCGTGCCCACTTCAGGCCTGATTCATTTGACACTATCCAAAGTGCTTTGCTAGCATTTCAGCCATCGTCTGGCTAGGGAGTATTTACAGTGAGTACAGACTCGGGGACGACGCTTCCGGGCATGTTCTCCAGATATAAGAGCTCGGTGGAACAGGAGCTGAATAGGGTCGTGCCTGTTGCCGACGACTCAGAGACCTACCGCTTGCTCCACTACCACCTCGGCTGGGTCGATCAAGAAGGTGAACCAGTCGATACCTCTGCCACCCAGGGTAAAGCCCTCCGCCCCACCCTCTGCCTCTTTGCCTGCGACGCTCTAGCCGACGACTATTCCAAGGCCCTGCCTGCGGCCGCCGCCCTAGAGTTGATACATAATTTCTCGTTGATTCACGACGATATCCAAGACCAGGACGTGGAACGGCGCCACCAGCCGACGGTCTGGCACCTCTGGGGAATACCCAAGGCCATCTGGTCCGGCAACGCCATGCAATGTACCGGTGACCTGTCTCTCTTGGGTGTATCTGAAAGGGACGTGCCGCCCAACACTGCGGTTCAAGTCTCTACCATTTTGACTGAAAGCTACCTTGAGATGATTCAAGGCCAGTGCATGGACCTCGACTTCGAGTCGCGTACCGACATCAAAGCCGACGAGTACCTATACATGATCGCCTGCAAGACCGGAGCATTGATCCGATCCTCTCTCCAGATCGGCGCTCTTCTGGCAACTGATGACGCCGCCACAGTCAAAGCGTTCGCCGAGTTTGGCAACCACCTGGGTCAGGCGTTCCAGATCAGGGATGATTATCTCGGCATCTGGGGCGACCAGGAGACCCTGGGAAAGGCCACTGGCAACGACATCCGACGCAGGAAGAAATCCTATCCGGTGGTGTTCGCCCTAGAACGCGCCAGCGGCCACGCCATGGATGACCTGCTCCGTATCTATGGCCAAGAAGAACTCGAAGAGGATGACGTGCAACGGGTGTTGGCTGTCCTTGATGAGGTTGGCTCCCAGGAACACGCCCAGAGGGTCACTGAAGCCGCTGCTGCCAAGGCTCTGGAAGCGCTCAAACCGGTCTCTCTACCCAGGTGGGCGCAGACTGAGGCCGAAGATCTGGTGGATTTTCTCGCCCGCAGAGAGTATTAGTCCAAAACCCACGAACGGACTCAACATCAAATAGGGTCCGCATCAATCCGACTGGAATTCGCTGACCGATAAGGTTTTACGATATGGCTACTACTAAAGAACCCAAGCAAGCTCAGGGGAAAAAACGCGCCAAACGGCCGTTGGAGCTTTCGGCACGACTGGCTGGTTATCTGCTCAAAAACAAACTCAAAGGGAAAAAACGCTTCCCGCTGGTGACCATGCTTGAGCCGCTGGAGATGTGCAACCTGGCCTGTATCGGTTGTGGTCGCATCCGCGAGTACAAGCCGGTTCTGGACAAGATGACGCCTGTGGAAGAAGCCTTGGCCGCAGTCCGCGAATCCGGAGCGCCCATAGTGTCCATAGCCGGTGGTGAGCCCACCATCCACCCAAGGATAGATGAGATCATCAATACTCTCATCGCAGAAAAGTATTTCATCTACTGCTGTACCAACGGGCTGTTGCTGGACAGGGTGATGGACAAGATACCCCCATCCAAGTACCTATGCTGGGTGGTCCACCTGGACGGGATGGAAGAGAAGCACGACGAGTCTGTTGACCGGGAAGGGGTCTTCAAAAAAGCCGTTGACTCCGTCCAATCAGCCCTGGACCGGGGTTACCGTGTCTGCACCAACTCCACGGTGTTCCGCACCAGCGACGTTGGCGACCTCAACGAAATGTTCCGCCTGGTCAACGACATGGGCGTGGAGGGATCGATGATCTCTCCCGGGTTCGACTTTGAAGATGCACCTGACCAAGAGATGTTCCTGACCAGGAAGGAGTCCCACGAGTTGTTCCAAAAGCTCCTGGCGCCGGAAAACTCTGAGGGTGCCCGGTTCTACAACAACCCTCTCTATCTGAACTTCCTGAAAGGGGAACGGGAGTACCAGTGCACAGCCTGGTCCAACCCCACCTATACGGTGATGGGGTGGAGGAAGCCCTG
>PCAH01000161.1 GCA_002730485.1 Dehalococcoidia bacterium | reverse complement strand
GGGGGCCGTCGTTTGTTCATTTCCGGCCAGTCTGCTTGTCCGCACCGATGCCTGCCCAATCGTATTGACACCCCCTTGGCCCCTCCGTATCATTCCCTGCAATAGAAGGTGCCTATTCAGGCATGCTTCCTTTCGGAATAAAGACGTCACTTAGGGGGTGCATCGTGGCAATTGGAATAAAGTCCTACCGTCCCACAGTTGCTGGGTCGACACATATGGTCACGGCCGGTCATTACCTGGCTACAGCGTCAGGTTACCGCATTCTGGAGCAGGGAGGGAACGCCACTGACGCCGGTGTGGCGGCTGGCATCACCCTGAACGTTGTGCTGCCGCAGTGGACCAACTTTGGCGGCGTGGCCCCGATCATCGTCCATGATGCCCAGAAGAACGAGACAATGGAGATCAGTGGCCTCGGTCGCTGGCCCAAAGCAGCCAACATCGATGACTACCTGGCCAAGTACGGCGGTGACCTGCCACCAGGCATCCCCCGCACAGTGACCCCAGCAGGAGCGGACGCCTGGCTGACCGCCCTGAAACTTTACGGCACCATGACCTTTGAACAAGTTGTCACCCCCGCCATGGAACTGGCGGAGAACGGCTTTCCCGTTCCAGCCACCCTGGCCGCATATTTTGCCAAGTCAGTCGGAGACGGCATAGCTCACGAGTCTGACGAACAGACCATGTGGCCTTCCACCACCGAGATATTCTACCCTGGCGGTCGCCCCTTCAAAGAGGGTGAGATTCTGGTACAGAAAGATCTGGCCCGCAGCTTCAGGCGCTTGATCGAGGTTGAGCAGAAGAACGCTTCCAAAGGCCGTGAAGAAGCCATTCAAGCCGCCAGGGATTTCTTCTATAAGGGAGAGATCGCTGAGGAGATGGTGAAGTTCCACCAGGAGAACGGCGGCCTGCTGACCATGCAAGACCTGGCCGATTTCCACGTTGGTGTCAACCCACCGGCCCACGGTACCTACAAGGGGATCGACGTCTACACCTGCGGCCCCTGGTGCCAGGGCCCGGTGAGCATCCAGGCATTGCAGATACTAGAAGGCATGGACCTGAAGGGAATGGGCCACAACAGCGCTGATTACATCCATTCCTTGCTGGCAGCTTTCAACCTGGCCCTCAGCGACCGGGAAGCATTCTTCGGCGACCCTGATTTTGTGAACGTACCCATAGAAGGTCTGCTATCGAAGTCCTTCGCTGAAGAACGCCGAGCAACCATCGACATGAAGAGAGCCTTCCCGGAGATGCCGGTGGCTGGCAATCCGTGGAAACACCAGGGCATGGAATCACCCAACGGCAAACCGGCCCGACCCGAGCCGGTGGCCGGCGGCATGCAGGCAGACACCAGTTACACCGCCGTGGTGGACCGCTGGGGCAACGCTTTCTCAGCCACGCCAAGTGACACGATCGCCTACAACCCCATCGTGCCGGGTCTGGGCTTCATAGTCTCCGGGCGCGGTTCCCAGTCCTGGTTGGACCACGAACACCCCAGCTCCTTGGAGCCGGGTAAGCGACCAAGGCTGACCCCCAATCCGGCCTTGGCCATGAAAGACGGCAAAGTCTTGCTGCCCTTTGGCACGCCGGGCGGAGATGTTCAGCCCCAGTCCATGGTCCAGCTGTTCCTGAACGTCGTCGAGTTCGGAATGGAAGCCCAGGAAGCAATTGAAGCGCCCCGCGTTTCATCCTGGGGTTTCCCCAACTCCTTCTGGCCCCACGCTTACAACCCTGGGTTCGTGGGACTGGAAGGCCGCATCGACCCAGATGTGATCGAGGAGCTTCGCGGTCGGGGACATAACGTCGAAGTCTGGGAAGATTTCACATACCGCATGGGTTGTGTATGTGCCATCCACGTCGATCAAGAGACCGGCAGTCGCAACGGAGGCGCCGACCCACGCCGCGACGCCTACGCCATGGGCCGCTAATCTCATTACCAAGCCACTTAAAAGAGCCCAGTCCTTCTCCGAGAAGGACTGGGCTCTTTATGTTTTCCACCAACGCTTATCTCCCAGAAGGAAAGAAGAGTCCCTTCTCCCTTCAGGGGGAAGGTTAGGATGGGGGTTGTCTTTCGCTGAGAAGAGCTTCATCAGGGGAATTAGCCCCCACCCTAACCCTCCCCCATGCGTGGGGGATGGGATTTCTTCCTGAAAGCTACTACTCTGCTGTTCTTCCTCCGTCTATGACCAGTTCTGAGCCGGTTACGAATGATGATTCGTCGGACGCCAGGTATAGCGCTCCGTAGGCCACATCTTCCGGCCGACCCAGACGCTTGAGGGGAGTCCGGTTCAGCCGGTCAGCACGCTTCTCGTCATCAGCCAAGAACCCCTCAGTCATGGGTGTTTCTATGGTCCCGGGGTGTACGGAATTTACCCGTATGCCTTCTGCAGCGTATTGGATGGCAGTGGACTTGGTCAGTAGACGAACCGCCCCTTTTGAGGCGTTGTATGCGGAGGTTACGCGGCTTCCCACCAGACCGGCCACCGATGAGATATTCACTATGGAACCGCCGCCATTTTGCCGCATCACTGGAATGGTGTGCTTGGTGCCCAGGAACACTCCCTTGGCGTTGATGTCCATGATCTGGTCCCATTCGTCCGATGATGTCTCTTCGACGTTGTGGGCCCGGTAGATACCGGCGTTGTTGACCAGGATATCCAACTTGCCAAAGCGGGAGACAGCCTCGGCAACCGCCTTCTGCCAGGCGTCCTCGTCACTGACATCCAGAGGAACAAAGACGCACTCGCCGCCGGCCTCGTTGATCTCGGCTTCGGTCTTGTGACCCTCATCCTCAAGCATGTCGCCGATGACTACCTTGGCTCCCTCTTCCGCAAATAGTTTGGCTTCCACTGCACCCATTCCGCGGGCGCCGCCGCTGATCAGGGCTACTTTGTTCTCAAGACGCATGGCGGTCTCCTTATTGTCTGTGCTTGGTCCCTTCTAGAAATCAAGGATACTGTGCCCGAGAACCAGTCCGAAGGCAAGACCCTGAAAAAAGAAAGGCCCATCCTTCTGCGGAAAGGTGAGCCTTTCTCTTGAAAAGGAGGTTGTGAAGGCCATGGGCCTCATCTGGTTGGGAATGGTATGAATGTCCCGCCCGATTTGCTTAGTTCGTGGATCCTGAGTAGATCTGAGAGTCTGGCCAATTCCGTAGTAGTCATGGTGGGCCTCCCTTAACGTGTTCCTGATTTAAATCTACTCCGACGCGGCAAAGAGTTCTGTGATTTGCGAGCCGTGTCCACTGTGACGTTGGTCACGTTACCCGAGCGCCACCTTCAGATTGACCCGACTTTGGGCCGTCGATAGAATGGTGGCTGCGCCCTCAGGAACCACTCACCGGATACACGTAACATAGACTCATCAGTGAATCTCATTTCCATAAGCAAGATAACCCTCATATTTGCCTTCCTGGTCATCGTGCTGTTGACTGCCTGTGGCGGCTCGGGGCAGACCGCCAGAGACTTTGAGGTCGTCCAGTTCAACGGTGATATTTTCCGGCTGTCAGAAGAGGTCAAGAACCAGGCTGTAGTCCTGAATTTCTGGTATCCCAGCTGTCCTCCCTGCCGCGAGGAAATGCCCGCTTTTGAGGCTGCCTGGCAGGAACTCAAAGACGAGCCAGTCCGAATCTTGGGGCTCTATGTCCCCCAGGGTATCGATTCAGAAGAAGACGCTAGAAACTTCATTGAGGAATTTGGGCTTACCTTCAACTTTGCCACTGATCGTTTGGCGCGAATCGCAGAGGCTTATGAGTTGGAATATTTCCCAACGACGTTTTTCATTGGAATGGACGGTAACGTGGTCGCCACCCAGATCAGCACACTCAAGACAGAAGAAATAGTTCGGCAGGTCCGGGCGTTACTTGGAGACTCGGCGTCCTAGGGTTGGCCTGAAGCCTTATCTCAAAACTCCATGAACGTTTTAGACTGGATATTATTGGCCATCCGCTGGGGGCATGCGTTGGCGGCGGTGGCCTGGGTCGGCGGCGGTATCTTTTACCTGATGGTGCTGAGGCCGGCCCTTCAACATGCTCGCGGACTACCGCCGGAAACTAACCGCGCCATCGGGGTGGAGTTCCGGGGTTTGGTGAGCACCGCCATTGCCGTGCTGCTGCTCACCGGTGTGATCCTGTCTGCCTCAAGGCTGACCGAGGACGTTGTGACCAGTCCTTATGTGGCAGTGTTGGTGGTGAAGATAGTACTGGTGTTGTACATGTTCTACGTGGTGCGGTTCATGCGTCAGAACACCTATCCGGAAGAACCGGAACTGCCCGACTCCCGCTGGCAGCGGCTGCTAAGCCGTCTAACGGGAACCACGGCTCTGTTGGTGACCGGCGTTGTGGTGATAGGATTGTCAGACGTGCTGGACGGCCTGCTGGAAAACGCGTTGGTGTCCTAATCAGACCGGATTGGAGTCTCTATGAAGAAAGACCTGATGCAGATACTGGCCTGCCCCGTGTGCAAAGGTGATCTGGAGTTGCAGATCGAGGCGGAAGACGGCGACGATGTCGTAACCGGCACATTGAACTGCGCTGCCTGTAACGAGTCTTATCCCATCGAGGATTTGATTGCCAACCTGCTGCCACCTGATCTCAGGCGAGAATTGGCATAAAGACGACTTCACAACCGGACAAACAAAAAAAGCCCCATGAACTGAATGTTCAGGGGGCTTTTTGTTCTCTGCGAATAACCGGAGCTTAACCCTCTCCGGTCAGGACACGAACCACCTGGGGAGCCAGCTCTTCGGCTCTGGCTTTCAGGGCGGGTCGGTCCATATTCTCTATGGGATGAGGGGTGAATATGGTCGGGTAATCGGGCGCTCCCCACATCCTCGCCATACCCTGGGCCGTCGGTACAAACCGGTCGGTGCAGATGGTGGCTGAAGGGATGCCAGCGTTCTCCACGTGAATTCCGTCGTGCACACTGCACGCACTGCAGGAGCCTCAATCACCTATCGCGATGACCACTGAATCTACTTTCCCCGTCAGCTCTTTCAGGGCTTCAGGGTCTGCGGCCTTGGAGGCGCTGGGCTTCCGGTGCCAATGGACCTCTGTGATCTCGTAGCGGGTTTTCAGCACCTCTGCCAATTCCTCTAAGAGGACATCGGCATTGCGCTTGCTGTCATCTATTATCCCCAAACGGGTGCCAGCCAGGCTGGCCAATCGGGGCGCTCCGTCAAAAGGTGCAATCACGGGTTGGGTAACCGGGTTCACTAGTACATGTTCGCTCTGGGCCATTTAGTCCCCTCTCTCTGCGCCATTTAGCGACGCTCAATGAGTAGCTGTTTGGATTGTCGCAATCTCGGAATGAAAAAGCAACGGAATAATCGTTTGTGACTTGGCTATTCAGCCAAGGGCTTAGTTGGAATATTCAAAGGGGCAGAACTCCCCACATTTTCCGCTGTGGTCGTAAGATTTGCCGCCCACTTCGAAGGTGAAGGTGGCCGCATTGCACAATTCCGAGACGTTGGCCGTGAAACCGGTAGGCTTGGTGAGGGTGGCCAGTTCGTCGTCCCCGGTCACCGGGTTCTTCATGGCGTCCAGTTTCAGATCCAAGACGCCGGGTATCTTGAGGCTGCTGTGGATGCCGTCCACATTAAACTCCATCGGCAGATATTGGAAACCAAGGAATGTGGGCGCCAGATCGTGGAACACGCTGAAGGGTACCTCTTCAGTCAGGAGGGTCTCCACCGCTTGCCGTTGTTCCCGAGAAAGACGCTCGTTAATGACGTCGAACACCGTTCCGTTGCCCAGGTGTATGGCTTCGGGATAAAGGCCAAATTGGCCGAAGGTCACCCCGTCCAATGAGATTCCGTCGTAATTCCCTGATTCCACATGCCACATGTAGACGCCTTCGCAATTTCCAAAGGACGAGGGTATCCCAAAATTACACGGACAACCTCAGTCGCAGTTGCAGGCGGACAGCATATGGCCCTTCAGTGAATATTTCTTGTCGCTTGCCACGCTTTGTCTCCCAGCTATCTGATTAGTTTGGTTACGGCGGTGCTGCCAACCTTGGGACCCCAACTGGGGATCACCGAAGACATGTTGGATTCTTCACCACCGGCAAAGATTAGGAGTATATCGTCAGGCTCAGGGATGAGCTTGATCATTGTTTCTGCGTCACCGGATTCGGGGTCGCCCTTCAGGACCATTGCCGTTTTGAGGTCGGCGACAGACCTTTGACAACGGTCAAAGATGAATTCTTTCACCTGGGCTTTGGTCCAGTCCTTCCAGAGCTGGGAGTTGCCCGCAATGGTCACAACGATCTGGCCCTGGCGTATCCCGATACCGGTGTCTCCAACGGAACCGGAGGTGGACATGTTGGTGCCCAGGCTGGATGCCGCATCCGATAGGGCGTGCAAGATGGGTTCAGGGTGACCAACGGCCCGGACCTGGCGGGGTGATTCACCGGCAAACACGGTGACCGTGCTCTGGTCAGCGGTGAACCCGCGTTCCACATGCAGGGGCGTCCAGTGGGTGTCCTGATCGGCTTCCGCGATGCAGTAGGTGTACTTTCCAGGGTGGCCGATGACACTCCGGTCAAAGACTCCGGGTATGGCGGCGCAGGCGTTCATCAGGATCAGCCTGACGGCGCGTCCGATGGTGGCATTGGCCCGGTTGCCGGGGCCAAACAGGTTGTTACGGGAGTTGATATTCAACTCTTTACAAATGGGGCCGTTCACGATGGACAAGATTGCCGAACCACCCATGCTGGATGAAGGCCCTACCAGGTTGAAGACCGGGTCGAGCATCGCCTCCGTGGCGGTCAAGACCACGGGCATGTACTCAGGAAGGCAGCCGGCCATAACTGCGTTTGCGGCTACCTTGGCCACGGTTATCTCGCGCCGACGCTCCGGTATCTCACCGACAACTTCTTCGGCGGGGCGGCCGGAACGCTCGATGAATTCTCCAACCCGTTGCTCGGTTGGTGGGACCACAGGCAGTCCATCGGTCCAACCCAATTCATAGCAGCGTTCGATGGCCTCTAAGGCCGAATCCCATTGGACTGTGGTTGTTTCGCCGGAATCAGGCAAGGTTGGCGCCCTCCAGTTGGGTTTGGTGGTTTGGTGGTTCTTAGCTCTGTCATTCTGAGCGTTAGCGAAGAATCTCGTTGCTCGGTAATGAGACCCTTCGCTTCACTCAGAGTGACATGGGTATGCGGTGTGGTGGCATTGGGAGGCCATGACTCTGATGAGAGATGGCCCCATCCTAACCTCCCCCCTTGCGAGGGGGAAGGGATTATTTAAGGGATGACAGCCATCGGCTGACTGCTGGTGGCTGTCATCTTATTGCTACTTGGCTAGGGTGTATTTGGATAGGGAGCGCAGTTCCTTGGGCGGGTTCATGTGGGAGCCGCGGATGGTGAAGGACACCTCTGCGACGTAGACGGAACCCTGAGAGTCGACGGCGATGCCGTGAGGGGCGATGAACTGTCCGGGGCCTTCACCCTCATTCTTGTCGCCGAACTGGCTGACCTGGTTGCCCTTGAGGTCGAAGATGGTGACGCGGTGACCCAGGCCAGGGGCATCGTCCACGCCGCCCATGCCGTTCAATTCACCCACGTAGATGTGCTCGCCCCAGAGGACCATGGAGTCTGGTCGGTGGATGTTGCTCCACATGGTCTGGAACTTGCCGTCGGTGTCAAAGATCTGAATCCGGTGGGCTTCGCGGTCAACAACGTAGACGTTGGCGTTGCTGTCGATGGCGATGTTGTGGGGGCGGATGAACTGTCCGGCGTCGATGCCGGGTTCGCCCCATGAGAATTTGTATTCGCCGGCGCCGGTGTAGACGTGGATGCGGGAGTTACCATAGCCGTCCGACACATAGATGTCGCCGTTTCCTGGGTGGATGGCGGCGGAAGTGGGTCGGTTGAAGGGCTCTCCGCTCCAGCGGGGGGAGGGGTTGTTTCGCTCTCCGATTTCCAGGAGCTTGTCGCCAGCGGCGCTGAACTTCTGGATCGTGTGGATACCGTCATCGGCGCAGAGCAAGGAGTCGTCATGGGCGATGTACAGGCCGTGGGTCCGGTCGGTGCTGAAAGCTCCCTTGCCGAATGAACGGATGTAATTACCGTCGCGGTCCAACACGATGATGGGCTCTTCACCGCGGGTGAGAACAAACACGTTGTCGTTCGAGTCGATGGCCACGCCGGGGCATTCTTTGAAGGACATGCCGGCGGGCAATTTTGCCCAATTCTCAACAAAGTTATAGCGGAAATCGCCGATACCGTAGACCTCTGGCATGTGTGCACCTTCTGTTATTTATTTTCTGTAGTAATTGCTGGCCCTGAATCGTTGTGCTGGGCAGGCCAATCAAGCCCGAAGCACCCGCTCGCGGCCAAGCATAGTAATCCTAAGTGTGGCTGATTCAGGTGTCAATGGCTGGGATGGAGCTAGCCTAAGGGGCGGATTCAGGCGGCGTTGGGATCAACCTGAAAAAGGCCGATGGGGTTGCCTTCCGTGTCGTTGCAGACGGCGGCATAGCCAACTTCCGGGATGGCCATCTTGGCCCGTTTCAACGTCCCGCCGTTGTCCTGAATCTTGGCGATGTAGTTGTCAATGGAGTCTACATCGATGAAGTTCATGCCCGTTGCCCCGGGCTCGGGGCGGCCCATGATGGCGCCGTCTATTCCTGCTTCGCCGTCGCCACCGGTGATGGCCAGCCAATAATCTTCTGGCCCGTCCCACTTATGGATTTGCCATCCAAATACTTCCGAGTAGAACTTGGTGGCGCGGCCAACCTCGTCGGCATATATCTCAAAATGGACTACGCGGGGCATGGTGGTTCTCCTGCGGTGGGGAAGTTCTGTCCTGGAGTGATTGCCCCCATCCTAACCTTCCCCCTTGCGAGGGGGAAGGGACGATTTAAAAGCTGTCAGCTATTTGATGACCTGTTTGCCTTCGCCTTTCATGTAGTCGGCAGTGCGTAGGGCCAGGGCCTGGATGGTTGGAGTTGGGTTTACACAGGCGCTGGTGGTGAAGATGCTGCCGTCGATGATGAACAGGTTGGGAACATCATGAGTTCGACCCCAGCGGTCGACCACGGACGTGGTTGGGTCTTCACCCATGCGGGCAGTGCCCAGCAGGTGCCAACCAGCGTTACGGCGCAGCGGTTGGGCAACGGTCTTCTTGGCTCCCGCGGCTTCTAGCACCTCGGTTGCTCTGGCCACGGCGTGGTCCAGCATCTTTGAGGTGTTCTCGCTCACGGTGTAGTTCAGCTTTGGCGCCGGGATGCCGTCGCTGTCGGTCAGTTCCGGATCAAGGGTTACTGTGTTGTGTTCTTCCGGTAGGTCTTCGGTCATGATCGTGATGCCGATCATGTGGCCGAATCGCTCTTTGAACTCGTCATGATGCCCTTCGCCCCAGGTAACCTTCTGTCCCAAAAGACTGCCAATTGCAGCAGCCAGTGGGGCGTCGCTGTAGGCAAGCACCTGCAAGTCATAGCCCCTGATGAAATCATGGTCTGGGTTGGTCTCGTAGAACTCCTGGCTCAGCATGGTGCTGCCCCTGGGACCACCGTCCTCGGTGCCCAGTTCCTCGTCAAATATGCCCAACACTGAGCCCACCGGGTGGTGCATCAGGCATTTGCCGACCAGGCCGCTGCTGTTGGCCAGCCCGTTGGGATAGAGGGCCGACGTCGAATTAAGGAGAAGGCGGGCGGTGCCAACGCCGTTGCAGGCAAGCACCACAGCCTTGGCCTTTTGTTCTTTCAGTTCGCCGTCCTGGTAGTACAGCACTCCAGTGGCGTTCCCTGATTCGTCCACTGTGATCTCGCGCACCCTGGCGTGGGTCTCCAGGCGGGCTCCGGATTTAATGGCCGACGGCCAATAAGTCAGATCGGTGGTTGCGAAGGAGCGGAGATAGCCGCCCACATCAGGGTCCCGATCATGGTGGTGCACAGAGGATATTGCGGTGTCTGAAGCCCACCAGTGCCAGCCCAACTTGTCGAATGCTTTGGCCAGCAATTGGCCGCTTTTCCTGATGGACAACGGAGGGCACGGGCGTTCTGGTTTCTCAGGATAGGCGGGATCACCCTTGAGGCCAGACACACCCATCATCCGGTCGTTCTCGTCGTAATAGGGTTCCAGTTCCTCGTAGGAAACGGGCCAGTCATCGGCCACCCCTTCCAGGGTCTTTACCCGGAAGTCTGAGGGATGGAAGCGGGGGAAATGCGCGCCCCAGTGGATCAAGCTGCCGCCAACGGCGTTATACATCAGTGGGGCTATCGGAGTGTCGTCCTCATTGATTGGATAGTCTTCTGGCAGCCCCCGAAAGCCGGGGTCGGGATGGAAATCCGTCTGCCAGTGGATTTGGGAATCGGCTTCTGAAACGGGAAACGCATCGGTGGGAACCCATCCGCCCTGCTCCAGGCAGACCACGTTGATCCCGGCTTGTGCCAAACTCCAGGTGAATGCCGCTCCGGAAGCGCCAGCTCCAATGACTAATACGTCCGCGATTTCCTCGTTGTTGGCCATGATGTTTCCTCACGTGGGTAGGGGCACGGTTCTACCGTGCCCCTAATATTTATTGGAATCGTTATCTAATGCTTACAGCTGATAGCTGTTGGCTGATAGCTCTCTAGCGTCGCTCGAACATGGCAGCCACACCCTGACCGCCGCCAACGCACATGGTCTCCAGACCGAACTGGGCGTCCCTGGCCTCCATCTCGGTGAGAAGGGTGGTCAGGATGCGGGCGCCGGTGGCAGCGATGGGATGACCCAGCGAGATACCGGAGCCGTTGACGTTCAGGTTGTCCTCGTTGGGGAGCTTCCACTCACGGAGCACAGCCAGCACCTGGGCTGCAAAGGCTTCGTTAAGTTCGATCAGGTCCATGTCACCAAGGGACATGCCAACCTTGTCCATCAGCTTGCTCACCGCTGGGACCGGGCCGATGCCCATGGTGGCGGGGTGGCAGCCGGTTACGACCCAGCCCTTGAGGAAGCCCATGGCCTCAAGGCCCAGTTCCTCTAGTTTGTCCTCGGCCACCACCAGGCAGACCGAAGCGGCGTCGTTCTGGCTGCTTGAGTTACCGGCAGAGACCGAGCCATCTGTCATTACCGGGCGGAGGCGTCCCAATACTTCCATCGAGCTGTCGCCCCGGGGGCCCTCATCCTTGTCAAATACCACCGGGTCTCCCCGCCTTTGGGGGATCGAGATCGGGACAATCTGGGAATCAAACTTGCCCGATTCCTTGGCGGCCACGGCACGCTGGTGGCTGCGCAGTGCGTATTCATCCTGTTCTTCGCGGGAAATCTCATACTGCTTGGCCAGGTTCTCGGCAGTCTCCACCATGCCGCTGATATAGCCAAAACGGTCTTCGGGGGAGATCGTCTCGCGGGCTCGGGATAGGCGGTCGTGTAGGGTTACTGAGCCGAACCGAGCGCCCCAACGAGATTCGTTCACATAGAATTCTGCGTTGCTCATGCTCTCGACGCCACCGGCGACGACCACATCGGCGTTCTCGGTCTGGACCATCATGCAGGCGTTCAGGATGGCCTGAAGGCCAGAGGAACAGCGGCGGTCTAACTGATAACCAGGCACTTCAATCGGAAGACCGGCCTTCAGCAATGCGAGACGGCCGATGGCCGGGTTCTCGCCGCTGGGGTACCCATGACCCAGGATCACGTCATCGACCTTGGCCGGGTCGAGCCCGCTGCGATCCAAAGTCTCTTTGATCACGGTACTGGCCAGCTCTTCCGCTGGTACATCTCTTAGTGCTCCGCCAAAATTGCCCACAGCGGTGCGGACCGGTGAAACGATGGCTACGCGACGCATAATTCACTCCTAGAAACGCCCTGAAAATTGTTCCCGTAATGATACCGTCTTTAGCGCGTGCGTGTCGAATGGCAAAGACCCATGAAGCCAGGCGATTCCTACCTGTGGCTCGATATGTGTAACAAGGCAATAAAAAGGGACGGCGGATGCAGCGCCGTCCCTTTGAGGGGGATGTCCAGAGATTTAATGTTTCTTGTTCGCTTCTGGGAATTAGATAGCTGCCGTTTAACGACGGGCGGTTTGAATTCCCTCTAACCGGTCTTCCAAGTCTTCAAGGGCGTCGAGCCAACTTACCGGCGCCAGATTCCTGGCTTTGTCCGGAATCATGTCGGCCGCAGACAGGAGGAACGAAGCAACTGAAGACCCGGTGACCTTCGCTTCCAGGTCATTGATTTCGTCTGTGCCGAAAGGTGAGTAATCGAGTACCTTACCTGTGGTTCCTTTGTCCAGGGATCGGTGATCAGAAAATCCGGCCATACCAAGAACGATACTTGTCACCAAAACAGCGCCGACCGCCAGGCCAACGGCCATCCCGCCCAGGCGGTCTGCCCAGCCCATGAACAACCCATAGACCAATCTACGGGTGATGCGGGCGATGACCCAGGTGATGGCGACGGTAGCTACTATCACTACTACATAAGAAAGCAGGGATACGAGTCCCTCGTTTGCTGAATAAGTGGCCAGCCAGGACTCAGCGCTGCCCCTGAATTGGGTGACCGCCAGAATACCGGCAATAATCCCGATGACGCAGAAAGAGGCGCGGATCAGACCGATCCACATACCAATCAACCCGCCAGCTGCCAGCGTTCCAATAAGGACGAACTCCACCCAGTCCATCGCCATGCCCCTTCTATTGATACCTATTGTGATACCCAATTCCCGACGAGAAATCAGGTAGCATCTAATAGACACAATGACATTGAAAGTATTACCGCTGTATTAATTGCCGTCCAAGCATCTGGCCTGGTCAACGCCGGGGAAAAGTCGTTCTATGGGGGTCGTTCTATGGGAAAAGAAAAAAGCCGCTTCTTTTCAGTGAAAAGATAACGGCCTTTTTCAGAGGGGTTTGGGAAATCCATCTTACTGTCCAAGCCTTGGGCTGAACAACGAGGCAATGTCAGCAGACTCGATAATCGGCGTGCGGCGTGGTGTGTCTGTGAAACGGAGTATCCTGGCAGATCTGAGCCTAAATGATAAAATCATCAAGTGTATTTGGTAAGCACATCTCACTTACTTGAGATGTGGAGATAACGAAATTAGTAGCCGGAATTCTGTCCGGTGGTAGATAGATATGGTAGGCAAGAAGACCAAGAAAGGCCATTCGAAACCTAAAGATACGGTTCAGGGTTCGGCTTCAGACTCACAATTCCAATCGTTGATCGAAACTGCCATTGATATTCTGGCGGTATTGAACGAAGACGATACCATTCGGTATTTGAGCCCGTCCGTGCTGCGGATCACCGGCTATTCCCCCGAAGAACTGATCGGTCAGACCGCCTTTGCTCACATGCATGAAGAAGATGTCGATGAGCAATTGACGGTTTTCAAGGCCACGGTATCTAACCCTGATCAGGCCACCCACGGCCTGCCCCATTCGTTCCGTTTCAAGCACAAAGACGGACATTGGGTGGTGCTTGAATCAGTGAAAAGACTCAAGCAGACCTAGCCAATAGCAACAATCGCAATCAGATGATCCTGGACACTGCCCATGACGCATACATCGGGATGGATTACACAGGACGGGTCACTGCTTGGAATGCCCAGGCCGAACAGACCTTTGGTTGGAGCACTGAAGAGGCGGTGAAGCACACTCTCATCGACTTGATCCTCCCTACCAGGTACGCTGGGGAACATTTCTCTGGAATCAATGAGTTCTTAAGATCCGGTGAGCGGTCTTTGATGAACCAGCAGTTGGAGTTAGTAGCCTGCCACCGAGACGGCCGTGAATTTCCGGTAGAGATGAAAATCTCTCCTCTGCAACTTGAAAATCGCTACATATTCAATTATTTCATCAGAGATATCACCGAGCGGCAGGCTGCCGAAAACGCATTGAAACGCTCCGAAGAACAATTTCGAGCGGTGTATAACAACGCAGCCAACGGTATGGGAACCAGAACCTTTGACGGAACCATCAAGGATGTTAATCCGGCGTTCCTGGAAATGGTTGGTTACACCGCCGAGGAGATCAATGATCTGGAACCGGGGGTACTTTACGACCCCAAGTATGTTGAGTTCGAGATGGCCCAGTTTGAGAAACTTCTCCGCGGAGAGGAGGCCGAGCCGTATGAAAAGGTATACAGACGGAAGGACGGGGTCGAGATACTGACCGAGATCAGGATCAGCTTGGAGCGCGACGACGCGGGAAATCCGATTGGCATAGTCGCCGTTGTAACCGACATCACTGAGCGCCGAAGGTTGGAGGAAGAGAGGGCAGAAGCAAATGAAACTCTGTTGAAAGCCAACCAGGAACTACAGGAATTGGACCGGCTGAAAGACGAGTTCATCTCAACGGTTTCACACGAATTGCGGACCCCGCTTACATCGATCAAAGGATCTGCTGAGATACTGCTTACCTACGACGAAGACCGAGAGACCCAGGTGGAGTTCCTTCGAATCATCAATAAGGAATGTGACCGCCTCACCCGGCTGGTAATAGACGTTTTGGACCTTTCCAGAATGGAATCGCGGCAGATGAACTGGATTTGGGAAGAGTTGGACCTGGCCGAAGTCGTGGGCGCTGCGGTGGACGGCGCCCAGTCACTGTTGATTCAGAAAGACCTGTTCATCAAAGTTGATCTGGATTCAGACCTGCCGATCCTCCGGAACGACCGCGACCGCCTAGCTCAGGTTGTGACCAATCTGCTGAGTAACTCCATAAAGTTCACTCCGGCGGGCGGGCGAATATTAATCAATGCCAAGAGAATCCCTGCCGATGGCCTCGATGGGGCGGGTGAGAAGCTAGAGGTCAGTGTTTCAGATACCGGAGTCGGTATTCATCTCGCAGACTACGACAGTATCTTCCAGAAATTCAGGCAGGTTGGAGAGACCCTTTCAGACAAGCCAACCGGTACCGGTTTGGGACTCGCAATCTGCAAAGAGATAGTTGAGTACATAGGCGGAAACATGTGGGTGGATAGCACTCCCGGCAAGGGCAGTACCTTCTACTTCACAATACCGGTACATCCTGAAGAACCGCTTGAGCATTCAGGCGACGAGTTGATGGAAGAACCGGGGCCGCAGCTAAATTATGCGGTCTCCGACTAGACCTCTAGCCTTGTTTTGTACCACTGATGAGGTCCAGGTATTTATACCCAGAACCAGTGTTGAACAAAACGACTGACTCGGCCGGATCCAAGAACTTTTGGTCCAGTAACTTCTTCAATCCCACCAGGGTTGCGGCACCTTCTGGCGCAGGGAAGATACCCTCTGCAGTGGCCATCTCATACATGGCGTCGATCATCTCTTGGTCTGACACTGCCAAGGCTGTTCCGCCCGTGGCCCGAACCGCTTCCAATATCAAGTAGTCGGCAAAGGGATGCGGCACCCTTAGACCGTCTGCTTTGGTTGTGGCGTTTTCCCACAGTTGGGAAGAATCGGCCCCCTCGTTGAAAGCTCTGACGATCGGCTGACAGCCGTCCGCCTGAACCGAGATGAACTTGGGTTGCTTGCCCTCGATCCAACCCAGTTCCAGCAGCTCTTTGAACCCTTTGTACATGCCGATGATCCCGGTGCCGCCGCCTGTGGGGTAGATCACCGCATCCGGCATCTTCCAACCGAGTTGCTGGACCATCTCCAAACCCATGGATTTCTTTCCTTCAGCCCGGTACGGCTCCTTCAGTGTGGAGAGGTCAAAGAAACCAAGCTCCTTGGCCACCGCCACTGCCTCTCGGCCTGCGTCATTGATCAGACCCTGGACCAGGTTCAATTCAGACCCGGCTACCAGGGTTTCTTTCTTGTTGGCGTCAGGAGCGTCTTGGGGCATGAACACCTTGGTCTCCATGCCTGACCTGGCTCCGTAGGCAGCCGCTGCTCCAGCGGCGTTACCGGCGGACGGCATGGTGAACCCATCCACCTTCAGCTCAACGGCCTTGGAGACTGCGGCGGAGATCCCTCTGGCTTTGAAGGTTCCAGTGGGGTTTAGACCCTCTTCTTTTATATAGAGTTCCCTCATGCCCAATTGTTCAGCCAGATTTCGGCTTTTGATCAGCGGAGTGCCGCCCTCACCTAGGGTGACGATATTGCTGGGGTCGTCCACTGGAAGCAGCTCGGAATAGCGCCACATGGTGTCCGGTCGGCTGATAAAGACATCTCTGTCCACCTCGCGGCCCAGCTTGGCTAGGTCATAGCGAGCAAACAAGACCTTCTCACAGCAAGGGCTGATACCGATCAATTGCTCGTGGGGGTAGCTCTTGCCGCAGACAGTGCATTCCAGATGGCTGATGTAGCTGGTCATGTGGTCGCTGATCTCCTTTATAGCCGTGTCCGAGTCGATTATCGTGGCCGGGTTTCTCTTACTATACCCCACGAGGGTGCCCATGGTGTCATTTTGAAAGGTTTAAATAGACGCCGCAAACTTGCCACCAGACAAGAGGTTCAGTAATATGCCCGCTACATGGCATTCTTGTCCCATCTGTCGGGTGTTTCCCAAGAGATCATCCAGGCATTAAAGGAGCATCATGAAACTAGCATTCTTTGACGATTTCAAACTAGGCGTGGTTAAAGACGACACCGTGGTCGATGTTTCAGGTGCCGTTAGCGGCATCGAGCACACCTCGCCCCAGGACCTGATCAACAAAGTGATCGAGAACTTCTCCCAGCACCGGGCGGCCCTTCAGCAAGCCGCCGACAGTGGCCAGGGCAAACCGGTGAGTGAAGTGCGCTTGCGATCACCCTTGCCCAAGCCCCCGAACATCATTTGCATGGCAGTGAACTACATGGAGGACGGCACCAGGGACGAACCCGCTCCAATCAACGCCTTCCAGAAGTCACCCAACGCCGTGATCGGCAACGGCGACACCATGATCCTTCCTGATATCCCGGCTTCCATATTCGAAGGCGAAGCTGAGATAGCGCTGGTCATTGGCAAGAAGGCCAAGAACGTAAAACAGGAAGATGCCTACGACTATATATTCGGCTACATGAACTT
>PCAH01000160.1 GCA_002730485.1 Dehalococcoidia bacterium | reverse complement strand
TGCCGGCAACACGATGCTCTCGCGGCCCAACTGTTTCACAGCCACTGCAGTGTCTTCGGCGGTGGAAGCGTCGATGTCCGACACGGCGATGTTGGCACCTTCTTCGGCTAGCTGTAGGGATATTGCCCGGCCCATGCCGCGACCAGCGCCGGTGACCAGGGCGAATTTATCTTCCAGTTGCATGTTCTTCCTCAAGACTCCCAGGCCTGCTATCGATTGAAATATGGGTCTGCCGACTGCCCGGTGAGCGGTTGGGGCGAGTGTAGTCGCGCTCAAGACGGCCTGTCAACAGATGCTGATTCGTTGACAGGCCAACAGGCCAAGATTACACTCGCGGCAGCCTGGATTCAGACCTGACGAATGGCAGGAGGCAGGGTATGGCAGAAGCGCGAGTGGACACGATCGTTCGAGGCGGAACGGTGGTTACATCATCCCAGGTGATGGATGCTGCGGTGGCCATCAACGGCGAGAAGATTGCGGCAGTGGGGCCAGAGCACCTGCTGCCCAAGGCCGACAAGTACATCGATGCCGAGGGCAAGTTCGTACTGCCAGGGCTGATCGATTCTCATGTTCATCTTGACGGGCATGACGATTACGCCCTGGGAGCGCTGGCAGCGGCCCACGCCGGACTGACGACCCTGATCCCCTTTGGGAATTACGCTCTTGAAGGCGACGAGACCCTGGTGGAGGCGGTGCGCCGCACCCAGGAAGAAGTCACAGCATCGGCCGTGGTGGATTTCGCGTTCCACTTCATATTGCAGAACCGACCCAACATCCTGAACACCCTGCCCCAGGCCATGGAGCTGGGCATCAAGTCGTTCAAGATGTTCATGACCTACAAGAAAAGACCGGGCCGTATGTGCGACGACGACTATATCTGCAACGCCATGGACATGGTGGCCAAGGGAAACGGTCTGCTGCAACTCCACTGCGAGAGCGGCAACATCATCGAGTACCTGGAGAACAAGCTAATCGCAGATGGCCACACCCACCCCGAAGATTTCCCTACCGCCTGCCCCGATTGGGCGGAAGAAGAGGCGATCAACCGGGCCATCAAGATGGGAGCTGCTACCGATTGCCCGACCTACGTGGTCCACCTGAGCACCCAGCTTGGCTTGGAACGGATCAAGCAAGCCCAGGCTCAGGGTCAGAAGATCTGGACCGAGACCTGCCCCCAGTATCTGCTTCTGTCCGATGCTGAAATGGCCAAGTTCGGCCCCATGGCCAAGATTGGCCCGCCCTTACGGCCCGAGGATGGGCCAGACCAAGACGCGCTGTGGGATGGCCTGAGACAGGGGCAAATCTCACTGGTCGGCAGCGACCATTCACCCCATCCTGAAGAACTCAAGAAACCCGGCTGGGACAACATCTTTGTGACCCCAGACGGTGCATCGGTGCCATTCGGTTCCCCGGGAATCGAGACCGTAGCCCCGTTGATGTACAGCGAGGGTGTAGTCAAGCGGGGATTCCCCATCTGGTGGCTGGCCCGAGTAATGTCCGAGAACCCTGCCCGAATCTTTGGTCTGTATCCCAGGAAAGGAATAATCCAGGCCGGCTCAGACGCTGACCTGCTGATCCTTGACCCTGGAGTGGACCGGGTGGTGACGGCTGGGGATCACCTCAGTACCGCTGGTTACAGTCTATTTGAGGGCTGGAAGGTCACCGGCAGGCCCTGGATGACCCTGCTAAGGGGCCAGGTGCTGTTGAAAGACGGTCAGTTGGAGCAAAAACCCGGATACGGTAAATTCCTAACCAGCGAAAGCCCCACCACACCCCTGGGCGGGCCCGTGGATTAGTCAATCCCAATTCCGCAGGTACCAATACCGTAGGTGCGGGTTTCCAACCCGCCCTGTTTCATCACCAACCATGGTTCAGAAATGGAGACATGATTGCACAAGATGGTGGCATGGATGTGATTCAGACAAGCAGGGCAGGTTAGAAACCTGCCCCTACGCGAGAGGGTTCAACCACAAAAAAGGGCGCCGCTAATCAGCCGCGCCCTTTTTTGTGGTCGCTCGTTCAAAGCCTGTTCTTAGGCTACCGGAGCTCCTTGGAACTCAGGCATGACCTCTTTGGCGAACATCTCAATGGACCGCAGGACCTTCTCGTGGGGTAGGCCTGGGAACCCGAAGTTGCCGAACACGTGGTTGATACCGGCAGCCTGGGTCGCCTTGAGTCGCTCGATGACCACCTCTGGCGTTCCCACCAGCGGCGGCAGTCCAGCGTGGCCCGGGTCGTCACGGCGGTCCCTGTCGCTCTGCCGGCCGGCCCAGTGCTCATAGCCTGGAGGGACGTTTCCGTCCCGGTCAGTCGGCATTCCGATGGAGCCGTTGGTTCCCTCGGAATTGAGGATGCGGGATGAGAAGTTCTGCAATTCCGCTGCATCGCGCTCTGCTTCTTCCTGGGAGGGCGCAACGTAGATGCCCTTGGACATGGGCGGGTCCAGATGTGCGTGGGGGTTGCCATACTCGTCCATCTTATCGCGCCAGGCTTTGATCACCTGAGGGGCCTGGCCAAGGATGTCGGTGGGGCCACCGGCAATCACCTGGATGTTGTTCTTGGCGGCAAAGTCGATGCTGGCTGGGGATGTGCTCACAGCCTGGAACAGCGGCGGGATGGGCTGCTGCAAAGGCCTGGGCAATACCCAGAGGTCTTCGACGTCGGTGAACTTGCCTTTATAGGTGAGGGTCTCTTCGGTCCAGGCCTTCTTCATGACATCCACAGCCTCGTAGAACCGCTCACGGCTGGTGTTGATGTCGATGCCCAGGCCGTCAAATTCTTGACGCTGGTAACCGGAACCGATGCCGAGATTGAGGCGTCCACCGCTGATCACATCAAGCATCGCAGCTTCTTCGGCGATCAGGATCGGGTTGTGCAGCGGCAGCACGATCACGGCGGTGCCGATACGGACGTTCTTGGTGCGACCGGCGACCATGCCGGCGAAAGACCAGATACCCGACAAGAGCCCGTGTCGGGAGAAACGGTGCTCACCCAGCCAGACTTCGTCGATGCCCAGTTGGTCGGCCAGCTCGATTTGTTCCATGCTCTCGTCAAGAGATTGCTGCTGTCCCTTGCTCTCGTGCCAGGGAACAATGGTGAAGATTCCAAACTTCATCGGTGGATCTCCTTTTTAGGCAATGATTTATTGGGTTGAATCAAGTGGCAGGGCTCGATTCGTTGGGGCAAGGATACACCGGGACAGGCACGGGTACAAGAAAGGGGCTGTGGCTGGTGAATAGAAGGTGGGCTGAGGAGGGAAGGGACCTAGTCGGCGGCTAGCTCAACGTCACCGCGCATCGGCACCTCGGCATCACGAGACCATCCCATCAGCCCGACCACGAAGTGGAACATGGCATAGGTCTCCAGACCAAAGGGCAGGTAGCCACCGTAGCCCAATAGGGGCATGTGGAAGATTCGGGCGAAATCAAAGAAGCCGATATTGTATTCCCAACTGACCGTAGCCTGGTAGTTCCACATCTCCCAAAAGAACCCGCAGACCAGTGCGCCAAGGGCAAAGGCGACGACCAACTGCCAATCGCCATGTCTCACCTTGGCTGTGATGCTGGGCCTTCCAGTAAGGAAGTTGATGGGGTCAAAGATGAAGAACAAGCTGAGCCACGTTACCGGGAACAGGTATTTTGGCCAGAGGAGCAGGGCGGCCAGCGACAACACACCCAATATCCCGATAATCGCGACATGTTGGCGGTCCAAAACCAAAGACGGCAGGCGGGAAAAACGCTTGATGAAACTGAACGATCCGACCAGTTCTGAAACTTCAAACACCGCAGGTATCACCACCGAGAATGCCAGGGAAGTCTGGATCAAAGAGAAGAGACTGGTTTCTGGATTAGATCCGATATAGACCCAGTTTTGCGTTACCTGATTGATCGCTTCGAACATCCACCAATACGGGACGGCAAGGATGAACATCGCAGCCATGATCTTGGGGCTGCGAACGATGAGCGAAGTTCCGGTCCGTCGGAGAACCAGACCGTCTACGGACAGGATGAATCCCAGCCACAGAGGGAAGAAAGTGAATTGAAGACCCGTGCCGCTCTCTGCCCAAGAGATGGGCCAGGCGATGCATATCAGCAACAGACCCAACAACCCACGGTAGGGAAGTAGGTAGCGTTTCAGCGGCTTTTCCCTGAGGGGGATTCTCCGCACGGGCAATCGGTCGTCACTGATGACGACCAAGCCCTGTAACGACGCTTTTACATCAAAGTTATTCAGCACAGAACAAATCTCTCACAATGTCTAAAAAAGGGCAATCCGCTGCCAGAAGAGATATTTATAGATTCTCTAGATGTTGGGTCTGCGGAGATGCCATTCGGTAGCCTGTTCGTAAGCGTGGCCGACACGTAAGACCGTGCTTTCGTCCAAGGGTCTTCCGGCCAATTGCAGACCGATGGGCAGGCCGGTCTCGGTGAATCCGCAAGGAACGCTCATTGCCGGAACATTCGCCAGGCTGAAGGCGGTGGCCAGCAGCCATGGTGTACGACTGACCTTGTCCTTGCCGTCGATAATTGGGTCTGACTCAAGTAACTGGGCGGCAACGCCGTTGCTTGGTGTGAGCAAGATGTCGACCCGGTCCAATGCCTCCAGCACCTGGCTGCGGAGCATCGACCGCAGGCGGAGGGCCTTATATAAGACTTTTGCGGGCATGATCGAGCCCACCAGGTACCCGATGCGGTTGTCGTGGGCGATTGCTTCTGGGCGGTCGCGGAGCAGTTCCTGGTAGGTGGTTGGAGCTTCGATGCGTATGGCCCCGTTTATCGCTCCTGCGCTGGCGGCCAATGGAATCGAAAGTTCCTCCACATCAGCCCCCATGCTCCGCAAAGTGTCCACTGATTCTAGAACCGACTGACGTATCTCGTCTTCGACCACGTTGCTGTAGAGCATCTCTTTGACTATGCCTATGCGCAGACCTTTGACATCCCCGGTCAAAGCGGCCAGGTAATCAGGCACAGGTTCAGTGCTGGTTCTCTTGTCATTTGGGTCGTGGCCTGCGACGGCTCCAAGGGTCATTGCGCAGTCGGCCACCGTCCGTGCCAGAGGACCCACGGTGTCCATGGACCGGACGCCGGGCATCACTCCGTAGCGGCTGACTCGGCCCCAGGTGGGGCGAATGCCCGCCAGGCCGCACCAGGCCGCCGGTAGGCGTACTGAACCGCCGGTGTCCTCTCCGAGTGCGGAAGCGCAGAGAAAGGCCGCTGTGGCCGCTCCTGAGCCGCTGCTGGAGCCGCCGGTTGACCGTTCCAAGTCCCAGGGGTTCCGCGGCGGGTCAAACTGATGAGACAGAGCCGTGGTCGCAAACTCGGTCATGTTCAGCTTGCCCAAAAGCACTGCCCCGGCCGCTTTCAGGTTCTTGATGACCGTTGCGTCTTCGGTTGGGACATTATCGCCGAAGACTGGAGACCCGCCGGTGGTCAGGATTCCCTCAGTCTGTATCTGATCCTTTACCGCCACCGGCACACCGTGCATCGGCCCCCGGTAATCGCCCCTGACTATCTCTTGCTCGGCAATCTTGGCCGCTTCCAGAGCTTTGTCTGCTGTTACCGTGACGTAGGCATGGATTTTGACGTCCAACAACGCGATACGCTCAAGATAGGCCGCGGTTGCCTCCACCGGGGAGACCTCCCTGCTGGCCAAAAGTGCGGATAACTCTGAGATGTTCAAAAAGGGTAGGTCGGATGTGTTCATACATTCTCATCAACATGACTGGATAGTTGCCGGGATTTTCCCTTGGGTGCGCACGGTATAATACCCCATCCTGACGCTCGCGATTGCCCTCGCGATTGCCTAAATAGGGGAAGAGATAATGCCAGACGCCACAGTGAAATTCGAAGGCGCCCGATACATCATCACCATGGACCCCCAGCGCCGGATCATAGCCAACGGATCGGTGGTCGTCCAGGGTCAACGAATCCTCCAGGTTGGCAAGGTCGAGGAACTGGCCCAAGTCCAGGCGGACCGGGTTATAGATGCCACGGATATGGTCATCACTCCGGGGTTCTGCAACGGGCACATGCACATCAGCTACGCCCACGCCACCAGGGGCATATTCCCCGACGATTTGGGCTCGGCCTATCTCCCCAACGTGTTCAAGCTTCAGGCGATCATGACTGAGGAAGAGGAATACCACACCAGCCTTCTGGCCATCACCGAGCTTCTAAAGTACGGGACCACGACCTTCATGGACCCGGGCAGCACCAAGTACATCGACCGCTGCCTGGACGCCTATCGTCAGACCGGTTGCCGGATAATCACCGGCATCCACGTGACCGACAAACCAAATCCGCTGGGACTCCCTGTCTCCACCACCGCTGACGCTGTTGAGATGGTTGAGCAGAGAATCAAGGAGTTCGACGGCCAGCTCAACGGTCGAGTCAGCGCTTGGGCTATGCCCTTCGCCCCCAACATGTGCACCGATGAACTGCTTCAAGGCTGCAAGCGTTTAGCCGACCATCACGGCACGAGCATGACGCTGCATTACAACAACGGCCAAAACTACGTTGAGACCAGCGTCAAAGAAACGGGCATGCGGCCTTCCCAATACCTGGAGAAGATCGGCGTCCTAGGTGAAAACGTAACTCTGGCCCATATGCTGGGGCAGGATGAGAGCGAGGTTGAAGTTCTCGGCCGCACCGGCACACGGGCCGTGGTTGTGCCCACGGCGGCGGTCAAGGGCGGCGCAGGCATGACCCACATCGGACTGCTGCCGGAGATGCTGGACGCTGGCATGGCCGTGGGGCTGGGAACAGATGCAGGAAACAATTCCAACCTGCTGGAGACCAATCGCTCCATGTACCTGATTGCAGTGCTGTACAAAGACGCCCGCCAGGACTCCAAGACCATCCCCGCCGAGACCGCCCTGGAGATGGCGACCATCCAGGGGGCAGAGGCTCTGGGCCTGGCTGATGAGGTGGGTTCGTTAGAAGTGGGTAAGAAGGCCGACCTGGTCTTATATGACACTCGGAGCGCCGAATGGCAGACCCTGTTTAATCCGGTGAACAATCTGGTCTACAATGCCGACGGCAGAAGCGTCCACACCGTGATGGTGGACGGACAGATAGTTGTGGAAGACCACAAACCGTTGTTCGTCAATGAATGGGAACTGATCCAGAAGGTCCAGGGCATTGGCGAGGATATGCTGGCCCGGATCGGCCTGTCGTTCCCGCCCAGATGGCCGATAGTCTAATCACTGATTCAAGGGGGTAAACCCATGTCGCAATTGATCTTTATCCACGGACCGGGAGCGGGCAGCTGCTCCGCGGGTTTCAAATACCAGAAAGAACACTTCCCAGATTGCCACACCCCTGACCTGCCGGGTCACCCGGATGGCGACTCCCTGGAAACGGTGGAAGAATACACCAAGTGGCTCCACGACTGGCTGCACCGACAGGGGCACACCTCGGATTTGGTCCTTTCCGGGTTTACCTTGGGAGCTTGTGTCGCGTTGCAGTACGCGCTGGACTATCCCAGTGAAGTGGCTGGCTTGCTGCTGATGACCATCGCTATGCGGCCCAAGGTTCGCGCCCCTGGTAGCTTGGAGTTCCGGCTGAACGCAGCCAAGGATGAGAAGGTGCATGAGGAGTGGTTGGACGCCATGCGCCACTCCATGATGTTCATCGAAGAAGGCCTTCGGGAGCAACTCATCGAGTGCCACCGGACGGTCGGCCCCATATCCCAATACAACGACCTGGTGACCATCGACAATTTTGACGTGCGGGACCGCATCTCAGAGTTGAAGGCGCCGCTGGTCTTGGTTCGCGGGGTGGATGACCCGGGCAAACCTGCCGAATACGAACTGGAGATTCACGAGGCCGTCCCTGGCTCCAAGTACATCAAACTGGATCAGGCCGGTCACTTCCCCATGGCAGAACGCCCGGCTGACATCAACCGGGCCATCGAAGAATTGATGGCGTAAGACGACGGACTATTTCACAAAGGAAAACCATGACCAACAAGATAGGGTTCATCGGCCTGGGGCGGATGGGACTGCCCATGAGTTACAACCTGCTGAAGGCGGGCTTAGACCTGACGGTTCACAATCGTAGCCAACCCAAGGTGCAGGAGATTGCCGCCGCCGGAGCTGCCGCGGCAACATCCACCGCCGAGATCACCCAGCAGTGTGACGTCATCTTGGCCTGTCTACCGGACATCGCCACATCAGAGGAGATACTCCTGGGCCTTGATGGAGTCATCGCAAATACCAGGCCTGGCCAGATAATCGTTGACCACAGCACCGTGGGTATCAGCACGTCCAAGGCCTGCGCCGAAGCTGCCGAGGCCGAGGGTGCATTGTTCCTGGATGCCCCGATCAGTGGAGGAACAGAGCGCGCCGAAAACGGGACCCTGGTGATCATGGCCGGGGGCCCAAAGACGGCGTTCGACGCTGTTGCATCTGCCTTCGACGCCATGGGTCAAACTGTCAGACATACCGGGCCCACTGGAACTGGCACCACCGTCAAGCTGGTGAACCAACTGCTGGTGGGAGTGCACACCCTGGCCGCCGCTGAAGCCATGCTCATGGGGGCCAAGTCTGGAGCGGACCCAGCCCTGGTCTATGAGTTGGTCAGTTCCGGATGGGGGCAGAGTTTCATGCTGGACAGGAATTCTTCGGTGATGCTGGACCAGACCTATGAGGACGCCCGTGCTCCGGTGCGGACCATCCTCAAGGACTTGGGGCTGATACAAGAGTTGGCCCGCAGCATCGACACTCCGACTCCCGCTGGAGATGTCGCCTACAAGCTCTTCACCCAGGCTGCAGAAGCTGGGTTCGGCGACCTGGATATGCCTGGTGTGCTGCGCTTACTGGAGAAAGAAGCCGGAGTGGAAGTGAAACGGAAGTCTTAATCCCAAGGCTTCTAGTCCGTAGCACTAGCGTAAAGAATCGAAGACCTCGGCCATTCGGCGCACCCGTTCGGGGTCCACTTTGTTGTTGACGTCGCCGTCCTCTTTCAGGCTGGTGCCGATGATTGCGCCGTCAGAGTGTTCCATTACGCGCCGGACGTTTTCCTCGGTGATACCGCTTCCCACCAGAACCAGGCCATCGGGAACTGCTTGCCGCACCACTGAAACATCTGAACTGGCCGTTTCCAGCCCCGTAGCTGCTCCGGACACGATCAAGCCGTCGGCCAGGCCCCTTTGAGAAGTCTCCCTGGCCATCTGGCCGAGGTCAACGGAACCCAACGGCACCGCATGTTTCACCAGGACATCGGCCAGGACTTTGACGTCGGCCCCCAGGTCCTTGCGGTGGCGCATGGTCTGGTAGGCTTCGCCTTCGATCAGACCTTCTTCCGCCGCCATCACACCGTAGTGGACGTTCACCCTGATGAACTTGGCGCCGGTCACTGCAGCGACCCCCAGAGCGGAGATGGCATCATTGCGCAGCATATTGATTCCCACTGGAACGTTGACCAATGCTTTCACCCGTTCTACGGCAAGGGTCATGCCAGCCACGGTCTCGGGGTCGAGGCGTCCGGTGCGGAATGGAACGTCGCCAAAATTCTCCACGATGATTCCATTCACACCGCCCTGTTCCAGTATGTTGGCTTCTTCTTTGGCTCGGTCGATCACCGCCCGCATGCAGCCGCCCCAGCGGGGTGAGCCGGGCAGAGACAGCAGATGCACCACACCGATAAAAGCCTTGGAAGTGCCAAAAAGATCACGGCTCATCGTTTAACTATTCGACTCCAGATTTTGGGCAAAAGTACACCAGATTTATCTGCAAACATCTTGGCATGCTGAATCGGATAGCGAAAGGGCTCAGATTGTCATAACGATGATACAATGTGGGTCGATATTTGGGTGAGTGGTGTAGTTGTATGCCCCAGGATTTTATCCACGTCAAAGGCGCCCGCGAGCACAACCTCAAGAATGTAGAGATCACCATACCGCGTGACAAGCTGGTGGTGATCACCGGAGTATCCGGTTCCGGCAAGAGTTCCCTGGCTTTCGACACGATCTACGCAGAAGGCCAACGCCGCTATGTAGAGTCGCTTTCCGCCTATGCCCGTCAGTTTTTGGGCCGGATGGACAAGCCCGATGTCGATTACATCGAGGGTCTCTCGCCAGCCATCTCCATCGACCAGAAAGGTGTCTCCCACAACCCCCGTTCCACGGTGGGCACAGTGACGGAGATCTACGACTACCTGCGTTTGCTCTTTGCCAGAGTGGGTCTGCCCCACTGCCCCAAGTGTGGGCGTCCGGTGGAAAGGCAGACCATAACTCAGATCGTCGACGCCATCATGAACCTGGAAGAAGGTAGCCGGATCACGTTGATGGCACCCAAGATCCGACGGAAGAAGGGCGAACACAAAGACGTATTCGAGACCGCCCGCCAAGCCGGGTTTGTCCGCGTCCGAGTCAACGGCGAGATACTCATGCTCGACGAGATGGGAGACCTGGAACTGGACCGGAAGAAGTGGCACTACATCGAGTTGGTAGTTGACCGTTTGATCGTCCGGCCAGACACGGAACTTAGCCGCGTCGCCGAGTCCGTGGAGACGGCCCTTCGAGAAGGCGAAGGTGTTGTAGAAGCCCACGTAGAAGTCGGCGAGACATTAGTCTTCTCAGAGCAATTTGCCTGCACCAAGTGCAACACCAGCCTGCCGGAGATAGAGCCGCGGACGTTCAGCTTCAACAGCCCCCACGGCGCTTGCAGTGACTGCACCGGACTGGGTTTCAAGTTGACCCTCGACCCAAACCTGATCATCTCCAACAAAGACCTTTCCCTGTCCCAAGGCGCGATCGCGCCTTGGACTCGGGGCGGCCCCTCCAGCAGTTGGTACATCAGCCTGATGGAGTCGGTGGCCAAGGCCAACGGCTTCTCCGCCACCACGCCGATCAAAGAACTGGACCAGAAACACATAGACCTGATTCTGTACGGAAACGACGAGAAGAAGGTCACCGTGCGTCACCGGACCGGCCGCGGTCAGACCTACGAATGGGATACCAACTTTGAAGGTGTGATACCCAACCTGGAACGGCGCTACAAGCGGACCGAGTCCGACTACATGCGCACCCAGATAGAGCGTTATATGTCGGCCCGACCCTGCCCGTCATGCGATGGCAAACGCCTGCGACCGGAGGCCCTTGGAGTGAAGGTCTGCGGTATCAACATCATGGATGTCTGCGCCAAGAACATTGGTCAGGCGTCTGAGTGGATCAGGGAGATCGACCCCGATGCTCCCGGTCCCCACGACAAACAGGTACTGACGGAAAGGGAGAAGACCATCGCTAACCAGGTCTTGAAAGAGATTGAGGGGCGGGTGAACTTCCTGGAAGGTATCGGCCTGGACTACGTGACCATGGATCGCACTGCTCGCACCCTTTCCGGTGGTGAGGCCCAGCGGGTGCGTCTGGCTACTCAGATAGGTTCTGGGCTGACCGGAGTGCTCTACGTTTGCGACGAGCCCACCGTGGGCTTGCATCCCCATGACGACCATCGCCTGATCGACACCCTGCTCCGACTTAAGAGTTTGGGCAATACGGTCGTAGTGGTGGAGCACGACGAGGCCATGATGCGGGCAGCTGATTTCATCGCTGACCTTGGCCCTGGTGCCGGAGAGCACGGTGGACATGTGGTGGCCACCGGAACCGTCGCCGAGATCGAAGCCAACGAAGACTCTCTGACCGGCGCTTATCTCAGTGGCCGCAAAGTCGTGCCGTATCCGGAGAAACGCCGGAAGGGCAACGGGGAAAAGATAACGGTCAAAGGGGCCAAAGAGAACAACCTCAAAAACGTCGACGTGACCTTCCCGTTGGGACGACTCGTCAGCGTCACCGGTGTTTCCGGCTCCGGCAAGAGCAGCCTGGTCTACGAGATTCTCTACAAGAGATTGAACCAGGTGATTAACAAAGGCCGAGACCTGCCCGGACAACACAAAGATGTCATAGGTGTGGAGGGCGTGGACAAGGTCGTTAACATCGACCAGTCGCCCATCGGCCGGACTCCCAGAAGCAACCCGGCCACCTACACCGGGGCCTTCACTCCCATTAGAGACCTCTTCGCCAGCTTGCCTGAAGCCAGAGTGCGTGGTTATGCGCCAGGTCGGTTCTCCTTCAACGTGAAGGGAGGTCGCTGTGAGGCCTGTCAGGGAGAGGGCTACAACCAGATAGAGATGCAGTTCCTGCCTGATGTGACCGTCCCCTGCGAGATTTGCCAGGGTGCCCGTTACAACCGGGAAGCGTTGGAAGTCACCCTTCGGGGCAAGAGCATTGCAGAAGTACTGGATATGACCGTGGCCCAGGCTTTGGAGTTCTTCACCAATTTCCCGCGCATCAAGCCCAAACTTGAGACCATGCGGGATGTGGGTCTGGGCTACATCCGGCTGGGACAACCGGCCACCACCCTTTCCGGTGGGGAAGCCCAGCGGGTCAAGCTGGCTACTGAGTTGTCAAAGCGAGCCACTGGCAAGACCATCTACCTGTTGGATGAGCCAACGACGGGCTTGTCTTTCTCAGACACCGCCGCGCTACTAGGGGTGCTCCACCGGTTGGTGGACAGCGGGAATACGGTCATCCTCATTGAACACAACTTGGACGTGATAAAGAACTCGGACTGGCTGATCGACCTAGGCCCAGGCGCGGGTGACAAGGGCGGGAAACTCATCGCTACCGGGACGCCAGAGCAGTTGGCGGCCAATGAAAAGTCATTTACCGGTAAATACCTGAAAAATTTACTGACAGCGTCGGGCCGTGGGGCCAACTCGGCCAAGACAAAATCCAAACCCAAGAGCGCCGCGCCTAAGGCAGCCAAGAAACCAAGTAAATCCAAGGCCAAAGAACCTGCGGTTGCGGCCGCCGGCGACTAGGCCAACCGCTAGAATCGGAAAACCAGAAG
>PCAH01000159.1 GCA_002730485.1 Dehalococcoidia bacterium | reverse complement strand
ACTGAAGGGCAGGGCCAACTACCTGTGCCTGAGACGCTGGAACCACCTGGCACGCAACAAATCCCCGACCATTGATGACGCTCGCCTCCTGTCCAAGACTTCGGTCTGGATGCAGGAGACGGTGAGCGGTGACCGGGCCGAGATAAATCTTTCCGGACGGGACTTCAATTCCTGGGGTCATATCTCCGCTGGCGAAAAGGGATTCTGCCCCGGGTTGCGAGATGGTTCACCCTGTTTCCTACGGGCTGCCCGAGAACGGGCGGAACAGGCCCACATAGTGGTGGTCAACCACGCTTTGCTGCTCTCCGATCTGGCCCTTGGCGGCGGCCTGATTCCCGAGTACCAACACCTTGTGATCGATGAGGCCCACAACCTGGAAGACGAGGCCACCAGACAGTTGGGATTCAGCGTTTCCCAAGACAAGCTAGATGAGGTCTGGGAGCCCCAGGTCAGGCTAAACACCCAGATAAGGCAGGCCATAGCCGCTGAGGGGCTGGCTCCTGCGGTACGGGATGACGCTGAAACCGTTGTGTCCGGAGTTGAAGTGGAATCGACCAAGATAAAGCAGACTTGGGCCAGGCTTTGGTCTGAGATCGAGCGGTTCCAGGCCAACCAGCGCGATTCTCAGGACAACGGTTCCCAGATGTTGATCACCAAGAACATACGCAACAGCCAGAGTTGGGATGAGCTGCATCTGGCCTGGGAAAACCTGGACGTGGGACTGCAGCAGACGGCCCAGAGTGTCGGCAAATTGCACCGGTTCTTGGATTCAACCAAGCTCCCAGCGGCAACAGATCAACCAGCCCTGATCATGGAAACCTCCAACCTGATGGACGATGTCGAGACCCTGCGGGCGAACTTCAACTCAATCCTGGGCAACCCGGTCGAGGAGGACATCCACTGGATCAGCAACGATCAGGTGCGCGGCCGGGCGACTGTTTCTATAAATTCAGCTCCCCTAGATATCAGCAGCACGTTGGCCGCCGATCTGTTCCAGCACAAAGACAGTGTGGTCCTGACCAGTGCGACGCTGAGCACCGAGGGTAATTTCAAATATTTCAAGAGCAGGGTCGGCGTGGACGTCGACAGCGAGGAATTGTTGGTCGGGTCACCCTTCGACTATCAGAAAGCGGCGCTGCTCCTGATTCCTGAGGACATGCCTGCGCCGAACTCGGACCGGTATATCGACGCCATGGTCAAAGTTCTGACGGACCTTGGTACTGGAATGAAGGGCCGGACGATGGCCCTCTTCACGTCATATTCGTCCCTGCGAGCAGTGGCCCAGCGCCTCCGCGCTCCCCTCATGGGTGAGGGTGTCCAGGTGCTGGCCCAGAGTATCGACGGTTCAGCCCAGCAGTTGATGACCAGGTTTGCCGAGGAGCCCGAAAGTGTCCTGCTGGGGACAGCGAGTTTCTGGGAGGGAGTGGACATGCCCCCTGGATTGCTCAAAGCCCTGGTACTCGCCCGTTTGCCCTTCCAGGTACCCACTGATCCAGTGGTACGGGCACGTTCCGACCAATATGACGAACCGTTCAGCCAGTTCTCGGTTCCCCAGGCTGTGTTGCGCTTCAGACAAGGTTTTGGCCGCCTTATCCGCAACAAAGAAGACCGGGGAACCATCGTAATCATGGACAACCGCATCACAGCGAAGAACTACGGGTCTTCGTTCCTGCGGTCTATACCGCCGTGCACCATGCAGCCGAGCAGCCTGACCACCGCCGGCAAATTGGCCGTCCAATGGATCGCCTAGGCGACTTCTCGATTTCGTCTTGTGTTTGAGTAGGAGTGAAGTGTGGAACTAACGATCGACCAGCCATTTGATCTTGGGTCCAGCTTGGAAAGCGGCCAGGCCCACCGTTGGAAGAAGTCTGACGACTGGTATTCCGGCGTGGTCCGAGGCGAGTTCATCCAGATACGCCAGAAGGGTCAGGTAGTCGAATTCCAATCTGGGCCGTCACCTGAGGCAACCGCCGCCGCCATGCTACGGGACTACTTCCGGTTGGACGATGACCTCAATGAGATTTACCTGGACATCAACGGGGATGACCGCGTCGCCGCCATGGTGGACAAGTACCCCGGGCTCCGAATACTCCGCACCGAGCCCTGGGAATGTCTGGTGGCTTTCATATGTTCGGCCAACAACAACATCGCCCGCATCCATCAGTTGATGGAGCGCATGTCAGAGGAGTTTGGCAGACCGGTGACGCTAAACGGCAAGACTCGGCACACCTTCCCCGATCCCGCAGACCTGGCTGAGGCAGGGGAAAGGGAATTGCGTCGGTTGGGCTTGGGGTTCCGCGCGCCCTATGTGTGGGAGGCGTCCAAAGCCGTGTTGGATGGCACGTTGGACTTGCCAGCTTTAGTGCAGATGCCCTACGCAGAAGCCAAGGAAGCGCTCATGGAGATGAAGGGCATCGGCCCGAAGATAGCCGACTGCATAGCCATCTTCTCGCTGGAGAAACTGGAAGCGTTTCCGATCGACGTCTGGATTCGGCGGGCATTGGCAGAGTGGTATTTTCCGGACCAGAAGACCCCGCCGGACAAGGTGATGCTGGAATGGGCGCAGGGCCATTTTGGCCGTTACGGCGGCTACGCCCAGCAATACCTCTTCCACGGTCAGAGACTGCGCAAGAAGACCGACTAGCCCGCGGTTTCTACTGGGTCAGGATCAGCTTTCCAAAGAAACTGGTCTCGTCCATGTAAGTATGGGCGGCGGCGGCTTCGGCCAACGGGAAGGTGCGGTCAACCACCGGCTTAACCACGCCCTTATTCAGCAGTTCCACGATCTCACGCATGTCTTCTTTGGTGCCCATGAAAGCGCCGTAGATCTCTTTCTGTTGGCTGAACAGCAGCCCCAGGTGCAACTCCGTGCGTAGACCTGTGGTCGCGCCGCAGATGCCGTAGCGGCCACCCGTCCGCAGGGAAGCAAATGCCGGTGCAAAGAAATCGGCTCCAACGTGGTCAACGACACAGTCGACTCCCGCGCCGCCGGTGATCTCGCGAACACGCTCTCTGATGTCTTCATCGGTGTAGTTGATGACAACATCTGCGCCCAACTCAGTGGCCTTGGCGGCTTTTTCTGCGCTGCTGGTGGTGGCGATAACACTGGCACCGATCACATCTTTGGCAACTTGGATGGCGGCTGTTCCGACGCCTGCCGAAGCAGAAAGCACCAGCACGGTCTGCCAGGATTTTAGTTGCAACCGACGCACCAGCATGTTCCACACCGGCAGATAGGTGGTGGGTGAAGCTGCGGCCTGTTCATAGGAAACACTGTCGGCTATTACGTGGGCATTTGCCGCCGGCACGGACACGAATTCTGCATAGCTGCCGTTGATGGCGCTCCCCAGGAACCGAGAGCGTCGGCATTGGTCATCCTGACCGGCCAGACAGGGTGCACATTGCATGCAGCTGAGTCTCGGGTTCACAACGACACGGTCGCCTACTTTGAGGGTGGCAACACCATCGCCAAGCTCCACAACCTCACCGGCGCAGTCTCCACCCAGGATGAGCGCAGGCGGGAACTCCCGCTCCAGACCACGGCCGCCGTCCCTGGTATAAAGATCAAGGCGGTTTAGCGCGGTAGCTTTCACCCTTACTTTGACGTCACCGGCATTGACCACCGGATCCGGCTGATCACCGTAGTTGAGGACTTCAGTTCCGCCGTGGGCTTCGATGTAGACCGCTTTCATAGCCGTGTTCTCCTTGGGGTTCGAGCCAGCGGCTTTCAGCCGTCAGCCTTCATTTTGATTTTGCTGTTGGAAAATAAAGGTGGTTTAGGGGTGGCGTCCGTAATAGCAATCGTCGCAGAGGAATACGATGGCCAACGCGTCCTCGTGGCTACCGATGCGACCGCACTGGGGCACGCTGCTGTCCTGACTCCAGGGTTGGTGGAACTTTCCGCCGCACATCTGGCAGGATGTCTCCTGGATGCCGTCCAGGGCGTCGCCACAGATGACACAGGACTCCAGTTCACTTTCGGGTGTTTCCAGGTTGTCCGGAACGCCAGTTTGTTCTGCCATCGTCATTCCGCCATTTCGCGGGGATCAATTCCCCCGCGAGGTAATCTCATCAACTAAGGCCCGTTCTTCTGCTTCGTTGGATACCAGGCCATCAAGAATCGCCGAGTGAACTTCCCGCAGTATCTCACCGATCCTAGCACCCGATGGTACACCCATCGCCAGAAGATCATCGCCTGACAGCAAGCCGCCTACGTTTCGCCATTCATCAAGATAGCGGTGTAATCTCTCTGAGGCCAGAGGTTCCGAGGCAAGACGGGCTGATGCTTCGATCGCTTCAGCATCCAGGCCGTCCAGGCTCCGGCAAATCTCAGAGATCTTGGCCGTAGGCGCTGAAATCGAAGTCATCAATCCTTGCAAAGCAATGGTATCACGTACAACTCGCGCCCAATCACTGGGCAGATTCAACCGCTCGCAGACCAGTTCGCCATCGACAGCGCTCATGCCAGATGCCAAGGCGGCAAGGTAATGACTCGAATGCATGTCAGACTGATCGATCAATGAAGTAACTGAACGGTCATGAGTCAACGCGGGATGAATACCTTGGAGTATCCCAAGCTCCATCGCCCTCGAGAGCATCTGCGGAGCATTGTCTTCAGCGAAAATCTTCTGAAATTCTTGGCGCCAACGGTCGCCGCTAACCGCTGCAATGTGGCCCTTAGTGATGCTTCTTTGCAGGTCCGATAGCGTGCTCTCAGCAATTTTGAAACCCAGTCTCTGTTCGTAGCGCACGGCGCGCAGCATTCGGGTTGGGTCGTCGGTGAAACTGCCTGGATGCAAGGTACTGACTGAACCGTTGGCCAGGTCTTGAAGCCCGCCGTGGGGGTCTATCACATTGGGGGTCTCTCCAGACAAAGGCAGGGCCATGGCATTGATGGAAAAATCGCGGCGCGCCAGATCATCAGCAAGGTCGCTGGACGAGGTCTTGGGAAGGGAGCCGGGGAAAGGGTAGGACTCTTTGCGGGCGGTCACTATGTCCACATTGTCGCCTTCAACCACTACGGTGGCAGTGCCAAAACGGGAATGGACAATGGCCCGCCCGCCAAGCCTGTCAGCTACGTCGGCGGCGAGTACGGGCGCATCGCCCACCAGAACGAAGTCCAGATCGTGGGACGGCACATCCAATACAGCATCCCGCACCGGACCACCCACTAGAAAAACGGGCACGTCTTCTTCAGAGGCAAGACGGCGCAGGAGATTGAAGACCGCCAGTAGGCCGCCACCAACTCCGCCGGCAATGCGATCCAAGGAAAGGGAGATCGTGCTGGATTCAGGCGTGGCAAGGCCTCCTTTCGGTGTGTTCGATGGACGTGAGAAGTAGAGTCGGGATTATAGCATGTCAGGCATGATTTACGGCTTATTATCGCCTGCTTTTGGTTTTTCACTGACATCGAATTAGTGACTTAAAATCTGCGTCCTGCGCTTTGACAAGTTGTAGGTGTGTCGATACAATCCAAGCACCAGCCCAGTTCACGCACACGCTAGTCGTGCGATTAGCCTACTTGGTCACATAATCAAAGGGGTTAAAGAACGGGCAAACCGGCGAATTTTGGGAGGTACCAGCATGGCCGATGCCCAATTCACCACCTTTTACGACTTCCGTTGACCCTTTGTCTACAACGCAGCCGTGTGGCTGTCGAAAGTGGAAGAGTCTACCGGAGAGACGATCAAGGTCGATTGGCAGCCGTTCTCTCTAGCCCAGGTCAACAGCGACAAGGAGTCGGACGTCAAACTCTGGGAACAGCCAGAGATGATTGACGGAAGCGACAAGACATTCCTGGCCCACATGTCCGGTCTGGCCGCCAAGCGTCAGGGAGAAGAGGCTTTCCAGTCATTCTTCATGGCACTGCTGCGAGCACGACACGAAGACAAGAAGGACCTGTTGGATCCCGCCGTCATGGAAGAGGCAGCGATCACTGCCGGTCTGGATATGGCCCGTTTCCGCGAGGATTCCGCCGACCCAGAACTTCTCAAGGACATCGGAGAGTCCCACACGATCGCCGTCGAAGAACACGGTGCCTTTGGTGTGCCAACCTTCGTCTTCGGCGAGGGCAAGGCCGCTTTCCTTAAGATGTTCATCCCCCCAGACGAACAAGCCGCTGAGATATACGAGACGATGACCAAAGCCATGGGCGAGTTTGCGCATGTCGGCGAGTTCAAGCGTCCTCAGCCCCCCTGGCCTCACGGTGTCATCTAGATACCGTACCGTTTTAGCCGGGGCCAAACTCAAAGCCCTTGAATCTGTGCTGGGGTTCTCCTCCAAGGACCCCAGCCTTTTGCAATTGGCCCTGATTCACCGTTCTTACTGCAACGAGAACGGTCTGGACCCGTCAGAATGCTACGAGCGGCTGGAATTTCTGGGCGACGCAGTCCTGGAACTTGCCGTATCCACTGAACTCTTCACCAAGTTCCCGGATGCCGATGAAGGCCAACTCACCAAGACCCGCTCTTCGCTGGTTCGTCGTGAGACCCTGGCACAGGTGGCCCGTCGCATCGACCTGGGAAGTTATCTATTCGTGGGTAAGGGCGTCGAGACCACCCAGGGGCGAGAACAAGACTCGGTTCTGGCAGCAGCATTTGAAGCCCTTATAGCAGCGGTTTACTTAGACCAGGGCAACGAGTTCACCCGCCAACTGATCCTCAGGCTTATGGATTCGGAATTGAGCCGGGCCGAAGAGATTGGACGCCCTCCAGAGAACCCCAAGTCCCAACTGCAAGAGATGGTTCAAGCCCAGGGCATGAACCCGCCGGTGTATGAACTCGTAAGCAGCGACGGCCCTGACCACGGCCCGGTTTTCACCGTGAATGTTCTGGTGAACGGCCAGGTCGTCGGCACGGGTACCGGCGGCAAGAAATCAGATGCGGAAGGTGCGGCTGCCCGTGCAGCCTTCGCCCCATTATCCGGCCAGGTCTGACCACGGAACACCAATCCGATTCAGGTCTTCACCTCACACATGATCCAGTTTTCCCCAACCGACAGGACGGCAGATGTTTAGATTCTTCAAACGGAACCGCAAAGAGAATATCGAACACACCCAGGACGCGGTGAAACCCACCAGGGATCGCTGGTTTGGGCGTATTCTCAATGTGCTCCGTTCATCGAAATTGGACGATGCCCTTTGGGACGAACTGGAAGAGATACTGATCTCATCGGACGTTGGCGTTGAAACCTCTTTGAACATAATTGAAGAACTGAAAGCCACGGTAAAAGAGAAGAATCTTGAATCGGGGGAAGATGTCTTCGAATCTCTTAAAGAGTCTCTAGCCGCAGGAATGCAGCACGAAAACGCCGAATCTCTCTGGTTGGATGAGACTGAGATCGATGGCCCTTATGTGATACTGATGGTGGGCGTAAACGGGGTGGGCAAGACCACCAGCATCGCCAAACTAGCCCACCATTTCACCCAGGAAGGCAAGAAAGTAGTCTTGGGAGCTGGTGACACCTTCCGGGCCGCCGCCGCCGAGCAGCTGGAAATCCTTGGCAGCCAGATTGGCGTAGATGTAATCAGACACGAAGCTGGTGGCGATCCCGGCGCAGTGGCCTTCGACGCCTATCAGGCCGCCAAGGCGCGCGGCGCTGACGTGTTGATCATCGACACCGCTGGCAGGCTGCATACCAAGTCCAATCTTATGGAGGAATTGCAGAAGGTCAATCGGGTCATCACCCGACTGGAGCCGACTGCTCCCCACCAGGTCATCCTGACTCTGGACGCCACCACCGGCCATAACGGTCTGGCCCAAGCCAAGTCATTCAAGGACGCAGTGGATTGTACCGGCATATTCCTGGCCAAACTGGACGGCACCGCCCGGGGCGGCATCGTTCTTGCCATCAAACAAGAACTGCAAGTGCCTATCCTGTTCATCGGCACGGGCGAGGGCGTAACGGATTTTGCTCCGTTCGACACCCACGATTTTGTGGAATCGCTGCTGGCGCCCGTTTAATCCACTCCGCTCCCACTCCTCCCACAGCGATACTCGAATTTAAACCATGCTAGACGCGCTTAGCTGGTACATCGCCATTCAAATATTGGGGCTGCTGGCCTTTCCTGCCGCCTTTGTGCTTTTCAATCGACTGCCAGACCGTGGCTTCACCCTGGTCAAACCGGCAGCGTTGGCTTTCTTTTCCTATGCGATATGGATACTGGGTCTTTCCCACATCGCGCCCAACAACCAACTGACCATCATCGTTATGCTTGTAGTGGCAGCCGCCCCCAGCATCTATCTGCTCCGTAAAAACCTGCCAGCAATCAAAGACTTTGCGCGTCAGAACTGGCCCGTTCTGGTGGGCGCTGAAATCCTGTTCCTGGGGTTCTTCCTCATGTGGTTGGGCATCGTGTCCGAAGCTCCGGCCATCAACCACACCGAGAAACCCATGGACTTCGGGTTCATGAACGCGGTGTTGCAAAGTCGGTATTTCCCTCCGGAAGACTCTTGGCTCTCGGGAAGTCCCATCAGCTACTACTACTTTGGCCACTTCATGATGGCCTTCATGACTCAGGTAACCGGAGTAGCGTCCAGCTCTGCCTACAACATTGGTGTCGCCTTGGTTCCTGCCCTGGCGGCCATTGGCGCCTTTGGGCTGGTCTACAACCTAGTGCGCCTCTCGGGAGGGACTCTCAAGTCGGGCATAATCTTTGGCAGCGTCGGGCCGGTGTTGATACTTCTGGTTGGAAACCTGGCAGGTGCCATGGAGTTTGTGCATCTGCAGGGTTGGGGTGGCAACGGCTTCTGGGAGTGGATCGGTATCAAAGGGCTGAACGGCTCCGATACCGGCTCTGGCCTATTTCCAGACAGCCAATGGTGGTGGTTCCGTGCCAGCAGGGTTATAGACACCCTTTCCGGTGGTCAGAGCCTGGACTACACCATCACCGAGTTCCCAATCTTCAGCTTCATACTTGGGGACCTACACCCCCATGTTATGAGTCTTCCATTTTTGGTTCTTGGACTGGGCCTGATCCTCAATCTCTATTCATCCACCGATAAGTTGGGCCTGCTGTGGCTCCGTAATAACGCGGTTGAGGCAGCGGCCCTGGCCATATTCATCGGGTCATTGGCCTTCATCAACCTCTGGGACTTTCCGGTGATAGCGGCGATGCTGGGCAGCGCGGCATTGGTGAAAACCTACGGAGATCACGATGGAAACCTGACTGGCGCTTCGATCAGTACTGCGACTGTGGTGATACCTATCCTGGTCTTGGCGATAATCCTGTTCCTCCCGTTTTACATCGATTTCGAGGCACAAACCTCTGGAATCCTGCCCCTGCGCGACGTGAACACCAGGCCCGTATTGCTGTTCTTGGCCATGGGGCCGTTGATCCTTTTGGCCGTATCGTTCTTGGTGCGCCAGTTACCTCGGTTGGTTCGCCCGTCTGAAGCCGACAACTCAACGGCAAATCTGGTGATGTTGGTGGTGGCCGCCCCGTTCCTGCTCTGGGTTGCCCTCGCTTTCATCGCCACCTGGATCGACGACGGAGCAGCCTCGGCTTTCGGCGAGATAGGCGGCCGCATGATATTGGTCATCCCAGGACTGCTGCTGGTCGCCGTGGCTGGGTTCAGCGCGATGCAGCGAAGCCGACTAAATCGGGGCCAAGCCACGGCCTTCCCACTACTGATGGCCGGGCTGGCATTCTTCCTCCTGGTCGGGGCCGAGACATTCTATGTGGTGGATCAGTTTGGCGGCCCGTTCCGGCGAATGAACACCGTGTTCAAGTTTTACTACCAGGCCTGGCTCTTGCTGGGAATCGTCGGGGCTTACGGGCTCTATTACCTGTGGTCGGCCCGGTCATCGGTAAATTGGCCCCTCAATGTCAGCCGATTCATGTCCGCTGGGAAATACGTTTGGATCGGCACCGCTGCGGTTCTGCTGCTGGCATCGTTCTACTACCCGGTAGGGGCGATACTTGACCGAACCGGTGTATTAAGGGAAGGACACACGATTTCAGACAACACATTGGACGGACTCGACTTTTTAAAACAACCCGCCCCGGGCGAATATGCCGCCATAGAGTGGTTACGTGACGACGCGCCATGGGGCCGGATAGTCGAGGCGGTAGGCGATGATTACACAGAATTCGCCCGAATCTCCTCCAGCACCGGCCTGCCGACGATACTCGGCTGGAAGGGCCACGAACTCCAGTGGCGCAGGTCTTCATCGTTCCAGGGGCGTGAAGAGGACGTCAGAACCATCTTCAGTAGTGGGGATTCCGGTATTGTTCGTTCCTTGCTAGACGCCTACGATGTGCGCTACGTTTACCTGGGTGTGCGAGAGCGACGAACCTACGGCGCCGGGAACCTGGCCGCGTTCGCTGAATCTTCGGACAGCGCCAACTCTGAGGTATTTCTTAAAACCGCCTTTGAACAGGACGGCGTAATAGTTTACGAGATGGTCCAGACAGCAGCAGAAAATAGATGAACGGTGAAAGCGCACCGGGCGGATTGAAAACGGCCCTTTCACCGATGGGACTTGCCCGACGGATGTGGGGTGGCCGCAGATTCGGCTGGCTGGAAGCTGGCTTCTTGGTCGTGGTGATAATCGCCCTGGTCATGCGACTCTGGGAATTAGGTGGCCGCACCGCCCACTACGACGAAGCCATCCACATCCACTTTTCCTGGAAATTGGCCGAGAGCGACGGCGCGTCCCTGGGTTGGCCTTGGATTTTTGGCACCGACTATATCCACTCGCCCTGGATGCATGGCCCCTTCCAGATAGAATTCACCGCCCTGATCTTCCGCATCTTCGGCGATACCGATGTCACTGCCAGGTTGGGCTACGTCCTCTTTGGAACAGCCCTGGTGGCAGTGCCCTACTTCTTCAGTAACTACCTGGGCCGGACCGGTACGCTTCTGGCCGCGGTGATGCTGACCCTATCGCCAACGATCCTGTATTTCAGCCGATTCGGTCGCAACGACATCATCATGGCCTTCTTTGCGTCGACCCTCTTGATCCTCATGTGGCGCTACATGCACGAGGGCCATCGCCGTTACCTGTACCTGGCCTCGGGCATCATCGCTTTGATGTTCGCCACCAAAGAAACGGCCTATCTGATCGTCGCGATATTCGGGTTGATCCTATTCGTGGTATCAATCGCCGACATCGTCCCGTGGGCATTGGGCCGGACAAAACTCTCCCAGGTCAGCCACTCGGCCGGGTTCTTCTTGCTGCTGGTCACTCTCAGTTTGCCCCAGTGGTCTGCCCTATCAGGTTTGTTCCAAGACGCCCTCGGCCTCACCCTGACCAACCCAGACCCCCATACCGGTGCCAATATAGCCAACGTAGACGGGTCAGTGGGCTTGGTGGGAGCGCCGGCATGGGCAGGGAGAACCCTGCTGCTTCCGGTACAGGACCTGCCCATAGGCGTCCATGCCCTGGTGGTGGTCGCGGGGCTGGCCGTATTGGCCTGGCTTGTGCGCCGAGGCCCGCCCAGCAACCGGCGTATCACCTGCATCGCCGGAGTGCCGCTGGCCATCACCGCCGCCATAGCCTTGCTGCTATACCGTCCCATCGCCGACGTGGTGGAAACCCGCGGCGTCCCAGCGCTGGACCTGTCGCTGGCCGTGCTTCTGGTAACCGGGGCAATATCCAGTTTGATCTACTACCGGTATCCGTTCCAGCGGAGCACTCTGCTGATATCTATTCCGGCATTGGTCACCGCTCTCTACGCCGTATTGTTCACTCCGTTACTGGACCTGGACGCAGTTGTGAACGGGATACTACCCAGCCAGGTCACCATCGGCGCGGCTGCCAACGGCCTGCCCATTAACTACGTTGTGGCGTTGGGAGTGTTATCTGGGACCATCATCCTTTCAGCGGTTTTGGGCATCCGGTGGCTCGGCAGCGCCTGGCTCATCTGCGCTGGTATCTATTACTTCATCTGGACGGCCCTTTACACCACTTTCTTTACCCACATGGCGGGGGTGTTCAGCGGGTCATGGCAGGGGATGGGTTACTGGGTGGCCCAACAGGACGTGGCCCGCGGCAACCAGCCCTGGTATTACTACTTTGTCGGCCTGCCGGTGTACGAGCTGCTGCCCCTGGTATTTGGAATAGTTGGTGGGGTGTATTTCCTGAAAAAGGGCGATGTGCTTGGTCTGGCCCTGACCCTCTGGGCGGCCTTGACCTTCCTGGCTTACACCCTAGCCAGCGAAAAGATGCCCTGGTTGTTGGTGAACATCACCCTCCCGTTGGTCTTCTTATCCGCTAAATTCCTGGGCGAATTGGCCGAATCTGTGCGCTGGAAAAAGGCGCTGCGCCGTGGCGCTGCCGGTTCGTTCTTCCTCGCGCCTTTGGCCCTGGTTGGAGGTCTCTTCTTTCTCTACGGCTACACCGATGGTGCCAAAGAAGAGGGAGGATTGGACCCCAAGCATTACGTGGTATTGACCATCGCAGTGATCAACCTGATCGTTGCCGCCTACCTGATTCGGAGCACCGCATCGGCCAATGGCGGGGCCATCGCCTCCCTGGGGTTGGCGGTATTGCTTCTGGGGTTCGGAACTTGGGGCGCGGTCAGGGCTGGCTACACCTATGACGATTCGAACCGCGAGATATTGGTCTACGCCCAGGGAGGGGCAGATCTACAAGATACTTTTGCCCAGATGACCGAACAGGTCTTCTTCCCTGGTATCGACCCTTCAGAGGCTAAAGACCCTCTCTCACCCAGAAGGGCTGTGGAGGTGGACTATAACATCTGGTACCCGTTCCAATGGTACGTGCGGAACGCCGAGGCCGATGGCCTGCTGAGATTCACCTGTTTCAAGAAGGAATCTGAAGACGGGTGGAACAACAGCTGTAATTCCCTGGAAACGCGTCCAGATGATTCCGATTTCAAGCCGACGACCCTGTTGCTCACCGCTGATCATTCGAACCGTCTGGATGGCGAGTTGCTGGGGTATCAAAAGAGCGAGAAGCTACACAGTCTACTCTGGTTCCCGGAGACCTATCGCCGTCCCGCTGAATCGCGGAACGACGAATTATGGAAGGATGAGGTCACCAAGGACTTTGGGTTCTTCAAGGATGTAGTCACCAGCCGGGGCGCTTGGCGGAACGTCCTGGGATACTGGATATTCCGGGACCTGGAACAGGACTGGTTTACCGGCGACTACTACACATTCACCAGGTAAATGACCTTCCAAACCGTTGCCAAACCACCGAAGGTCCATCCTAAGTTGATACTCATCAGCCGAGGCCGCAGGTATACTGAAATCAGTCATATTATTGGTCAGTTCCATTAGTCACGGCATTCACTCCATTGCGTCACACGTTTACTGAGGTATAAGGACCCGGTTACTTGTTCTCCAAAAAATGGCAGTTCTGGTTGGGTGGAGCGGTCAGCGTCGGTCTGTTGCTGCTTCTTCTGTACCAGGTAAATCTGGGCGAGCTTAAAAAAGACCTTAGAGAAGCCAATTACTACCTATTGGCGCCCTCCATTGCGGTCTATTTCGTCGCCGTGTTGTTCAGGGCCGTCCGCTGGCAATACCTATTAGCTCCGATCAGCGCCATCCCCGTGGGCAGGTTGTATCCCGTGATGGTGATCGGCTACATGGCCAACAACCTGCTGCCAGTGAGATTGGGAGAACTTGTCCGTTCCTATTACCTGTCTCGTCGGGAAGACGTAAACGCCAGCTCAGCCCTGGCGACCATAGCGGTGGAACGTGTCTATGACGGCATCACCCTCCTGGCATTTGCCGCTCTGTCCGCTCCCTGGTTGCTGCTGTTGGGAGAGTTTGACGGATCAGCCGGTGTATCACGTACCACTGGAATCGTTTTCATGGTTGCTGCGGTCACTTCATTCGCCATGTTGTTGACATTGTTCACCCTGCTGGGCAGTTCCCCGGCCTTTGCCAGCCGGATGGAAAAGTGGTTGGACATCGTTCCCGCCGGACCCAGACCCAAGGTGAAGGCGCTT
>PCAH01000158.1 GCA_002730485.1 Dehalococcoidia bacterium | reverse complement strand
TGATGGTTCGACAGGCTTACCATGAGCGGGTTATAGAGGTGACCTGGGTTGTTCGAACCTACGGGTGGGCGTTCAGGCCGCCGTCCACGTATACCGGTTGTCCGGTGGAGTAATCGCAGTACTCGGAGCATAGGCAGACCAGCAAGGGGCCTATATCCGACGGATTACCCTTGCGCCGCAGGGGTGTATAACGCACCAGCAGTTCTTCTTGTTGGGTTTCCAAAGACTGATTCTCTGTGTCCATGAGTCCGGTGCCAATGGCGTTGATCCGGATGTTGAAATGGCTCCATTCGACGGCAAAAGACCGGGTCAGAGCCAAAATCGAAGCTTGGCTGGCGGCGAAGGCCGAGCCGTTGGCCATGCCGCGTTCGGCCAACTCCGAGATCATGTTTACCACCCGGCCGGACTCGGCTTTGGCCATACGGGGTAGCACCTGCTGGGACATGAGGTAGGTAGCCTTGGAGTTGCGGGTCTGCACGGCGTCCCACTCATCTGTCCCGATATCTTCCAACGGGCGGGCGAACATACTGCGGTGGTCGTTGACCAGAATATCAACCTTACTGTGGGCCGCGTCGAACTTCTCCATGGCGGACTTGGCGCTGGCAGGATCGTTGGCGTCCATCAGAGCGCCGCTGGAACCGGCAGGTAGTGAGGCAAGGACCGAATCCAAGAGCACCTGGGTACGGGCGACGGCAAAAACACTGGCGCCAGCCTCGGCCAGGGCCTGACCCAGAAATGGGGCCTCGGTGCCGCCAGAGGTAGATAGAATCGCCGTTTTGCCAGTTAGGTCGTATTCGGATAGGACCGGCATGGATGTTCTCCTGAGACCAGGTCGATCATCGACCTGGAGTGACTAGTGGTTTATATAGATTCGTGCGCTAGTTGAGTGCCAAAAAGGGCCAGGTATTATGCGTCCGGCAGAGAATCGAAACGGCCCCTGAATTCCTCGTACCATTGCTGTTGTGCTTCCTAGTCCATTTGCATCATGCTGTCGATGGCCGCTTTATGGGCTTCGTCTCCAGACTGGACCAATTCCATGACGTGCGCTTTGCACTTTTCGCCCATCTCTTCCGGGGTTTCACCCGCAAACTCGGCATCACATGCGCCGCGCATGTCCTTGCACGTTGCTTTTTTCATGAGTTAACTCCTATCAGGTCTGGAACTAGGCTTCCAGAGGAATCACCGGGGCGTGGCCGGTGGGATAGATGCCTGCAGCCAGGCCGCCGCCGTCGGCGATGAACATCTCGCCGGTCATGTAATCCGAGGCTGCCGATGCCAAATAGACCGCCAAGGGGCCAAAGTCGGCCGGTTTGCCCAGTTTGCCGTTGGGCAGGAACTCTCCGCCTCTGGGCAGGCTGGCAGCCATGCTATCGGTGGCCCCAGTAGGGACGAAGCCAGGGACGATGGAGTTGGCGGTGATCCCGTATCTGGCCAGGTTGAACGAAAGTACCCTGCTGAGCTGGATCATGCCGCCCTTGCTGCAGCAATACATGTAGATCTCGCGACCGCCCCTCAAACCGAATCCGGAGGCCACGTTGATGATCTTGCCATGTTCCTGGGCGACCATGGTTTGCGACACTTCCCGGGAGCAATAGAACGCTCCGGTGAGGTTCACCCGCATGATGCGGTCCCATTCTTCGTCGGTCAGTTCCCAAATGGGCTTCCTCACGTTATCCGATACTGCGCCGGCGTTGTTGAGGAGCACGTCAATCTTGCCGAACCGGTCCAGGCAGGTCTGCATCAGGTTGGCCACCTGGGTCGAGTCTGTTACATCGGTGGCAACGCCCATGGCCTTCACACCAAATGTCTCGGCCTCGGCGGCTGCTTCTTCCAGCGGTTCCAATCGCCGACCGGCAATTACCAGGTCAGCTCCGGCGCGGGCCATGTCCTTGACCATCGCCCGGCCCAGGCCAGTGCCGCCGCCGGTGATGACCACCGTTGTTCCTTCTAAGCTAAGTGATTCCAGCATTTATTTCTCCAGGGGCAATGCCCCATGCTAACCTTCCCTTCAGAGGGGAGGGATTTCAATTCCGTAGAGACGGGATACTCAATGATTTTCAGTTTCCACTGAGCGTGACGTCACCTGCTGTAAGCGTAAGCAGCGAGCCATCATCCTGTCGAAGCAGCAGGTTACCCATTGCATCGGTGCCCTCGGCCACTCCAGTATACGAATCCTCACCCCAGGTGGCATCCAGGCGTTGTCCAGTAGTGGACAGCAGCCCTTGCCATTCTTCAATAGGAGAGTTTCCCTGACCCAAAGCCAGATACAGTGCGTCCAGGTCCATCAGGAATTGGCGCAGCAGGTCTTCCCTTGGGACCTCTTCACCGGCAGCTGCGTTGACGCTGGTGGCGAAGGCAGATATCTCTTCAGTCTGGTCCGTGTCCAGGCTCACGTTCATGCCTACGCCAAGCACAGCATACCATACGGTATCACCTGCTATTGCGCTCTCGGCCAGTATGCCCGCAACCTTGCGTCCTTCAATCCACAGGTCGTTGGGCCACTTGATCTTGGGCTCAAGCCCGGTGACCTTTCTGACAGCCCGCGCCGCGGCCACACCACCGATGATGCTGATGAAGGGCAAAACTTCCAAACTGGGACGAAACAGGACTGAAACCAGCAGGTTTCCTGGTTGGGATACCCAACTGCGGCCCTGGCGACCACGTCCGGCATTCTGGACTTCTGCCACGACCACCGCACCCTCTTCGGTATCGCCTTCTCCCAGCTTGCCAGCCTCGTCCATGGTCGAAGAAAGCTCAGGGTAATACAGCAAGCGGCGGCCTACGATGCGAGTGAACAATCCTTGCCGAACGGTGGCTGCAACAAGATTAGGAGGCATACTTATTCCAAGCTAAGAACGTGACGGGAAAGGCCGCTTCGGGACTTACCAGGCGTGTTCAATCTTATCCTTGAGGATGTCTACCAGTTCTGACACCGGGACTCTGGCTTGGTGCATGGTGTCCCGGTCCCGAATGGTCACGGCGTGGTCGTCGATGGTGTCGAAGTCGATGGTCACGCAGTAGGGAGTGCCGATCTCATCCTGGCGGCGGTAGCGGCGTCCAATACTCTGGGCGTCGTCATACTGGGTGCGGAAGTGCTTCCGTAGGATGTCGTAGACCCTCCTGGCGGTGGGAAGCAGCTTTTCGTTCCTGCTCAAAGGTAGGGCGGCCACTTGAATCGGCGCGAGATGACGGTGGATATGAGACACCACGCGTACCGCATCGCCATCTGGTTCTTCGTCGTAGGCGTCGAGCCAGAAAGCCAGAGTTGCCCGGTCTACTCCGCCAGATGGCTCAATCACGCAGGGCAGAAAGCGTTTTTCTGACTCATCTTCGGCGGTCTCATCGAAGTAGCTCAGGTCTTGTCCGCTGGATTCCTGGTGGCTTGTCAGGTCATAGTTCCCCCGATTGGCGATCCCTTCAAGTTCGCCCCAACCCCATGGGAACCGGTATTCAATGTCGGTGCAGGCTTCAGCGTAATGGGCCAACTCGTCGGATTCATGCGGGCGCATTCGTAGGTTTTCAGGTCTTATACCGAGGTCGATGTACCATTGGTAACGTGCATCGACCCATTTTTTGAACCACTCTGCGGCTGTGTCTTTTTTAACAAAAAACTCCACTTCCATCTGCTCGAACTCTCTGGTCCGGAAGGTGAAGTTGCCAGGGGTGATTTCATTCCTGAACGACTTGCCGATCTGGCCGATGCCAAAGGGCAGCTTCTTGCGACTGGAGTCCAATACGTTCTTAAAATTGACGAAGATACCCTGCGCTGTCTCGGGACGTAGGAAAACTTCATTTGCCGTGTCTTCCACCGGGCCCATAAAGGTCTTGAACATCAGGTTGAAACGGCGCGGCTCGGTCAATTCGCCGCCGCAGTCCGGGCATACTAGACCTTTCAGGGCTTCAGTAGCTTCAGGAGACTCGGGATCGACGCCGGCGGCCTCCAACAGGTGGTCCTGGCGGAAACGGGAGTTACACTCTTTGCACTCAACCAGTGGATCGGAGAAATTCTCAACGTGGCCACTGGCAACCCAAACCTGAGGGTGCATCAAGATGGCTGCGTCCAGGCCGACCATGTCGTCCCTGTCAGATATGACAGCACGCCACCAGGCCTCTTTGACGTTCCGTTTCAACTCGACGCCCAACGGACCGTAGTCCCAGGTAGAACCCAGTCCACCGTAGATCTCTGAGCTTTGAAAAACGAAACCCCGGCGCTTGGACAGAGAGAGCATCTTGTCCATGTCGGCATAGGGCATATAGCGGACCAAGGGGGTACCTCCTGGCGGTGCAACCGCGTTTAGAAAGGGTGTCGGTTATCTGATAGGCGCTTTGAGAGGGCCAACTTAACGCCAGTCGAGGTTATCAAGTCCGGTGGGTGATGTAAACGGGCCTGATGATTGGGAGAGGCTAATTGATGTGGGGAGGCGGGTCGCCGACCACGGGCATCTGCTGTCGTACTGCCTCTACCAGATTGTCCGCCCGCAGGTCCCCCAGTTTCAGGTATTGGGCGCCCATGGCCTCGGCAACCGGTTGGACCATGCCAAACCTGAGAAAACCGGATTCGGTGTCCACCACCACGGATGGAACCTTCTCTTCACCTATTATCCCCGCAGCTGCGTAGGCTTCATCTAGAGGCGAATCCTGTCCAAGGGCCACGTTACCGCGGCCGTCAGACAACAAGACCAATAACGGTAGAACGTTGCGGTCCTTGATCCGTTCTGTCTCAATGATTTCCAGGGCCTTGAAGAGTCCGGCACTCAGGGGAGTTCGACCTCCGGTGGGCATCTCCTGGAGATGGACCTTGGCCAAGTCGACGCTGTTTGTGGGCGGTAGCAGGAGCTCCGATTTAGTGCCCCTGAACGATATTAGTCCCACCCGGTCGCGGCGCTGGTACGCGTCTAACAAGAGCGACATGATTGCGCCTTTGACAGCGACCATCCTGCGTTGGGCACCCATCGACCCGCTGGCGTCCACGACGAACAGCACCAAACTGCCGGACATACTCTCCCTGACTTTGTCGCGGATATCCCACGATTCGATCAGCACCGCATTCTCGGAATCGCTGACAGCCCGGCGGCTGTTCTGATGGGGTGCGGCGGCTCGAAGAGTGGCGTCTAGGGCCAGGCTTGAGGCTTTGCCATCCGGCATCTTTGAACGCACGTAGCGGCCAGCAGTGGAGTCGGTGATGGTGACGTTGCGACGCCCGGAGGCCCGGCGGGAACGCTGATCTGGTGGCTTCAGGTTCAGTTGGCGGACGGCAAACGGATCGCCGACCTCAAACTGCTGTTCCTGTCCTAAAGACCCCGGGCCTGAGTTTTCCGGTTCTTTATCGAAATCGGATTCTGGCTCCGGAGGTCCTGAATCGTCTTCCGACTGCGGTAAGTCCGAGGGCTCAGAATCGCCCTCTCCTTGGTCCTGTGGTCGGTCTGAGGATTCCCGCTGGTTGTCCTGACCCTGGAAATCATCCACCATGGAATCCAGTTGCTCAGTGGCCAGATTGGGTTGCTGGAAGGGCTGTCGGCGTTGCCGGTGCAGCAAGGCCAGATTGGCGGCCTCTCGTACATCTTCGGCGTTGACGTCGGTGCGGTTCTCATATGCGGCGATGGTTGAAGCGGTCTTGTACATGACAATGTCGCCGCGCATGCCATCCACGTCATATTCGGCGCAGATGGAGGTGATTAGGGAGAGTATCTCATCGCTGACCACCACATCGGGAAGAAGGGCCTGGCTGCGCAGTACCCGCGCTCGTTCTTCCTCTTCAGCCACTTGCCATTCCGCCATGAACCCATGCGGATCTGCCTCATAGGCGATGCGGCGTTTGACGATGGATTGTCGTTCTTCCGGGGAGAACCGGCCTTCAACCTCCACTGCCAAGCCGAAGCGGTCCAGCAATTGGGGACGTAGATCTCCCTCCTCTGGGTTCATGGTGCCGACCAAGATGAACTCAGACCGGTGGGTTATCGAGATACCTTCACGTTCCACATAATTGCGGCCCATGGCGGCGGCGTCCAGCAAGATGTCCACTAAATGGTCGTTCAGGAGATTAACTTCGTCTATATATAGGATGCCTCGGTGGGTGGCCGCGATCAGCCCGGGTTCAAATACTCGGTTACCGGTCTTGATCGCTTCTTCTATATCCAAGGAACCAACCAACCGGTCTTCGGTGGCTCCGACCGGCAGATCGACTATTGGAATCTGCCGGACCACGGATTGCGAGTCATTATTGGCTGGTTCGCAGCGGTTGCAGAGTCCCTGCCGTTCTTCGGGGCTGCAGTTGTAGGGGCAGCCCTGGACGACTTTTACTTCTGGGAGTAACGCGGCCAGCGAGCGGACGGCCGTTGATTTGGCCGTCCCCTTTTTCCCGCGCACCAAGACGCCGCCAATCTTGGGATTGACCGCGTTTAGCAGCAGAGCCCGTTTCATGGCCGTTTGGCCGACGATGGCTGTGAAGGGAAATCTTGATTCAGAATTACTAGTAGGTGTTTGAGTCACAGGTCAATCGGTGCTCCGGTTACTGGATTTGATTGGATTGGCGAGAAACAAAATGATTTTTTGAATTGGTCTTCGATTGTTAATTCTAGTCTCGACATAGCCCCTGAGAATAGTGGGCGGATAATAATATCTTTTATTTAACATGGTCAATGGCTTTGATAGCTATCACCCAACTAGACTTAATTGAGTTAATAGGTTTGATCATCAGTAGGTTGTCGTGTCCAGCATATCTCTGATTCCATCACCGAGGAGATTGAACCCCAACACAAGTAGGAATATTGCAGATCCAGGGGCTATCAAAAGGAGGGGCGAAGTCTGCATATAGGAACGTGAATCGTTGAGCATGGCTCCCCATTCGGGTGTTGGCGGCTGTGCTCCCAGTCCTAAGAAACTTAACCCTGCGATTCCCAGAATAATCCAACCCATGTCTAATGTCGCCAGTACCACGAACGGCCCAAGAATATTTCGTGAAATATGAAATACCACAATCCTGCGGTCGCTGGCGCCGATTGCCCGGGCCGCCTCCACATACTCCCTTTGTCTGGCCGCTAAAACCATTCCTCGAATGACACGAGCATGACTGGCCCACCAAACTACAGAGACTGCAATCATCACGTTGATGAGGCTGGGGCCCAATATGCCCGCGACCGCGACACCCAGGATTAGCGACGGAAACGCCAATAATAAGTCCACTAACAGCATCAATCCAATATCGAGCCATCCGCCGTAGTAGCCGGAAAGAGAGCCCACAACCAAAGCGATGAGCATGATGATAGCCACTGAAACTACCGACATCAGCAAAGTGAATCGGGCCCCAAAGACGATCCGGCTCAATTCGTCCCTGCCCAGATGGTCGGTGCCCAAGGGAAATTCCACGGATGGGGGGAGCAGTCGGTTATCCAAGTTCAGATCTGTCGGATCCTCCAAGGGGAGCCAAGGCGCCAGAAAAGCGATTAGGATCACTGCGGTAACGATGATCAATCCCACAAGGGCACCAGTGTCACGGCGCAGGTAATTTAGAGCCGGAGGACGTCTCGCCGATTGGCTAGGTAACCCTTCCACCTGAACGTCTCCTGATTTAGTTTGAATCCGAGCTACAGCTCGCTTTTATAACCTAGAGTGTCGGTTTGGACTAAGCAGCCTGCCGGTCAAAATGCAGGCGCGGGTCAATCCAGTGATATGACACGTCGACCATCAGATTCACCAACAAGAATATTAGTGCGACATACAAAACGAAGCCCTGGACCACAGGGTAATCTCGTTGTGAAATCCCTGTAACCATGAATTGACCGATTCCAGGCCAACCGAAGATAGTCTCAATAATTATTGCTCCTCCGAGCAGATATCCCACACTGGTGCCAAGCACCGTAACTACTGGTAATATCGCGTTCTTGAGCCCGTGACGCCAGACTATAACGGTTTCAGATAATCCCTTGGCCCTGGCCGTGCGCATGTAGTCTTGATCCAGCACTTCTAGCAGACTTGCTCTGGTTAGACGCATGAGTTGGGCCATTGTCCCAAAGGATAAGGCCACTGCCGGTAGTATCAATTGCGATGGCGAGCCGTAGCCGATGGCTGGCAGCCAGTCCAACCTAACGGCGAAAAGGAGCATGAGAGCAGGAGCCATTACGTAGCTTGGAACGGCGGCTCCCACCAGAGCAAATAACCGGCAGAAGGTATCCATCAACGTGCCGTGCTTCACCGCAGCCAACACCCCGAGGGGTATGCCCGCCGCCACCGCCAAAGCTAAAGCAGTGGCCGCTAACAAAAGCGTAGCGGGTAGCCTTCGTAAAAGTTCTCCGGAAATCGAACTGCCGGACCGGTATGACTCTCCTAGGTCGCCACGAACGGCATCGGAAATCCACCTTCCGTACCGGACGGGCATTGGAGCGTCCAAGCCCAATTCCTGGCGCAAGGCACGTACAGCCTCTTCGGACGGAGATACACCATCGTTTTGCCGCATGAGGGTTATCTCTGCTGCGTCACCGGGAGCAAAATTCAACAACATGAAGCTCACGATAGAGATGCCAACCATGAGCAACGGCAGCGTTGCCAGACGTCGGGCCACATACCTTAGCACACTATTTCAGGCCAATCAGGTGGTCGATGAAGTATATACGTGCGGCCTGGGGGCCCGAAGTCCAATCAACAGCGTCCGAAACTCCAAATAACCTGGTCGGGAACATTACCGGTATGATGGCGACTTCATTTTGTCCGACCTTTAGGGCTGCGCAAGCAATCTGCTGCCTTTCTGCTGGATCAGATGCACTGGACAGCTGTTCGAGGAGAGAGTCGATTTCAGAGTTGCTGAAATTACCTCTGTTCTCGTCTCCGCCTGTCAGATAGTGACGGTTCAGTGCCCATCCGGGATCTCCAGTGGTAGTGGTGCCGTTGCTATAGCCGAATAGGTCATATCCTCCCTGGCTAGCAAGAGTCCATTCCACAATCTGCACGTTGGCGCCCACGCCGATGTCTTTTAACATCGATTGAAACGCTTCCAACATGGGAGGCAATAAAGGCTGTTGTGGGTATGTCTGGAGGATCAGTTCCAACTTATCCCCGTCCTTCTCTACTATACCGTCACCGTCTTCGTCTTTGTAGCCAGCTTCTGCTAACAGATCCCGTGCCGATTCAGGATGGAAGGTGTAATTTCCCGTGTTCTGACACGAGATGAATCCAGGCGGGAACATGCTTGAAGCAGGGATAGCGTGACCATCCGCAACGCCGGTAGCCATGGCTTCGCGGTCAACCGCAATAGCGAGGGCCTTTCGGACCAGAGAGTCTTGCATAGCAGGGCTATCGTGGTTCACGAACATGAACAGCATCCCTGATGGGGCGGCAATTCGCACGTCAAGAGAGGAATCGCTTTCGACGACCTCTGCGCCTTGAGGGGAGAGATTTATCGAAATATCGACGTCGCCGCTTTGCAGGGCGATCAGTCGTGCATCACTTTCATTGAAAGCCACATATTCGACTCTGTCTAGATTGGGTGTACCCTGCCAGTAATCGGCGTGTGCGACCACCGTCATTTTCTGATCGGCTTTGAAAGAGACCAGTTTGAACGGGCCGGTCATGGAAGCGAACTCCGCAGAGTCGTCAACAGATTTAGGCACCGTATCGGAATCAGCGATGCCCGTATTCTGATTGGTCAGCAGTCCGGGCAGTACTGGGTTGGGTGAATTGGTATGAATGACCACTGTTGATGGGTCTTTGACTTTCACTTGGTCAATGTCCAATAGCACCCTAGTTCCGGGCCGGCGCAAAAGTGCCAGGTCGAGGGAGTACTTGACCTTTTGGGCGTCCATTAAGGTCCCATTATGGAATTTAACTCCCTC
>PCAH01000157.1 GCA_002730485.1 Dehalococcoidia bacterium | reverse complement strand
TGATGATTGCACCGTCTGCCTCAGCTAGGGCCTCTTTAAGTTGCTCCGTAGAGGGCGGTTCGTCATCGGGCCAGAGCTCTAATTCCGCATGTTTTTCTATTAGGTCTAGCGCGTCCGGGAATATCTGCCGGGTGACGTAAACGCGGGGTTTATACATCGTCGGAATCTGTCCTCATCCATTGCTGATAAATCACCAGATAATTGTAGCAAAATAGGTGTTGGATTTAACGTCTATTCGGAGGGAATCCTCGGTGCTATACTGGGCTGTCGTCCGTGCCTGAGCACGAATAGCCAGAATATTATGCCAGGAGCTTTAGGAGAAGATTATGGCCCTGTATTTGAGTGACCAAGAAGTTGCCAGTCTGCTGCCGATGAATGAGTGTGTTGACGTGCTGGATAAGGCGTTTGCCGACGCTGGAGCCGGGAAGGTGGACAACCGGCCTCGAAACCGGATCCGCATGCCGGGCGGCTTCTTCCATTTCATGGTCGCGTCCAACCAGGGCCAGGGTGTTTTTGGCTATAAGGCATATCCCTCTTTCGCGGGCGGCGCCAAGATGATCGTCATGCTCTATGACTATGAGACCGGTGAACTGCTTTCGTGTATGGAGGGAGGCAGGCTGGGTCAGATTCGCACCGGGGCCGCCAGCGGCCTGGCCACCAAATACATGGCGAAACAGGACGCAGCCACCGTTGCGGTGATTGGCTCGGGCTTCCAGGCAAGGACACAATTGGAAGCGGTCTGCGCGGTCCGGGATATCAAAGGCGTCAAGGTGTTCAGCCGCAGGGAGGAGCGTCGGCAGGCGTTTGCCGAGCGAAGCAGCGAGAGTCTGAAGGTGGACGTCAAGGCCGTGGAGAGCGCCCAGGAATGTGTGGAAGGGGCCGACGTGGTGATCGTCATAACCTCCGCCAGAGAGCCTGCGCTCTTGGGTGAGTGGCTATCACCTGGCGCCCACGTCAATGCCGCTGGTGGGAACCACTGGATGCGGCGAGAGGTCGACGAAGAGACGGTCCTTCGCTCTGAAGTCATCGTGGTTGACGACCTGGACCAGGCCAAGATCGAGTGCGGTGACCTGATGTGGTTGGAGCCCAGGGGCACCTTCCGCTGGGACATGGCCAAGGAGCTTCAGGACGTAGTGGCAGGTCGGGTCAATGGCCGACCGTCGGCTGATTCGATCACCCTTTTTGAGTCCATGGGGCTGGCCCTGGAAGACATTGCTGCCGCCCAGCTGGTGTACAACAAGGCAAAGGCGCAGGGTATCGGTCAGGAGCTGCCTTTCTAGAAATCCTCGCGATAATGGGGTGAAAGGCAAAAGAAATGGCGGCAGCTGAATCTCGCTGCCGCCACGGAGATAGAGTAACCCCGGTCACAATCGCGGGGGAGGTTGCGCGGGACGGTACCTTTGGACGGCGGCCGTAACCAGGATTACACTCAAATGCTTTTTACCGGATAACCCGGCGCCATGGGTGTATCTTTTAGAAGCCCAACGGACCTATTCGGCGGATGGGTTCTGTCTCTGCTAGCTTGTGCTCTATGCGCTCTTTCTCGCTCATTGCTGGCCCTGCGAGCCAGTCATATGCGTGTCCAACACCATCTTCAACATGGTGCAACACTTCGCTCAAGTGCAAAAAGTTTGAATGCCCGGCCTTGCTCTTGTGTAGTTTTGCCATTCCTAGTTCCCTAGCCTTCGGACTTCACGCCCGGTTAAGTATGTTGTATTGCGATAACTATATCGCTACTTAATCTATATTCATAATATACTTGGCTTATCATTGTGTCAATGAATAATGCACGCCTAGCTCCATCAGATATTATGATAGTGCATATCTGTTCCTGATATGCTTGATATTGTATCTTTTCTGTAATGATTAACAATATATAGGCATAGTTGTATTGAAATCGTAATTATTGGAAAAGTAATATACGTAAAACATGCTATATGGCTATAGAGGTTCAGAAGAATAACATCGGCTACTCGGTATCATATTGAGATATTGCGTGTGTTCCGTAATCGAGCGGTGGATTCCGTATGTGGGGGCTTTCTAGAGGTCGTTTGATGGAGGGTGCCGAGGGAGTATTCCGCGCCGGGTCAGGGTGCTCTGGCTTTTAAAGCCCCAGCTTGCCGGGGTTCATGATGTTGTTGGGATCCAGGGCCTGTTTCATGGCTTGAGCCACTTCCTGGCCCACGCCCATCTCCCGGGCCAGCAGATGGTTTAGCTTTACGCCGACGCCGTGGCAGTATTCCATGATGCCGCCCATATCCTGGGCCAGTTCCAATACCTGCTCCACCGCCTGTCCCAAGCGTTCCCTTGAACCTGACGTTACGCCGGATTCAGACACGATCAACATGGAGAACAGTTCGGGCCTGGACCAGATGGCGTATTCGATAACCCGTACGCCATGATTGGCTAGTATTACGTCGCAGCGCCTGCGGTACTCCAGCACTTTGGAGATCGGTAGGCCCAGGTGCAGGTAATCGAACCCCCGTCGACCACGCCAGCGACTCCACCGAACGCTGCGGGGTTTGCCCAGGGCTTCCAATTTGTAATTCTCTGCGGACTGACGGCGATCCTTCCAGTATTCCACTGTGGGATCAGGCCCCAGATGCCGCCCTCCGTGTTCGGCGCAGATTGCCAACGCCCGTTCCTCGTTGGCTTTGACACCTTCCCTGAACCCCTCAAAAAGTAGGTGGAAGATGATGCCGTCGTCTTCTTCCGTGAGGTCAACCAATGTTGGTCGGACGCCCAGGGCAAACATCTCGGTCGCGGCCTCAAAACCTTGGTCAAAGGAATCGAAGGCGACACCGGCAAAGACCTGGGCTTCCGGCAGGCGAAACACCCTCACAGTTGCTTTGGTGATCACACCGAAGACCCCTTCTGAACCGATGAACAGGTGTTTCAGGCTGGGGCCGGATGACTGCATGGGCACTGCCCTGGTGTTCATGACACGCCCGTCGGCCAGTACCACGTCCAGGGCGACTACTTGGTCACCCATGGGGCCGTTGGCTCCGGCGCGGTAGCCGACGCCGTTGGTGCAGATGGTGCCTGCCACGGTGGCTATGGGCACGCTGTAAGGGTCATGCCCGGGCATCAGCCCCTGGAGTTCCAGGGCCTTTTCCAGGTCTTCCAGCACCACACCGGCTTCAACCTCGGCGGTCATGTCTGTGGGGTTGATGGCTAGGATGTGGTTCAGACGCTGCAGGTCGAGGACGATGCCGCCGTGGGCAGGCACTGTGCCGCCCATTACGCCGGTACCCGCGCCGTAGGGAATGATTGGTGTGCGCGTGTCATTGGCCAGCTTTAATATGGTGCTAACGTCGTCAGTGGAGCCGGGGCGCACGACGACATCGGCCAGCCGCTCAAAGAAATCTTCTGCACCGAAGGCACGGGTTGGAGAGAGGGCATCGCCGGAGTAGCGGTCCAGGTCGTATGGGTCAGTAAGGACGTTTTCACTGCCGAGAAGTGAAGTCAGTGAGGCTATGAGCGAGTCAGGTAAGTCGGTGTTGGGCATCAATATTGGCTCCTTTGTGCCCAGGGCCTAGCCGCCGATTTCATGGGCCGGGGACGACTAGGAGACGGGACGATAAGACCAAACGCTGCCGCCCGCAGAGTCCTCTACCGAGACACCCTGGCTGTCCAACCAACCGCGTATCTCGTCGGCCAGGCCGTACTGTTTGTAGTTGCGGCATTCAGCCCGAAGGGATATCAGCAGGTCGATATCCTCGGCAGACACGGTTTCTACGCCCGCAGCATCTGCAGTGGAGATGAGTTCAACCAACTCGGTGTGGTCGGTCCCTGACACCTGGTCACGGATACCGGACACTAAAGCGTTGTAGGAAGTCGCATCCACATTCAAGGGAGCTTCTCGCTCATCGAAGGTCAGACCCAATAGAGAACCCAGATGGCGCAGGCATTCCTGAGCTTCGGTGATGGAATGTCCCTCGTCCCGTTGGCGGTTCATCTCCCGTGAAAGGTCAAACATCGCCGCTAGGGCTCTTGGGGTGTTCAGGTCGTCGTCCATGCCGGCGATGAACTGTTCACGGAAGGGTGTCGGGTCCATGGCTGCGCCATTGGAGTTCGCTTCCTCTCGCAGCACGTTACGGAGCCGGTCGGCGCTGCGCTCCATGGCGTCACAGCCTTCATCGGTGTAACTCAGGGGGCTGCGGTAATGGGAGCTCAGGAAATACAGGCGAATGGCATCGGGGCTGTAATTCTCCAGCGCCTCTTCCACCGATACCAGATTGCCCAGGGATTTGCTCATCTTGTCTGCGCCGAGTTGGAGCAGGCCGTTGTGCACCCAGTAGCGGGAAAAGGGAGTTTGGCCCGTTGAAGCCTCACTCTGGGCGATCTCATTCTCGTGGTGGGGGAAGATCAGGTCCTGACCGCCGCCGTGGATGTCCAGGGTTGCGCCCAGGTAGGTCATAGACATGGCGGTGCACTCTATGTGCCAGCCAGGTCGGCCCGGACCCCAGGGGCTTTCCCAGGACGGTTCTCCGGGGCGGGCGCCCTTCCAGAGGGCGAAGTCCATGGGGTGTTCCTTGTTCTCGTCCACTTCGATACGGGCACCGGCCTGCATGCCGTCCAACGTGCGGTGACTCAGTTTGCCGTAATCGTCTTTTTCGGTGACACGGAAGAATACATCGCCACCACCTGCATATGCCGAGCCGTTGTCGATCAATTTCTGGATGGTCTCGATGATCGGACCGATCTCCTGGGTGGCCCTTGGGTAGACGTGGGCGCGCTGGATGTTCAGGGCGTCCATGGTCCGGTAGAAATCGTCGATGAACTCCTCGGCCAACTCGTCGGGCTCGATACCCTGCTCTTGGGCCCGGTTGATGATCTTGTCGTCGACATCAGTGAAATTCTGGACGTGGCGCACGTCGAAGCCCAGAAATTCCAAGTATCTTCTGAGGGTGTCGAATGCTACGTAGCTGAGAGCGTGGCCCACGTGGGTGGACGAGTATGGTGTCACGCCGCAGACGTACATCTTGACGGTGTTTCCGTCGGCTGGCGCGAAGTCTTGGACATCGCGGGTAAGGGTGTTATATAGCTTCATTAATAACTTGGAGTAATGTGTTACTGGTTGTTAATGACACTGGAGACCAGTGAAACAACAGCCATGGCTGCGATCCCTTCTTCCCGACCCACAAACCCCAGATGGTCTGTGGTGGTGACCTTTACGCTGACGCGGTCTGGTGTAACGGATAGGCTTTTTGCCATGTTGTTCCGCATGTCTGCGTTGAAGGGGCTGAGCTTGGGATTTTGTGCCAGAATTGTAGCATCTACATTTGAGAGCCGCCAACCAGCTTCAGCGGCCAGCACTCCAACCCGTTCCAGCAGGATCAGGCTGGATATGTCCTTGTATTGGGCGTCGCTGGATGGGAAATGCAGCCCCTTGTCACCCAGATTGGCCGCGCCCAGGATGGCGTCCATCACTGCGTGGACCAACACATCGCCGTCGCTGTGACCGGATAGGCCACGGTCGTGGGGTATCTCGACTCCGCCCAACACCAGCCTTCTCCCATCGGACAAGGGATGGGAGTCGAAGCCGATGCCAGAGCGGTATTCAGGAAGGGCGGACGAATCGCTGCTTGGGGAAGTGGACATATCGCGGAAAGTTTACGTCAGCGCGAGTGAGGGAGCAAATTCGGCTAGACTAAAGACGTACTTTAGGTAGATGAAGCTGGCGTGTATGAGGCCCTCAAAAAGGCTTCGGCGATGATCAAATCGGCAGGGGTCGTCACCTTGATATTCTCGTCGGCGCCAAGGAACATCTTTATGGGATGCCCGAGGTTTTCCACCATGGCGGCGTCGTCCGTTACATCATTGGCAGAGTATTTGTGGGCTTCCATCAGGGTGCGGTAGCGGAAAACCTGCGGAGTTTGGGCGGCCCAGATCTGAGAGCGGTCTGGGGTTTCACTGACCATCTGGTTCTGGGTCACCATCTTGATGGTGTCCTTCACGGGCACTCCAGCCACTGCTGATCCCACCTGTGAGGCGGCTTCGAGTCCCCTTTGCAGCATGGCATCATCGAAGCAGGGACGGGCACCGTCGTGGATGATCGCCCAGTCGCAAGCAGACAGCAGATCCAATCCGTGACGGACGGAGTCTTGTCGCCTGCGGCCACCGGCACAGACGTTGGTCACCTTGTCGTAACCACCGCTCTGAACCAATTTGCGCCCTTGCTCAAGAGAGTCTTTGGCCAGGACCAAGACGACCTGGTGGACTCTGGGTGACAGTTGAAAACGGTGCAATGTGTGGGCAATCAATGGGATGCCCAGGATGGGGGCGAAGGTCTTATCCACGCCCCCCATGCGGGTGCTTTTACCCGCAGCAACTACTACGACGCCAACTTTACTAACGGAACGCATAACGGATTCTCTAATAAAACTCCGTGATAGAACTCTGAGATTGAACTTCTGCTTCTAATCTCCCTTGGGTTGGGCAAAGATGATCCGACCGGCGGCCGTCTGCAGTACTCTGGTCACGGCCACATCATGGAAGGCGTTCAGGTAGCGCCTGCCGCCTTCTACCACGACCATGGTGCCGTCGTCGAGATAGGCCACTCCCTGGCCCACTTCCTTGCCTTCTTGAACGATGTTTACCCGCAGTTCTTCACCGGGGATGACTATGGACTTGAGGGCGTTTGCCAGCTCGTTCACATTCAAGACCTGAACACCCTGCAGCTCTGCCACCCGGTTCAGGTTGTAGTCGGTGGTGAGGATGGACGATTTCATCTCCCGGGCCAATTGGACCAGGACGGCGTCCACCTCGTTTCCGTTCTCCACGCCAACGTCCAGGACTTGGAGAGGGACAGCCTCGTCTTTGCGCAGTTTGCCCAGCACTTCCAGTCCACGGCGGCCACGGTTGCGGCGAAGCGGGTCACTGGAGTCGGCGATGTGGCGCAATTCGTCCAGAACGAAACGTGGCACGACCAGGGAGCCTTCAAGGAAGCCGGTTATGCTGAGATCGGCGATCCGGCCATCAATGATGGCGCTGGTATCCACCAGGATGTTGCCGTTTCGTGACGCTTTTTGTGTCTTGACCTTGTCGGCCTTGCCGGTCCATCCATTGCCATTGGACGTTGTTCCATTGGAACTCATGGTGGGGCCGTTCGCCGATGTGGTGGTCTGGATCGGTGCGTCTAAACCGGGGAAGATGGCGCGCATGTCTCGCTCTCGCTGTACGCCCATACCCAGGCCAAAGAGGCCTAACGCCACGTTTATGATGACGGGCACACCCCAACTGACCCAGCCAGACATGGTGTACATGGGTATGGATACCAACGAGGCGACAACCAAGCCTACAAGTAGGCCTGCCGTGCCTGAGATCAATGCCGAGCCGGGCAGGGAATTGATATATTCTGCGCACATGCGCCAGGGCTTGAGGATCAGGTAGGGGACTAAAACTCCCCCGATAATGACACCGGCCAGGGTCAATGCGAGACCCCATGGTAGGAATACTTCTCTGTCGATAGATAATTCGGAAATATAAAGTCCGAGTTGCCAGCCGATCACTCCAAGTCCTCCGGCGCTTAATGCTCTGAGCGTCCAAAGGGCTAACATGTGGAAGTCGCCTCCTCGCCAACCGGGTGGTACGGTCTTGGGCCAACCGAGCCATCAAGCGTTGGCTGTTGCTAGATTTTTAAGTGTGCCAAGTTAAGTGTTTGCAGAATTGCTAGCTCTGGGGAATTGAATAAGTTTTGAGTAATAATTTAAAAAGGCGGTTGATAACCGCCCTCCATCTGTTGTCCTGACATATTTGTCGAGGACACATCCCCCGAAGCTGCTGATTGTTAATGGGTCTCTAGTTGGTGATTTTTGGACCCAGGGATTCCCTTTCCATTGGGTCTCGTCTTTAAGCTAATCCCTGTTGCTTTTTTACGGTCTACGTGGCTTTAATAATCTAGGTTTGAGCCACGATTTAGCCTTGATTACGAGTTACGTCTTGGTTTACTTAACTATATTGAGAATAGCACATGAGCCAACGTTGAGAAAGGCATTTTTCAGGAGTCGGCCCATAAGGACCGGGCTATTGGCCCCATAGCGGCATCGAGCCTGCCCATCTGTATCAATCTGGTAGACCCATCGTATACTTTTGTCCATATAGCCCTCTTGATGCGGAATCAGGCACGGTACTATTCAAACAGGGAGTTTTTTCATGCCTAGCGAAAGCAAGCCGAGAGTCTATTTGGTCGGGACCGGCGGTACTATTTCGTCGGTGGGTGCCGACCGCATGGACTACACCAACTATAGCTACCTGGGTAAAAAACTAGCCATCGAAGAGATGCTGGACCGGGTACCGGAAGCGCGGGAGTTTGCTGAGGTTCGCTCCGAGCAATTCCTCAACCTGGGAAGCCCGGATGTAACTCCGGATCACTGGCTGCAGTTGGCCAAGCGGATCAACCAGATTTTCAGGGAAGACCCCGACGCTGCAGGCGTGGTAGTCACCCACGGGACAGCGACCCTGGAAGAGACGGCATATTTTCTCAATCTGACGGTCAAAAGCAGCAAGCCTGTTGTGGTTACCGGCGCGATGCGGCCGCCTTCTTCTCTGGGCACAGATGCCGATGTGAACTTGATTGACGCCATTCGCGTTGCGGCTACTCCGCAGTCGGCTGGCCGGGGTGTATTGACCATCCTGAATAACCAGATCCAGGCGGCACGTGACGTAACCAAGACCAACAGTTTCAGGGTGGAGACGTTCCAGTCTTCCGACTTTGGGTTCTTGGGGTATGCGGATTCCGATGAGGAAGTGGTCTTTTATCGAAGTCCCGACCGTGCTCATACCATCGACACTGAGTTCGACATAGAGAATGTAGACAAGATGCCCAGAGTTGATATCCCGTTTGCCTATGCTGGCGCTGATGGGACGGTGATCAGGGCTCTGGCCGAGGCGGGTGTGGATGGTCTGGTTGCGGCGGGTTTGGGAAGCGGCGGCTCTCCACCCCCCTACATGGCTGCCTTGCAGGAAGTTTCAGACGCTGGGTTGCCGGTGGTCATCGCCACCCATACTGGGAGCGGCCGGGTGATGCAGACCAGGCGTTTCACTGAAGTTGGGTACATAGTTGCCGATAACCTGGCACCAAAGAAAGCCCGTATCCTGCTGATGCTGGCCCTGACGGCCACCTCAGATAATGGTGAGATCCAGCGGATGATGCTGACTTATTAGCCTGGGGTGGGGTTCGTACTTCACCAGCCTGGGTAACCGCACCAAAACAGTTCGTCCTGAGTCCGTCGAAGCATGCGGGTGAGTCAATCGTCGGGTTAAGTATGACTGCACTGGGATAGTGGTTCGACAGGCTCACCATGAGCGGCGAATAGACCTGTTCTTGTTGATTGGTGGATGAGTTGTATTTCTGGATTCCAGCCTTCGCTGGAAAGACGGGTGTCGCTATGGGATGCATACTTCCATAAACCGTTTGTCTTGAGCCCGTCGAAGGATCCGCATGAGTCAATAATCGGGTGGAGTGGGACTGCACCGGGACGGGTGGTTCGACAGGCTCACCCTGAGCGGATCAATGGGTGGTTTGGTTACTAAAATTAAGATCGATTAGACAAGAAAAAGGCCTCCCGAATAGTCGGGAGGCCTTTTTAAGTTGCTTGTGATGCGGAGTTAACCTGCGGAGTTTACTTGACGCGGTCTGGTGCGCCTTTGATGGTGTCGTATTCGTCCTCTTCGGAGATTACGTTCTTGTCCTTGAACCCTTGGATCTCCTCGGCGGAGTAACCCAGGATATCGGACAGCACGTGGTCGTTATGCTCACCGACCTTGGGTGTGACGCCGATGTTCACCGGAGTCCTGGAGAAGTGCCAGTAGTCACCTGAGACGGCTATGGTGCCGGCCAGGAAGTCGTCCACCTCCACCATTGCTCGGCGTTCCCACGGATGGGGATCAGCCTCTGCCATGGGGATGTCATTCACCGGAGCAGCAACTACGTCGTGCTCGGTGAAGTGAGCGATGGCCTGCTCCATGGTCATTTCGGACAATAATGTGTTCAGGGCGGCGTTAACCACCGCTGCGTTTCTGGCACGCTCCGGGCGGGTGTTGAACCTTGGGTCTTCCAGCCATTCCGGTTTGCCCAGGGCGTTACAGACCCGGTACCAGTGGTGCTGGTCACCTGCTGACAACAGGACCCAACCCTCTTTGCAGGGATAGATGCCCGAGGGCGGCGCCGATGAGTTGGAGTCACCACGGGTGGGCTTGATGCCGGAGCCGTGGTAGGCAGTGATCGGAATCTCAGTCATGGAATAGCCGGTGTCAGCCAGACAGACGTCCATGGACTGACCCTCACCGGAGACCTCACGCTCGTGCAGAGCGGCCAAGCAGCCGATGGCGGCATGGAGCGAGGTGATGCGGTCGATGATCGGCACGCCGGTTCGGATGGGAGGCATGTCATCACTGCCGGTCAGCATGGTGATACCAGACATGGTCTGACCGATGGGGTCGTAGCCGATCTGGTCTTTATACGGGCCAAATTGGCCGTATGCCGACACGTTGACCATGATGATTCTGGGGTTGAGTTTCTTTAGTTCTTCGTAGCCGAAGCCCATCTTCTCGATGGTTCCAGGCCGGAAGTTCTGGACCAGGACATCGGAGACCTTGATCAGCTTCCGCAGGGCTTCTTTGCCCTCTTCCTTGCGTAGGTCCATGGCCAGGGATTTCTTGCCGGAGTTGTACTGAACCCAGTATGAGGACTGTTTCTTGACCCAGGGGCCGTGATAACGGGTTTCCTCTCCGCCCAGACGCTCAACTTTGATGACTTCAGCGCCCATCCTAGACAATACTTGCGCGCAACGAGGACCAGCCTGGTGACGGCCAAGATCGATTACGCGGACATTTTCCAATGGATGATTAAGTGCGGCCATTAACAGAGAACCCCCTAGATAGCAGTTGTATTAAGGATTGGGGGCAATTGTAAGACGGCCTCTGTGAAAGAGCAAGGCGAAAATCGTGCTGGGGGAGCTACGAGTGGGCTGATGGTGGACCTTTGTGGGGCAGGGGCCTCAGTCCAGTGGCTTAACCCGTAGGGGCGTCAGGTCAGTATTGATGCGTTGGGAGACGCGCATGAGGCAAACTAGGGGAGCAAACTGGGAGGCATGTCAGGACTCCCCTACGGGTTGGGTCGAGCGGCCCGAACCGATCAGGGCCGCGCGGATAACATCTTGCTAGGCGGCAATCTCGGTCAGAACTTTGACGGGCTGATCCTCGGGCAAGGTGTAGTGCTTGCCAAAGGGGCTTTCATCGAGGAGATAAGCTTCCTCGACGGCTGTCAGGTAATGACCGCACTGGAGGCAACTGATGTAATTGCCGTAAATATCAGTATTTTCGCTCAGGTCTCCGTGACACCTGGGGCAGCTCTTGAGCCAAAACATCTTGTTACCTCCTCTGTTGCCTTACCGCTGATCTAACGTTGAGACCGTGCTAACGGTCTTCGTCATTTTGGATACTTGGTTAACTCTTTCTGTTAACCCCGCGTTGGCACAACAATAATCGAGAATGAATCGCCTGTAAGTTACTTTTACGCTTCAATTTTGTATCTATTCTGTATGAGTCAGGTCAGGCAGATTTTGGCTAACCGTTCTCCGGTCAGCCGTTCCACCACCGTTCTCTATTGGCCACTGGAATCTCCAGCATGATCACATCCTGGAAGTTTCCCCAGAAGTCTTTGACCCGTTCTTCTAGAACGGCAACCTCTTTAAAGCCGACTCGTTCTGCTGCGCAGACGGCTTCTTTCTCGCGCTGGGCTACCAGCTCAAACGAGACCTTCACCAGACCGAGGTTGGCTGCGATGTCCAGAATCTCTCGGATCAAACGGCCGCCGAGTCCCACCTCACGATAGGCCGGGTCCACTACGACTCGGACTTCGCCAATGTGGTGGCGGGCGGGTGTGCGGTTTAGATGGAGGGTTGCGTCGGCCACGATGGCGCTGCCCGACACAGCCACGATGGGGATTACCTTGGTAAAGTCCATGTTTGACGTCCAGCCGTGGATGACCTTGGCCGACGCAACATTTTCCTTCAGGTAATAGCGCTCCTCTTCAGGTATGCGCTCGAAGAATTCCAGAAGAGCGATCTTGTCTTCCGGGTCAAGAGGGCGGACCGAGACCTTATCTCCGTCTCGCAACATGATGTCCTTTGGGTATGCCTCAGCATTTGGTAGGCCTCTCATCAGCATCACCTCTTGATATTTGATTTTTCTTTCCGGAATCTGCCTGGACAGATCCCGAGCCCGGGAGAGGCTTTGCTACAAAGCTTCGTCTCCCTGTTCACCAGTCCGGACTTTTATTGCATTTGTGACGGGATAGACAAATATCTTGCCGTCGCCAATGTTGCCGGTCCGGGCGTTTTCTATGATGGTGTCAATGGCTTGCTGGGTGGCGTCGTCATGGACGACCAACTCAAGCTTCACCTTTGGCAGCATGTCGATCTCATACCTACCGACGCCGCGGGAGCCGCCAGCGGTTACGCCACGCTGAGCGCCTCGTCCAGTAACGTTGACCACGTTTAGACCAACCAGGCCCACCGCGACCAACGCCTCTTTGACGTCGTTCAGTTTCTCCGGTCTGATTATGGCTTCCACCTTATTCATGGACTCCTCCCAATTTCTGCTGAATGCCTGCTTTCGTATCTCTCTGGGCTAGACCCGGGTCTGGGGGCGACCTGATTCCAGGTTCCAGAAGTATTGATTCGACGCAGTAAGCTTGACGATTTAACGCCAGGATTTCAAGGGCCGTTAGGGCAAATTGTCACGTCCAATCGGACGGTTTGCGAGGGCTAAACGCTGGTTGTGAGTCTGGTTTTATTTGGTGGGTTTCAATCGAAAATCGTTTCAATCTATGTCGTTTGCTTCTTCATTGCGCTGTTGGTGAACTGCCACTTTGATCCAGTTGGCCAGGTTGTCGGTATCCACATCCTTTAGCAGGTAACCGTCCACTCCCACTTGAAGGGCCAGGCGGCGTTCATCAGGATCGAGGTAAGACGTAAGCACCGCGATGGTGGCCTGGTCGTCTGCGGCCAGGGCACGCCTACAGATGTCGATACCGTCTGCCTGTTTCATCTTTGTTTCTATTAAGACCACATCCGGATTCAATCCTGCTATTTCGCGAATCCCATCTTCGCCGTTGCAGGTGGAGCCCACCACGTCGAAACCAGGCATGGAATCCAGCCGTCTGGCGAGGATCTCCCTGGTGGGCCGGTGTTCGTCTATTAGAAATATTCGGATTGTCATATTGGTTTTGTGCCGTTGTTGGCGCCTATAAAACATGCATTGGAAAAAGTTGCACCGCGACCAAATTCACGATACGGCTGGTGATGGCAACACTGAGAGTGCCGAAGGTAATACTTCTTGTGGGCCGATTGGGCATAAAAAGAAGGCCGATTGGTTTACCAATCGGCCTTCAAGTGAATCAAAACCCAGTGGTGTCTTATGAGCTAGTTGTTGTAATCTCGGCGGCCTCGCCTTTCAGCCAAGAACGCTGCGGCCTGGGAGCGGCGGGAGACTTCCAACTTGCCCAGGATGTTGCTTACATAATTCTTTACGGTCTTGTCACTGAGGTTGATCTGACCGGCAATCTCGCGGTTGGTCTGACCATCAGCGATCAACTCCAGGATCTTTTGCTCTTGGTTGGTCAATTGGGCCAGAACGTCTTCTTCCTTTCCGCGCCGAACCCGATCCAGGACGCTGGCTGTGACCGTTGGGTCAAGCAGGGATTGTCCGCACCCTACCTTGCGGATGGCGTCCACAATCTCCTGGGAGCGAATTTCCTTCAGCAGATAACCGGAGGCGCCAGCCATGATGGAGCCCATGACCGCTTCCTCATCACTGTATGAGGTTAGCATCAAGATTTTGACGTCGTCGTTCTCGTCGCGGATGTCTCGGCAGGCCTCGATACCTGAGCCGTCAGGCAGGCGTATGTCCATCACCACCACGTCGGGCACGGATTCACGGGCCTTTTCCACGGCTTCGGCTACGGTTCCGGCCTCGGCGACCACGGAGAGGCCTTCCTGGCGCGAGACCAGCATGGCAAGTCCTTTGCGGACGATGTCATGGTCATCGACGATCAGAATCTTGAGTTTTTCGTTGGCTGCCATCTAGTTCACCTCAGTGCGCCGTTAGTCGTGAGCCGGATTCTACCGATATTTGTCCCGTATAGGTTACACCAGTGGGGGTATTATTGTGGGAACAGGCACGGGGACTTTGATGTCCAGTTTGGTGCCCGCCCCGCGGGAGCTATTGATGTACAAGACGCCGCCCAGGCGTTCTGCCCGGTCTTTGATGTTGGGCAGGCCGTAACCGCGGCCCAACTCAGCTGTTTCCAGGTCGAACCCGACTCCGTCGTCTGTAATTGTAAGGCAGATGTCCCCATCTGATACGCCCAGTGCTACGGACACATTTTGGGCGTGGGAGTATTTTTCAATGTTGGAAAAAGATTCTTGGAGAATATGCCAGATGTTGACGAAATACCGCTCCGGCAGGAGGGCGGGGTCCAAGTCGAGGTCGACGGTAACCGCCACTGCGGCGCGGTCTTCCAGATAACCTACCAACGATACAAGCGCCTCTTCCAGTCGTCTTCCCTGCAACTCCGTGGGACGAAGGTCCATGATGTAGCGTCTGATGTCGCCGATGACCTGGTTCAAGTCGTCAACGACTTCCTCTATGCGGGGTTTAACGCTCTCTGGTTCCTGGTCTGCCTGGCTGGAGATGTCCTCTAGCGTCAGGCCAACGGCGTACATAGACTGGATCACGCCGTCGTGTAGGTCACGGCCGATGCGGTCTCTCTCATCAGCCACGGCCAGTCGCTGGGATTGGTCTTGCTGCTGAAATAATAGGTTGATGTTCTCCATGGCTACGGCAAGCTGGTCAGCCAAGGTTTCCAGGGTTTTAACGTCGCTTTCATCAAAGATTTGGGGTTCGGTGCCGTCAACGTTGATCACGGCTACGGTCTCATCTTTGACGACCACAGGCACTGCCAATTCTGCGGCGGTCTCAAACCCGAGCACTGCGTGATAGCGGGGATCTTCTTGCACGTCATTGCAGAGCGCCGTCTGGCCAGTGCGGGCGACCCAGGCTGCGATCCCCCGATCCAAGCGGCGTTGGGTGCCTACCGGTATCTTGCCTTCCACTGACCCGGCCAAGGCACGGACGGTGATGGCGTTGCTTTCCAGGTCCACCCAGAATATCTGGACGTTCTGGTATTGGAACCCGTCTCGCAGCAGCTCTGCCACTTTCTCGAGCAACCGGTCCAGGTCGAAAATCCGTGTCAGCTCCCGGCCCATCAGGTTCAGCACGTCCAGTTGGGCGGAACGGCGGGTCTCGGTCTCATAGAGCCGCGCGTTTTCTATGGCCACGGCTGCTTGCGCGGCAAAGAGGGTGACGATGTTTTCATCTTCTACAGAAAATTCTTCTGCGCCGATCTTGTCTGTGAGATACAGGTTGCCAAGGACGGTGCCCTTGTAAGTGATAGGCACTCCCAAGAAGCTATTCATGGGAGGGTGATTGGCAGGGATCCCGGCTGAGGCAGGGTGTTGGTTTATGTCATGCAACCTGAGGAATTGACCCTCTTTTAGCACCACCCCCAAGACGCCGCGTCCCCTTGGGGGTTCTCCGATCAACTCCCGATCAGGCTGGGAGATTCCCGAGGTGATGAACTGGATCAACGAACCGTCTTCCCCCAGGATTCCCAAGGCGCTGTAGGTGGCTGAGACCAGTTCGCGGCTGAGGTCGGAAACCTGCTGCAGCACGGCACCTAGAGAGAGGTTGGCGGTTAGGGTGCGGATGGCCTCGTGGAGGGCGGTTCCGTCGGCGGGATCGGGTTGTCTGTTGGTCATGATCTTGCCAGCACCTTTTTCCTGAACTAGGAACATTATATCCATCTGAGGGTGTCGAAATCACTTGGCGGTGATTTCAGGCGTCTTTGTCATATGACCAACGGCCCTGCGGAAATGAGTCCGTATGGCCCTTTGGCGGATTAGGGGCGTGGAATAAAGTCTATGTACGGAGAGGACAACAACAGCGGACCGGTCGGGGCCTGAAGGCCCAGGGGCCCGCAAAGGACCTCTCCACCGCTTCCGGCAGGCGGGAATCTCCCGGTTCAGTCGGAAAATCGATCCAGGAGGTGTGCATGGTTCTTAAGTTTATCCGAGACCATGCCTGGAAGTTCCCTAGTAGGACCCCGCTGACCTTGATGTGGGAATCCGAGGGAACTCTGGAGAACACTCCGGAGAGTATCCAGGGGTCAGCGGGGATTCAGGGTCCATATACCCCCAACCTAGTTACTTATCAATAGCCAAATACCTTCATCACCGCAAATCGCCCGTCGTTGTTAGGCAGGCGCGGCAGGGCGGTAAAGCGGAAATCGAAGGGGGGCGTATTCGGCCAGATAGGCCGACGATGTGCAGGGTAAGGGTGACGGACAATGTACTTTAAGAGACCAGGCGACTTAGATGTTTAGCCTGGTCTCTTCTTCGTTTCCTAAGTCTTGCGGTACAAGAATGGCTATAAAATAGAGGGGTGTGAAGATTTGAGCTTCCCGTCGGCTCCAAGGCGGGAATACCAAGGCGATTACCGGAGGGATGTTTTGAGGACTGATAGAAACCCAGAGATGCTGATGGGAACATCCATGCAGATGTCATTGCACCTGTCGGAGCACGAGATTCGAGAAGCTGTCAGTCGTTTGGCCGGAGAGATCAGCCGGGATTATGCGGGCAAACAGCCCCTTTTGTTGGGTGTTTTGAAGGGCGCGTTCATATTCTTGGCCGACCTGGTGCGGGAGATCGAAATACCCTTGGCGGTGGATTTCATCCGGGCCCAGAGTTACAAGGGCACCACAACCACCGGCGAAGTTGTCCTCTCCATGGGAGATGTGGTGGACGTTCGAGGGCGGGACGTATTGGTGGTTGAAGATATCGTCGATACCGGCACAAC
>PCAH01000156.1 GCA_002730485.1 Dehalococcoidia bacterium | reverse complement strand
CTCTTCGGCAGTCCTGGTGGTCAACTCAGATGGGACCGTCAGTTTGACCGAGGGCTCGCCGGACATCGGCGGCAGCCGGGCGGCCATGGCTATGCACGTGGCTGAAGTGTTGGGTCTGCCCGTCACCGATATCAAACCCCAGGTCGGCGATACCGACTCCATCGGTTTCACCTCCAATACCGGCGGCAGCAGCGCAACCTTCAAGACTGGTTGGGCTTGTTACACCGCCGCCCAGAGCGTGAAACAGCAGATGATTGAACGCGCCGCCAAGATCTGGGAGATACCCGATACCGATGTCGAGTACAAAGAAGCGGTGCTTCAGCACATCTCAGACCCGGAACTAAAGTTGAATTTCAAGCAGATCGCCGCGCGGATGATTCCCACTGGCGGCCCGATCGTCGGCTCCGCAGGCGTCAATCCTCCCGGTCCTGGCCCGTCCATCGGCGTCCACCTGGTCGACGTTGAAGTTGATCCGGAAACAGGGAAGGTGGAGATCCTTCGTTACACCGCCGCCCAGGACGCCGGAAAAGCCATCCACCCCGCCTATGTGGAAGGCCAGATTCAAGGTGGCGCAGTGCAGGGAATCGGCTGGGCTCTCAATGAGGCCTACATCTACAACGATGATGGCGCTCTGGAGAACAGCAGCTTCCTGGACTACCGCATGCCCACGACGTTGGACCTGCCGATGATCGACACAATCATCGTCGAGGTCGCCAACCCGAGTCACCCGTACGGTGTTCGGGGAGTTGGTGAGGTTCCGATAGTGCCTCCCATGGCTGCCATATCCAACGCCATCTACGATGCCATAGGCATCAGGATGAATGACCTGCCCATGTCTCCAGACAAGATACTGGAGGCTCTCTGGGCCAAAGAGGGTAAGTAACAAGCAATGGCGGAGGTCTGGATACCGCCAAAGCTGCAGCAATTGACTGGCGGCAAGCAACAGGTCCAGGTGGAAGGCACCACCGTCCGCCGGTTGATCAATAACCTCGAGGCGCTCCATCCGGGTATCAGGGAATTCCTCTGCGACGATATGCAAGAAGACCTGATTCCGGGACTCGCGGTGATCATCGACGGAGAGGTGAGCCTGCTGGGTATGTTGGACAAGGTGCAGGAAAACAGCGAGGTGCACTTTCTCCCCGCCATCGGCGGTGGCTGAGGGAGTTCCTCTCTGACTAAAACCAGAACGACAATGGCGGGGCCAGCGGAAACGTCGGCCCCGCCATTTGCTTATACAGCAACCTCGGCAGCCAAATTGGAGGTCAAACATGGCTCACAACCAAAAACCAATCAGAGTAAGGCCCAAGTTCAGCCCCCAATCCAAACGGGAAGTTAAGCGAGATACTCCCCTTAGGCAGGCGCGTACCTGCTACGGACACCTGGCCGGAGTTGCTGGCATGGCCCTGATGGACGAGATGTTAGGTTTGAAATGGCTTGAAGAAACTCTGGCTCCGGCCCCTGGAAACCGGGTGGGCTATACATTGACTCCCAAAGGCCTACAGGCAATGGAGAGGTTGGGTGTGCCGGTGGCTGAGGCGGCTAAATCCACTGGGAATTTTGCCTTTGGGTGCCTGGACTGGACCGAGCCCGGGCATCACCTGGGTGGGTCTCTGGGCCGAGCTGTTACAACTTTCTTAGCCGACCAGGGATTCGTGGGCCGCACCCAGGGGATTAGAGAAGTTACTTTGCAAGGCAGTCCAAATACCTGGCTTAACATTGCGGCAGCCGGAGACTAGCTGCTGGTGAATCGCCAAGTAGAACCTGAAATTTTTTGGAAGCGTGTCTGACCGTGTATGTGATCGGAATAGACGTTGGTGGTACGTTCACCGACTTTGTGGTGGCCCAAGAAGGCCAGCCTCCCCGTTATTTCAAGACTGCATCGACGCCCAATGACCCGTCAGAGGGGCTGATGGTGGGGCTAAACGATGCCGCCACAGCCCATGGCCTTTCTTTGGAAAACTTTTTGGCGTCGGCTGACATGATCATCCACGGCAGTACGGTGGCGACCAACACCCTGGTGGAACGAAAAGGGGCCAAGGTCGGTCTACTCACCACCGATGGTTTCAGGGACCTGTTGGAGATGCGGGAAGGCCTGAAAGAAGACCGATACAACCTGCGCATGACACCAGTGGAACCCCTGGTGCCCAGGTACCTCAGAGCCGACGTTCCGGAGCGCGTACTGGCAGACGGCAGCGTCAAGGATTCCCTTGATGAAGATGCGTTGAACGCCGCCTTGGACAACCTCAAAGACGAGGGTGTGGAGGCGCTGGCAGTCTGTTTCTTGTTCTCATACCTGAACCCCGAGCACGAAGACCGGGTTGGAGCGATAATCCGGTCCAAGTTCCCCGGGATGTACACATCTTTATCTTCCCAGGTCATCCCGCAGATAAAAGAATTTGACCGCCTCAGCACCACAGTCATCAATTCCTACGTGGGGCCGGTGTTGGGCCGCTATCTCGAGAACCTGCAAAACCGCCTGACATCATTCCAGCAGGCCGGGGATTTCCTAATCATGCAGTCCAATGGCGGAGTCGCTCCCATCGAGGACTCGCGCCGTCTGGCGGTTCGGTCCATCTTGTCTGGGCCTGCCGGAGGTGTTGCCGGGGCTGCCGCTTACGGTGGATTGGTGGGCGCATCCGATCTCATCGCCTTTGACATGGGAGGGACCAGCACAGACATCTCGTTGATCGAGAACGGTGAACCCCATCTGAGCACCGAGAAATTTGAGGCTGGGTGGAAGATATCGGTTCCAATGATCGATATCCACACCATGGGTGCTGGCGGTGGCAGCATCGCGTCGGTCGGCCCCGGCGGCATCATGCACGTCGGCCCGGAGAGCGCCGGAGCCACGCCTGGCCCGGCTGCCTATGACAAAGGCGGCGACCGGCCGACAGTCACCGACGCCAACCTGGCTCTGGGCTACCTGGACGCAGGCAACTTCCTGGGCGGCGCGGCGAAGTTGGATGCTAGCCTGGCGGAGAAGGCCATCCTGGCCCATGTGGCGGAGCCTGTAAATCTCTCCATGATTGAGGCTGCTGAGGGCATCTCTGAGGTGGTATCTACGTCCATCGCAGAGGGAATACGGTTGATGTCGGTACAGCGCGGCGTTGACCCGCGCCGGTTTGCGATAATGGCCTTTGGCGGCGCTGCGGGACTCCATGCCGGTAAAGTGGCCAAACAGCTTCAGGTAGGTAAAGTCATCATCCCCGCTGCGGCTGCGGTGCTGTCGGCTCACGGGATGCTTGCCACCGACCTGAAATACGACTATTCCCGCTCGCATCCGGCGGCATTACTTGGCATGGACCTCGGCTCCATAAGAAGTTTGGTTGCGGGAATGGAATCTGAAGGACAGGATAAACTCCTCGCCCAGGGCGTGCTCGAGTCCAACATAGAGGTGACGGTCACTGCTGACATGCGCTACTTGGATCAGATCTACGAGGTGAACGTAGCAATCCCCGATCTGGCCCAGGACGAGCAGGCGCTAATCTCCCAATGGGCGGCCAACTTCCATCAGCGCTACCAGGAACTGTATTCCTACAGTCAGTCTGAGCAGGAGATACGCCTGGTGACCCTCCGTGTTAGCGTGGTCGGTCGGCTGCCCAAGCTGAACCCACCGCCATTGGAGGGTGCCAACGCGGCACAGCCCAAAGAAAAAGGGCGGCGCAGTATCTACTTTGGCAGTTGGGTCGATGCGCCAATCTATGAGATTGCAGACCTCTCGCCAGGCAGCACGGTGAACGGCCCGGCGGTATTGGAATCCAACTTCACCACCGTGTTAGTCGAGCCTGGGGACTCGGCGACCATCGACCCCTACGGCGGCATTGAACTACAGGTCTCCCTCGAATCATCCAATACTGAGACCAGCCAGACTATGTCTGCAGATCGGCCTGATCCGGTGACGCTGGCAGTGGTGGAGCATCGATTGGAGTCCATCGCCCTGGAGATGACCGAGGTGATGCTGCGGACAGCCATGTCGCAGATACTGAATTCCAGTCGTGATTTCTCAACGGCGATCTTGGATGGCGACTGCCAGTTGGCGGCCCAGGGCGAGGGAATACCGGTACACGTCAGCGCATTGCCCGTGGCGGGAGCGGCGGTGCGGGACTATTTCGGTGATTCCATCTCCGAAGGTGACCTATTCATCCTGAATGATCCCTATTTCGGCGGCAGCCACCTGCCGGATATCACCATCATCAGACCCGTGTTCTATCAAGGGCGACTGTTGTTCTATGCGGTGAATAGGGCCCACCACAGCGATGTTGGCGGCGGGACCCACGGCGGCTATAACCCCCGCGCCAACGAGATTTTCCAGGAAGGGATACGTATCCCTCCCCTGAAACTGTACGACCAGGGAGCGCCCCGGGAAGATGTTTTGCAAATGCTCTCGGCCAACGTGAGACAGCCCGAGAATTTCTTGGGAGACCTGAACGCCCAGATCGGTTCGGTGATGATCGCCGCCCAACGGATCGGCAATCTGCTGGAAAGCTACGGTTCAGAAAGACTGCTGGCGGCTGTGGAAGAGATACTCGGTGCCACCGAACGTCAGGTCCGGCAGTTCATATCAGAATGGCCCGACGGTGTTTACCATGGTGAGTCGTTGGTCGACGATGATGGCTTTGACAACAAGCTGATACCGATCAGGGCCAAGGTGACCATTGCCGGTGATTCCATGTCCATAGACCTTGCCGAGTCCAGCACCCAGGTGACCGGGTTCATCAATAGCGCATACGCCAACACTCGATCCCTGGCCCATGCTGCCATCATGTACGTGGCCCCAGCCAACGTGGCCAAAAACGAAGGTTCCATGAGACCGGTGGAGATAATCGCCCCCAAGGGGCTGATCGTTAATGCCAATCCACCGGCTCCGGTGTGTATGAGCACCAACCACTGTGCCGAGGAGATCGTGGAGGCGGTGTTCAAAGCCCTGGCCCAGGCGGTACCACAATCGGTGAACGCCGGATTCTCCAGGCGTCTGCGCTACGCCATCACCGGGAAGGACCCGCGCACCGGCAGGCAATTCATCTGGCACTTCTTCCTGGCCCGCGGCGGCGGCGGCGCGGCCTATGGCTATGACGGCTGGCCCAACGTGGGCGAGGTCAACGTGGCAGGCGGCATCCGGAGTCCCAGCATCGAGGTCACAGAAGAGCGGTTCCCGTTCTTTATCCGCAGGCACGAACTGCGTCCAAATTCGGGCGGCAGAGGGGCCTGGCGCGGCGGCCTGGGCGGCATCTGTGACCTGATTTATCAGGGCGAGGGCCCGGCCTACTTGAACACCGCGGGTGACGGGATAGTGGTTCCACCGTTTGGACTGTTCAACGGTGAAGACGGCCTACCCCACGACTATAGAATTCTCAATGACAGCTCCGAGAGAATCCTGGGTTCCAAGGAAACAGAGGTCTTGGTTCAACCGGGCGACCACGTCTACTGTCTATCATCCGGTGGCGGCGGCTACGGCAACCCGTCCGAAAGGAGCCAGGAATCAGAGGACTGGGACCGCCGCAACGGGTACGTGGTTTAGAGCCATCTCCTCAATTGACCAGTCCATGGGGCAGGAGTAACATAAGAGTGTAAACCCACCCCCCGGGGGTAAGGGTTGGAGGGATTCCATGTTTCCTGAAGTGAAAGGGGACGCGCTCAAGCGGCTGAGTTATATTGAAGGTCACCTTGCCGGTATCAGAAAGATGCTGGAAGAAGATAAATACTGCGTCGATGTATTGAAACAGACCTACGCCGTCCGGCGGGCCATCGAGAAAATGGAAAGCCTTCTTCTGGAAGGTCATCTCAAATCGTGCGTGATGGAAGGAATCCAGACCGGACGCGCCGAAGAGATCGTCGACGAACTCAAAGACCTCTATATCCTGTCCAACAAATAGTAGAGAAGAATAATGTCCGCATATGTGATTGGCGACATCAATGTTACGAACCCGGAGACCTTTGCCGAATATGCAGGAAGGGTGCCCGCAAGCAGTGGGGCCTACGGTGGTAGGTACTTGGTGCGTGGCCCGGATAAGTGTGAACCCTGCGAGGGCGACTGGAACCCAAGACGCTTTGTTCTGGCAGAGTACAAAGATGTCGAGACTGTGAAGTCCTGGTATTACTCGGACGAATACAAAGAACTCACCAAGCTCCGGCAGAGCGCGTCCACCGGTACGCTGCTGGTGGCTGAGGGAGTAGAGCCCCACTCCCAGGGTAGCGAAAGCGGCAAGGCGGGTTATATCGTCGGCGACATTGAAGTGACAGATCTGGACACCTACTCACAATACGCGGCGGGTGTTCCAGGGACAGTGGCAGCATTCGGTGGCAAGTATCTGGTCCGCGGGGTTTCCGGCAAAGTCCTAGAGGGTGGTTGGACCCCCAAACGCCTGGTGGTGCTGGAATTTGAGAGCATCCAAAGGGCCAAGGAATGGTACAACTCGCCGGAATACGCCGACCTGAAGAAGATCCGCCAGAGCGCCTCTAATGGGAATCTGATATTTGCCGACGGCGCCTAGGTAGAGTGGTAGTAAATCTCCGCTGAAATACAAGCATCAAAGGGTTGGGCAGCGGACTAATCGGAAAACGATATGGCACCGACAGATAAGAACATCAAGAAACTGAACCTACCGGTGGAGGGCATGACCTGTGCCGCCTGCGTGGGGCACGTTGAAAACGCCCTCCACGACGTTCCTGGCGTGCTCGAGGCCACGGTCAACCTGGGCACCGAAAAAGCTTCCGTGGAGTTTGATTCCACAGAAGTGGAATTCCAGGTGATTCAGGACGCCGTTTCCGGAGCCGGCTACAAGCTGGGCACCCAGTCGGCGTCATTGAACATCGGCGGCATGACCTGCGCTGCCTGCGTGATGCACATCGAGAACGCCCTCCACGAAGTACCCGGGGTGTCTGAAGCTAATGTGAACTTGGGAGTGGAAAGGGCTTCGGTGGAATTCGTCCCTGGCATCGCCGAGCTTTCCGACCTCCAATCAGCGGTTGAAGGCGCTGGCTACCGTGTCGAGGGTTTCAACGACTCGGGTGATCTTGAAAGGGAGCTTGAGCGCCTCTCCAAGGTCAAAGAGATTCGTGAGCTGCGCAACCGGCTGATCCTGGCCGGCTCTGGCGCAATCCTGCTCTTTTTAGGCACGTTTGATGTCTTTCCCTGGGTCTCAACATTTATGGGCCAAGGATATTATCCGTTCTCGTTATGGGCCTTAGCTACGCCGGTGCAATTCTGGGCTGGCTCCAACTTCTACTCCTCCGGTCTGAGCGCCTTGCGCTACGGCACCTCCAACATGCACACGCTGATTGCCCTGGGTACGAGCGTCGCCTACGCCTACAGCGTGGCAGTTGTCCTGCTCGATGCCTTCTCTCCAGGGGTGCTGGCCGACAACGGAATCGAAGCCAAGGTCTACTTCGACACGGCAGCCATCATCGTGGCCCTGATCCTGTTGGGGCGATTCCTGGAAGCCGGAGCGAGGGGGCGTACTTCCGAGGCCATCCGAAGGCTCATTGGACTGAGGCCAACATCGGCCCGGGTCGTGCGCGGCGGCCAAGAAGTGGACATCCCCGTTGACCAGGTCATGATCGGCGATACCGTGTTGGTGCGTCCCGGCGAGAAGATACCTGTGGACGGCCTGGTAACAGACGGTTATTCCGCGGTGGACGAATCTATGCTCACCGGCGAGAGTATGCCAGTTGAGAAAGTGCCCGGCGAGAGGGTCTTCGGCGCGACGTTAAACTCCAACGGCGCGTTGTATTTCGAGGCAACACAGGTGGGTAGCGAGACCGTCCTGGCCCAGATAATCCATCTTGTGGAGGAGGCCCAGGGTTCAAAGGCACCCATCCAGCGGATGGCCGACCAGGTGGCGTCCTACTTTGTGCCGGCCGTGATAATCACCTCTCTGGCGGCATTCGCCTTCTGGATGCTGTTGGGCCCCGCGCCCGCCCTGACCTTCTCCACGTTGGTCTTAGTCTCGGTGCTGATCATTGCCTGTCCCTGTGCCCTTGGTCTGGCCACACCCACGGCCATCATCGTCGGCACCGGCATGGGGGCCGAGAAAGGAGTGCTGGTCAAGCAGGCACAGGCCCTGGAGATCGCCCACAAGGTCGATACTGTGGTCTTGGACAAGACGGGCACTCTCACCACCGGAAAGCCGGTTGTGACCGACCTGGTGGCTTCTGGTGCGACCGAAGACACACTGCTTTTGCTGGCGGCATCTGCCGAGCGTGGTTCGGAGCATCCCTTGGGTGAGGCCATAGTCTTCGAAGCACAATCCCGGGGGCTGGAACTGGGGGCGGCGTCCGATTTTCGGGCCATTCCAGGCAGGGGTATATCGGCTCAAGTGGATGGGCAGGCAGTCCTATTTGGCAACCTGGCATTGATGCAAGAGTCGGGGATTGCTATGGATGGGCTGGTGGAGCAGGCCTCGGCGCTGGCAATGGATGGCAAGACTGCCATGTTCCTGGCTGCTGACCAAAAAGCGCTGGGTTTGATTGCCGTGGCCGACACGGTGAAACCAGAGGCATCTAAGGGGCTGGCCAAGCTGCGTGGAATGGGCCTGGACGTGGTGATGCTCACTGGAGACAATGCCCAAACCGCCCACGCCATCGCCAGCCAGCTGGGCGTGGAACAGGTGGAAGCCGAAGTGCTGCCCCAGGACAAGGCTGCGGTGATCAAACGACTGCAGTCTGAAGGCCGGGTGGTGGCAATGGTCGGCGACGGCATCAACGATGCACCAGCGCTGGCCCAAGCGGACGTTGGTCTGGCCATGGGCAGCGGCACCGACGTTGCCATGGAGTCGGCTGATATCACTCTGATGCGCAGCGACGTTAATGGCGTGGCAACGGCTCTGGACCTGAGCCGCCAAACCATCCGCACCATCAAGCAGAACCTATTTTGGGCTTTCTTCTACAATGTGCTGCTGATACCCGTGGCGGCTGGGGTGCTTTATCCGGTATTCCAGGGAGTTGGCGGTGTGCCTGGGAGTCTGGAATTCTTCTTTGGAGAGCAGGGCTTCTTGAATCCGGCGTTGGCCGCGTTGGCCATGGCGTTCAGTTCAGTAACCGTGGTCACCAATTCCCTGAGGCTGCGGCGGGCAAAGATATAACAGCGATATAATGGTTGCAATTATTTAGACGCGATCAAGAGATTCGGAGGAGACGAATATGGCTACAGCGATAGATCCGATCTGCAAGATGGATGTGGATACAGACAACCCACCCGGTGGGCAGAGTGAATACAACGGCGAGACCTATTATTTCTGCGCACCGGGCTGCAAGGTGGCCTTTGACAAAGAGCCTGAGAAATACCTGACAGAAGATTCAGGCGGACATGATGACCACGGAGATCACGGACATGACCATGGTCACGACCACGGGCCTGGTGGGCATAGCCACGGCCATCACATGCCGGAACGTGAGGAAGCTGCGGCCCCGGCCAGCAAACCCGGTTTCTTCGCCCGGTTGTTCGGCAAGAAGTAAACAGCTACGGGTTTAATCTGGTGCTTTTCTCACCACGCCTGTCTCCCTGAGTGAAACGAAGGGTTTTGGAAGGTGTTTTTCCGCTGGCAACGAGATTCTTTAGTTAAAGCCTCAGAATGATAGGATGTGGTTGCTCGGACTGTGCCGGTAGAAAGTTTAGTATTCCGTGCTTTCAAATAGAAAAACGCCCCTGCAAAAGCAGGGGCGTTTTTCTTTTGGACGGTTGTGAGGGCTTCCTGCTATTGAACGCTGGACGCGGCCTTTACGGCTGACTCGTAAGCGTCAGCGGCACCGAGATAATCGGCAGCGGCCAGAAGGTTGTCTCCATCGGCCACCGCCTCTATTGCGGTATCGATGCGTTTCTGGTCGCCGGAAGAGGACGCTACTCCTTGTGCGCGGTCAATCTCGGCTTCGGCCACGGCCTTGATCATGGACACCAGAGAAGTGATCTCACTGGTCAGATCCAGGGTTGGGTCTGCTACCTGTGCATCCAACAGACTGGCCACAGCTTTGCCGATCTTGTTCACTGCGGCTGGACCATTATCCTTTTCCAGCAGAGTGGTT
>PCAH01000155.1 GCA_002730485.1 Dehalococcoidia bacterium | reverse complement strand
GAACCGCTACGAGTTCATGCTGACCCTGGCGCCGCTGCGCCTGCGTAATGTGACAGGGTCTCCAGTTAGCCCCATCGCATTGTTCTAACAGACTCACCACATCCATAAGAAAAGAGGGCGGGATAAATCCCGCCCTCTTTTTGCGTCCAGTGAAGTGGGACCGATTATTTTAGGAAGGGTATGAACCGCTTCAGGATTATCGAGAAGAACGATGCCCCGAGCAGGATGATCCCGAAGGTCAGCATCGTGATGGACGGTCCAACAAATCCGTCGGTCAGCTGGGAACCGAAAGATACCAAGATATCGGTACCCAAGTCGGTCACCGCCGGAGGGACGTTAGACACCTGGCCAGCCCCGGTCTCCACAGCGTCAGACAGCGCATCAGGGACTTTAGACTGGGCGATCTTGCCGACCACAAAGAAGAAACCACCCGTGACCAGAAGCGCGATTCCTGGCCAACGCAGCATTCCGCCCAAGGTTGGGAAGAATATCAACGCCATGGTGGCCGCCCCGCCAATCACCATGATCAACGATGCCATATCGCCAAAGTTACTGGCCTTGGATATCCAATCGCGCCCATCTGCCAGGTCTGCCCTGATCTGGGTTTCTGTCGTATCATCATCCCACTTGGCAATCTGGCGTATCAGGTCAAACTGGCCGGTATCGGTCAGGTCTTCCCGCACTTCATCAATGGCCTCATCCATCAAAGGCTCAGCCAACAATCGAGCAGAAACCTTCAGCACTCCTAGGGTATTCCCATTCGCAAACGGGGTCCTTAGATCACCTTTACCGTTTATCAGCGTCGCAGTCGCCGCTTCACTCAAACCAGCGGAGTCGACCAGGGAGTTGTATGCCAGTTCAAAAATCACAGCCCGACAAGTCGCATCTATTGCCGGCAGTGACGGCACTGTTTCGGGCACAACCCCGTTGGAAACTAGGGTGAATCGCAATGTGAAATTCGCTGCAAGGTCATTGGCTGCGGTTGGCGAGCATCCACTAATGCCGGAATCTACGACTTCGAGTTCATCAATCCGGCCGTCAATGTAACCCAGCATGACCCGTTTGACGTTTTCCAACGGCAGGTTCAGGTCGATATACAGTTCCAGTTCGTCCACATCTTCATTGATGTAGTCGACTGTTCGCTCGATTGCCCCTTCCACCTCAGATTGGATGTATTCCGGCGGCATGATCTCGCGCAGCAGGTCGACGACTTCTTGATGGCTGACAATCTCAATATCACCGAGGAACCTTTCAGTGGTTTCCTTCAATTCGTCGTCCAGAAGGACATCGTCGTAGATGCGGTTGTAGGTGTCTTCTGCGGCCAGGGTTTTGGTGTAAAAATCAGCGCTGAGCAGCTTGTCAGAGAAGTTGTTCAGTATCAGGTACGACAAAAAACCGACAAAGATGATTACGAAAAGCACCATTGCAGCGGCGGCGCGGAATAGAGAGATCAAGCAGCCCATGTGCACCTACTTATCGATAGATAGATTCGGTTTCCGAGTATTTCTTGCTGGAGAACCGAATCCAAAATGGCCAATTTGTTGGAGTTTAGCATTGGGGAATGGTTAACACACGTCCGTTTTCAGTCCAATCCAGGGAAAATAAAAAAGCCCGGTGATTAAATCACCGGGCTTTTTGTTTACTGCTATTTGGACAGTTTAGAAATTGGGTCTGATGTCCTGCAGACGTTTGATCCGCTCGGCCATCGGTGGGTGGGTGGAGAACAAGTTAGCCATGCCCGCCCCGCTCAGCGGATTTACTATGAACAGATGCGACGCACCTTCGGCCACTTTCATTGGTTTGGCCTGGGAAGCCAGTTCCAGTTTTTGAAGTGCGCTGGCCAGGGCCAACGGGTCGCCAGACGTGTGTGCGCCGGTGGCGTCCGCTTGGTACTCCCTAGTGCGGGAGATTGCCGCCCGAACCACTCCAGCCGCCAGAGGCATGACGAATGCGACCAGCAACAGACCGATGATGTTGCCACCACCGCCTCTGCGTCCGCCCATCCCTCCAAACATGGCCGATATCTGGGCAAACATGGCCAGCATGGAGATCGCGCCGGCAATAGTTGCGACCATGGCCATGATCAGCGTATCCCGGTTGCCAACGTGGGCCATCTCATGGGCCAGCACGCCGCCCAACTCCTGTCTGTTGAGTATCCGTCGTATGCCGGTGGTCACCGCCACAGTGGCGTGTTCAGGGTTGCGGCCGGTGGCGAAGGCGTTGGGCGATTCCGACTCAATCTCAAAGACATTGGGCATGGGCAACCCGGCTTTCTCGGCTTGCTCTCGAACTATGCTGTATAGCTCAGGGTCAGCTGCTTCCGTTACCTGGGATGCGTGGGTCATCTTCAGGGCAATCCGATCCGAGAACCAATAGGCCCCAAAGTTCATGGCAATGGCGATGATAAACGCGATGATGATGCCGCCAATCCCGCCGAGCATTGCGCCCACCAAAAGCAGCAACGCAGACATGACCATCATCAAAAAGAATGTCTTCAGTGTGTTCATTGGTAATAAGACCTCGTAAATAAAACCTTTTAATATCTGGCGGATCAAGCTGCCGATATTGGGTTGAGGCAACGATCCTGAAGCGCTCACCCTTCTGGTCAAAATTATAGCATCTTGAATGATTTGTATTATGTTTTACGCTTGCCTAGCCAGTCTCGGTTCCAATTGACACCTAAGGGGCTGGGTGATATGTTTCACAAGGTTTCGGCAGACTCGTTTCAGGCCGTTAATGGGCTGCCTACCGTGACATTAGGAGAGCTATGGCTATCAATATAGGCGTTCTAGCAAAACAGGTGATCGATCCGGAAATGCCCATGGCGGCATTCAAGATAGATGACGGGTCGAAAAAGGTGGTCCCGCCACCCAATATTCCCCCGGTGGTAAACGGTTTCGATGAGAACGCGGTGGAAGCCGCCCTCTTGATCAAAGATGCCCAAGAAGCCACGGTGACCGTGATATCAACGGGAACCGAGTTTGCCTTGGATGTAATGAAAAAACCGCTGTCCATGGGTGCCGACGAATTGGTCCTTCTGGAGGATTCAATCTTCGAAAACACTATCGACAGCTTCCTGACCGCCCAATACCTGGCGGCGGCGATTCGGAAACTCGGTGGATTCGACCTGATCATCTGCGGTCGCCAAGCCTCCGACTGGGACAACGCACAGGTCCCTCTGGGCGTGGCCGAGATTCTGGGAATGGCCTCCATCTCCCTGGGCAAGAAGGTTGATGTGGCCGACGGCAAGGTTCGCGTCGAGCGAATCATCCCAGACGGCTATGAGGTTGTTGAAGCTCCCCTACCGTCACTGGTCACTGTGAGTAACGAGTTGGGTCAACCCCGATACCCCACCTTGCGGGGAATCATGGCTGCAACCAGGAAGAAGCCGACCATCTGGAGCGCTTCCGACCTGGACTTAGATGCCGCCCAATCCTCGGCGCGTGTCACATTGCGTGACCTCTTCGTTCCGGTCAGCGACCAGGACTGCGAGATCATCGAGGGCGACGACCCTGGCGATTCTGGCCGACTCTTGGCTCTGAAACTGCGGGAAGACAAGGTAATCTAATTACCGCAACCATAACTAAGCGCAATCATAATTGAATAAGAAACTAGCTTAAAACTGGCAGCCCGCAGGGCCTTGCCAGTGTTATTCCAAAAGCACGGGAGGCCGTGATGGCTGATGGCACCGGAGTACTGATAATCGGCGACGCTTCAGGCGGAGAACTGGGCAGCACAACCCTTGAGTTGCTGGCCGCCGGACAGAAAGTCGCAGCGGAACTTGGCGAAGAACTCGCAGTTGCCCTGTTGGGTGACACCCTAGACGTACCGGCCCAACAGGCCATAGCCCACGGTGCCCAGAAGGTCTATGCGGTGAATCACCCGCTGCTGGCCCAATACCAGATCGATTTTCAACTGACGGCGGTGGAATCCCTCTGCAAAGAGGTCGCACCCCGCGTCATATTGGTCGCCCGCACCAACGAAGGTCGGGACTTGGCCCCCCGTCTGGCTTTCCGCTTGGGAGTGGGGCTGGCCCAGGACTGCCTGGAAGTTTCCGTGGATTCCGCCGAGAAGAAACTCCTTGCCAACCGCCCGGTATACGGCGGCAACGCCATCGCCGTGGTTAGCTGCGATGAGACCCCTCAGATCGCGGCCATCCGCCCCAAGGCCTACGAGCCCACAGAGGCCGATTCCTCCCGCCAGGGAGAAGTAGTCTCCTTCCCAGTGGAGCTGGACGCATCGATGGCCCTTACTCAGGTAGTTGATACCGTGATTGAAGAGGCCGAAGGCATCAAGCTGGAAGACGCCCACATCGTAATCTCGGGTGGACGCGGACTTGGCGGCCCAGAGCCCTTTGCCCACCTGGAAGAACTGGCCAAGATCATGGGCGGCACCGTTGGCGCATCAAGGGCGGCAGTCGACTCTGGCTGGGTGCCCGCAAGCTATCAGGTTGGGTTGACCGGAAAGACCATTACCCCTGACCTGTACATCATGGTCGCCATCTCCGGCGCCAGCCAGCACATGGCCGGTTGCTCCGGATCAAAGGTTATCGTGGCCATTAACAAAGATGCCGAAGCCAACATCTTCAAAGAAGCCCGTTACGGTGTGGTTGGTGACTGGGAGACAGTCCTACCAGCCCTAACCGCAGCCCTAAAAGAACTAACCCAAGCCTAGAATTCTTCCCTAGGAAAGGGCAATCCCTTCCCCCATCGCAATGGGGGAAGGTTAGGATGGGGGAAGCCTCTCGACTTCAGAGCAGATGCCCCTTACGAAGACAACCTACTCCAAGACCAGGTTGTCTATAAGCCGTACCGCGCCCATCCGTACGGCCCCAGAGACCATCACCCGTCCTTCCACTTCCTGCAACTCTTCCAACGTTGACATGTCAGCAACACTGACATAGTCAATTTGTTCCACAGCGGGTTCCGATTCCAAGATCATCTCGGCCGCATCCCGCAGCACACTACCGTCGCGTTCTCCGCCAGACCACATTAGGTACATCTGGCACAACGCCCGGTGTAGTACGGGTGCCGCTGCCCTCTGTTCTGGTGAGAGTTGGATGTTGCGGCTGCTCATAGCCAGACCGTCGGCGTCACGGATGGTTGGCATTACCACTACTTCCACGCCCATATCCAGGTCCAGCACCAATTTCTGTATGACCACCACCTGCTGACCGTCTTTCTGGCCAAAGTAGGCTCGGTCCGGTCGCATCACGTTGAAGAGTTTTGAGACCACCGTGGCCACACCCCTGAAGTGGCCCGGACGGTGCAGACCTTCCAGTTTGGCCGCCAATGGCCCAACATCGACCCAGGTGTTAAACCCCTCGGGATAGACTTCCTCGACAGATGGGGCGTAGACCAAATCAACACCGTGGCGGCGCAGCAACTCGAGGTCGCCTTCCATGTCCCGGGGGTATTTTTCTAGATCTTTCTTATCGCCGAACTGGGTCGGGTTCACAAAGATGCTGACGGCAACTGTGAGGTTATCCGCCCGCGCCTGGTCCACCAGACTCAAGTGACCGGCATGGAGGGCGCCCATTGTGGGCACCAGTCCAACCGGTTTTACGGCCTCACGGCAGGCCTGGGACATTTCATCGTTGGTGGTGATCACCCGCATGCTATGCGGAATCGCCTGGGCCATTTGATTTCACCTGGTTTGTATTCTATGGGTTGCTGGTAATCAGCTAATTTGCCAGTTCGTTTACTGAAGGAATCCCACCCAATCCTGTTGCCTGTTGGATTGCGCAAATCACCGCCTGGGCAGTGACTTCGACCGCAGCTGCTCCCAGAGAGGTCAGGTCCAGTTTGGACTCGTTCTTTCCTGTAGCCATCGCAAACATGGTATCGCCGTCTCGGACGGTGTGACAGGGCCGAATGGCCAGGGCTAGGCCATCGTGGCTCACCCTGGCCAGGTAATTGGCCTCTTCCTTGTTGAGCTTGGCATCGGTGGCCACCAGTCCGATGGTGGTGTTGACCGGGCCCGAAGGAGCGTTATCCAAGCCTTCGATTAGCATGGCCACGGGGTCGTCAAACCCGCCATTGGCCCGCCTTGGACCAACGAGCAATTGGCCATTGTTGTAGTCCCAAACACCGCCCACCGCGTTCACCGCCACAGCGGCCGCCACGGTTTGACCGGAGGAGAGAGTCATCGAGGCAGTTCCTATGCCACCCTTAACACCCCGATCGGCTCCGCCCAACTTAGCCACAGTGGCACCGGTTCCAGCGCCCACGCTGCCTTCAGGCATGGGTTCTGAACTTGCGGCCAGACAGGCAGTCTTGCCATCTTCAGCACAGGGTCTGACTTCTGACGAGATCAAGCCGAGGTCGTACAGAATTGCTGAGGAAACGATGGGCACGATAGCCGAACCAACTTTGAAGCCGATGCCCTGGGATTCCAGGTACGTCATCACTCCGGACGCGGCGTCCAGCCCGTAAGCGCTGCCGCCACTAAGAACTATCGCGTGTACCTGATCAACACGATGGGCTGGTCGTAGCAGGTCAGTCTCTCTGGTGCCAGGAGAGCCGCCGCGAACGTCCACCCCGCCAACCGCTCCCTCACGGCAGAGAAAAACAGTACATCCAGTGGCGTTCTTGGCGTCGGTGTAGTGACCAGCCTCAAGACCAGAAATGGCGGTAATGGTCTGGTTCATCGGGTATTCAAAAGCCCGCAGTAGGCCTGTTTTTGGGCAAAATAAACACCCCGACGCTGCGGGGCGTAATTCAAATCAAGTGTCATATTTAGGGCCGTCTCGGTCATCTCAGATCCCAGCGGCGGTGCTGTGTCTAGTTTCTGGTTCCAGTCATACCTGCGCTCACCCCCCATACGAGTAGATGGCGACTTAATTTTAAGCTGGGCCTAAATCGGTGTCAAACGAATTGCTCGACCAATAAGACAGTGAAAATCTAGGCCTCAGCAGGCTTCTCAACCCGGTAGTTAGGGAAGGGGATCACCGAGATGATCACTGCGGAAACGATGGTCAAAAAGCCCACGTAGTAGAAAATCGACCCGTACCCGCCCATGTTCTCAATGATGAAGGCTGCTATGAATGGAGACCCGAATCCGAGTACGCCGTTTATTCCAAATATCAGGCCAGATGCGGTGGCTTCTGTGCCCTTTGGCACCACATCCAGCAGAGCGGCGAGGATGATCTGCTGCAGAGCAAAGCTGAACAGCCCGACTCCACCCATTAGTACCGCCAACATCAGGCTGTCACCAGCACTGACCACAAACAAGGTCAACACAGCAGCGATTATCAGCCCGGGCACCAAAACCTGCTTTCTGCCAAACCTGTCAGACAGATAACCCAGGATCGGAGCGGATACTATTCCCATGCCCGTTAACAGCGACAGGTGGACACCGGCCGCAAAGTAGCTCATGTCCAGCCCGCCGTCAGTAGCGTTCTTCAAGTAGAAGGGAGACCACTGGAAGAGGGCGTTATTGGCCACACCGCGGATGGCCGCCGCCAGCACCAGGGTCGCCACCACCGGGTTTTTGAACATCACCAGGCCTTCCCGGTAGGCGCCAATCACCTTTCGCTCGGGCTTAGATTCCCCTTCCTCGCCATCTTCTTTGCCAAGATCACGCAGCGACCACCACACAAAGACGGCCATGATGCCAGCCGGAGCGGCATATATCAGAAGGATGTGCCGCCACAGCATGAAGGTCAGCAGTCCTCCGGCAACCACCGGGGCCAGGACGTTGCCCACGTTGGACCCAAACCCGTGCATAGAGATCGCAAACCCACGCCGATCTGGGAATCTTCGGGAAAGCGCTGCGGTGGAGGGCAGATGCCAAAGGGCACCAGGAATGGAAACGATGACTACGGCAATGGTCAGAACAAATAGGTTGGGTGATGCCGCCAACACCAGGAACCCCAACGCTGCCCAGATCATGCAGCCGGTGAGGATCGGCCCCCAACTAGCTTTCATCTGGTCAACGATGGCCCCGCCAATCAGGTTAACGGCACCGAACCCACCCTGGCGGATGCCCAGCATGAAGGCAACCTGGAAGTTGGAGAGGCCCATGGCAGCTTGAATCGCTGGCATGAATACAGGGAACCCCTGGTCATAGAGATGGGATATCCCGTGACCGAAAGAAAGGCTCCCCAGTATGAAGTTACGGTCCTGCCTGCGGTTGATTGGTTTCTGTGCCGCTTCCGCCATGGATTCCTTTACTTAGGCAATAATTTGCGAATATTCTAAGCCATGGCTGATTCTAAGGTCCGGGGGTAGGCCATGCAATTCAGATTTCAGTCAAAAGCTTCTGGTTGTTGCCATTCATCGGCGTATTGCAGGCATCTCCAGGCTCGCCATCGGTATGCTATGCTACGGCCAATTTCCTGCCTGGCGAGACTGCCAGGAATGGCACAATCTAACCATAAGAAATCCTATTGGATTAACTCGGAGGAACCGAAATGCCCTATGAGGGACTGAGTTTGGAGGGTCAAACTGCGTTGGTAACCGGATCCGGCCGAGGTATCGGCGCTGCCCTAGCCGTGGGACTGGCCCAGGCTGGAGCCAACGTGGCGGTATCTGACAGAGCTGACCGGATGGACCTGGCTGAGGATACCAAGTCCAAAGTGGAAGCTGAGGGTGTAAAAAGCGCGGCGTATGCTTTGGACGTTTTGGACCTTGCCGGTATCCCCAAGACAATCGACCAGATCGTGAACGACTTCGGTCGCCTGGACATCCTGGTCAACAACGCTGGCATCCGTATACCCAAGCCAGCATTGGAAGTCACCGAAGAAGACTGGGATGCGACCATCGACATCAACCTCAAGGGTGTATTCTTCTGCGCCCAAGCTGCTGGACGTCACATGGTGGCTCAGGGTTACGGTAGGATTATCAACCTTGGGTCTCAGCTCTCCGAAGTCGCCTCTCGGGGACGTTCCTCCTACTGCGCCAGCAAATTCGGCGTGGCCGGTATCACCAAGGTCATGGCCGTCGAGTGGGCACCCCACGGAGTCAACGTCAACGCCATCGGCCCGGGTCCCACCAGCACCCCCGGCATGATTGCCGCCAGCACTCGCACCGCTGAAGAGGTGCAAGCTGACCTGGACGCTCATCTACCCCTGGGACGCCGCATGGACCCATCTGAGATGGTCGGCGCTGTGATCTATCTGGCCAGTAAATCATCGGCGGGCACCACGGGTCACCTGCTGATGGTTGACGGCGGTTGGACGGCAATCTAAGACCGGTAATTGGAGGAGTTCCATGAGTCTTGAAAGTCTGGAACGTCGCATCAAAACCTTGGAAGACATCGAGGAGATCAAGCGGCTGAAGCACCGTTATTGCTCCCTCTGCGACGACACTTATGACGCCGATGCCTTGGCCGATTTTTTTACGGAAGATGCGGTTTGGGACGGCAAGGAACGGGGCCGAAACGACGGCAGGGAGGCCATCCGTGAGTTCTTCCAGAACGCTCCCAATCGGCTGCCATTTGCCATCCACATGGTTATGAACCCCATCATCGAGGTGGATGGCGACCGGGCCACCGGGGTCTGGTACTTGTTCCAACCCTGCACCTACGCCGAGGGCAACCAGGCGGTATGGGGTTCAGCCCGTTACGATGAAGAATACGTTCGGGTGGATGGCCGGTGGATGTTCCAGAACCTGACACTCAGTTCCCACTTTTGGACGCCATTCAATCAGGGTTGGGCCGAAGCCCAATTCGCCTAATAGGACCAAACGATGCAAAGAGTCTACACAAACAAGATGGACGGAATGGTGGCGATAGTAACCGGAGCCAGCAGGGGATTGGGCCGGGCCATCGCCAGGGAATTCGCGGCCGAAGGCGCCAATGTGGTCGTCTCTGCCCGTCGTGGTTCCACTACCGGACTGCCCGGGACCGCAGCGGAAACAGCACAACAGATCAGATCCGACGGCGGAGAGGCCCTGGGCCTCACCTGTGACATAACAGATGAAGAACAGGTCATGGCCATGGTCGGCCAGACCATCGATGTTTACGGGCGGATCGACGTGCTGGTCAACAATGCCGGGATCATGGTTCTGGGCGAGACGTTATTGGACATCTTGCCGGACACCTGGGACCAGAGTGTGGCGGCAAACCTGAAGGGGCCTTATCTGTGTTCCCGTACCGTTCTACCGACCATGATCGAGCAACATAGCGGCAGCATCATCAACATAGGCTCTCGGATGGGCAGCGACCACGAACAGGGCGGCGGTGTCCTATATAGCTCTACCAAAGCCGCAGTGCATATGTTCAGTCTCTGTTTGGCCGAAGAGGTTCGGGAGCACAACATCGCCGTGAATATCCTGTCTCCTGGCGGCTTGAAGACCGAGGGTTCGGCGGCAATACCCTGGACCCAGCGGGACTGGGAACAGCGGGTTGAACCTGAGGCGGTGGGCCCCGCCGCGGTCTATCTAGCCACCCAAACCGCTGCCACGTTCACCGGCCAGTTGGTATTGAGAGCGGAGTTCGGCGAGACGTGGGGGACGTAGGTAGCGATCAGATTTCAGCAATCAGCGGTCAGCCATTTGTCTTTCCCCAAAGCCCAATCTCACTGTCACCCTGAGTGTAGCGAAGGGTCTCTTTGTTTACTGCACTGTTTAGGCTCAGTGACAAAGAGATTCCTCGGCTCACGCCTCGGAATGACATGTCTCACAGTTACCCTGGGTGCGGCAAACGTCCAGACCTGGCCACCTAGTGTGCTTGGTGGTTGCCGCCTTCAAGTACCCCAGAGATGCCTGGGTTTTCACCATCAGGGAAGGTTATTTCGAACGTGTCTGTCTTTCCGGGTTCGCCGTTGTCCGTTATCACGGCAGTGAATCTTACCCCGTCCACGCCGTTCAACCTTCCAGCTCCTGATACCCGGGCCGTATTAAAACTGGAGCCAGGGTTGCCCGAATCAAGGCTTGGATCGTTGGTGAAGAGTATCTGATCAATGCTGGTGGCATGGAACACATCTCCATTTCGATGATCGTTGAACTGGAGATTTCCGCTGAACTCTTCAGCATCATTGATGAATAGTTCAAACCCGTGGGTCGTCAGAATGGCCTTGGGCTTGGCATTGCCCTTTGCCGGCTCCACATCGCCGGTGTCAACGCGACCGCCACCGGTCATCTTCCGGTCCAACCGACTCCTATGGTGATGGTCACCAAATCTGTGTCTCCGTCCTGGTCGGTCACTGTAACGATCACATCGTAGCTGTCTGGGCTGGCATAGCTATGACTGTCTGTGAATGAACCGGAGCCCGCTCCTTGCACCACAGCAGCCTCGGTCACGGTGCCATCACCCCAGTCCACGGTTACGGTGTGCGTGTCAGCGGTACCCGCGTCTGAGAACGAACCTTCCAGCTCGACAACGGCTTCACCGACCACTGTTGCAGGAGCAGTTGTGTCTGTTATCTCCGGAGCGACGTTAACTACGATCAATTCGAAGGAAGATTCGGTCGCAGCGCCTTGGACATCGGTGGCGGTCACAATCACCGTTTGGCTGAGGCTGGGTCCATCCACGGCGTCAAAGGTCCAGTTCCAGGTTCCTTCGCCCTGAGTGATGAGACCGATCGATGCGGTTATTGTCACTAGACCGCCTTCCGGGTCGGAGTAAGCCCCTGAGTTGGAGGCAGAGCTGCCCTCGTCCACCGTGATCGACAACTCGTCCGACGTAACGCTCGGCGGCAGGTTCTCCTCTGGAATCGTCTCTTCAACCGTGACCGTCTGCGTGGCGAAGATCGTGTTGCCATAGGCATCGGTGATGGTCCAGGTGACTATGGTCGTCCCTATGGGGTACCAATCCCCTTCTGGGGCGTCGTTGGTCACACTGGGTGACGGGTCCACCAAGTCGTTAACCGACGGGAGGCCAATCTCCACCTGAGTTGTCTCTCCATCAGCTAATACGGTCTGGTCATCAGGGGCCACCACGTCTGGGGCGGTGGTGTCCACGATGGTCAACGTCGCCGTAGCCGTACCGGTGTTACCGGTTGCGTCAGTCGCGCTGAAGGTGACCAGCGTGGGGCCAAGCGGGAACGGATTGGGCGCATCATTGGCAACGGCGACCGGCCCGTCAACTAGATCTTCGGCGGTTGCCCCG
>PCAH01000154.1 GCA_002730485.1 Dehalococcoidia bacterium | reverse complement strand
GGGGCCAGCCGCATGGTCAGCCGCATCACCGGCATGAACGTGCAGTCCAACAAAGCCATCGTCGGCGAGAACGCCTTCAGGCACGCCTCTGGTATCCATCAGGACGGAGTGCTGAAAGACCGTTCCACCTACGAGGTCATGCAGCCAGAACGCGTTGGCGTGCCCGGAAACAGCATGGTGCTGGGCAAGCTCAGCGGCCGCTCGGGTCTACAGTCCCGGTTGGAAGATCTGGGCTACAGCCTCTCCCGGGAGGACATGGCCAAGGTGTTCGAATCCTTCAAGGACCTGGCCGACAAGAAACGGGAGATTACCGACCGCGACTTGGAGATACTCATGGACGAGGAGAAGCGGACGGCCTCCGAGCCCATCAGCTACACCATCGACCATGTGCAGTTCACCGGCGGCGACCAGGGTATTCCCACCGCCACCGTCAAACTGATCGGTCCGGAAGGGGACGAGATCATCGATTCCTGCACCGGCAACGGTCCGGTGGACGCTGTTTGTAACGCCATCGACCGGGCCATCGGTTCCGAGTCGAAACTGGTGGACTTCAACGTCCAGGCCGTGACCGAGGGTATCGACTCCCAAGGCACCGTCACCATCCGTATCGAGAAGGATGGCCGCACCTACACCGGCCGCGGCGCAGACACCGACATCATCGTCGCCAGCGCCAAAGCCTACCTGAGCGCGGTCAACCGCCAACTCGCATCAGACGACGAGGCCAACGTCCCAGCCCTAGGCAGCACCCCAGACTAGGTCTCACAGAGTCTTGCAGACAGCAGATTTAAAAAGGGCCGTCCCGATAAATCGGGACGGCCCTTTTTTTGTTCACGCATCACCTGCAACGTAGGCGCGGGTTTGTAACCCGTCCATGCATGCCTAAACCGAACAGGGGATTGGATAACCGATTACGAGGCGATGGCACCCTGAATCTCCGAATCTGACCTAAACCTCAACGTTGCGGGTTGAAAACCCGCTCCTACAAGGTCGGCTAACTTGGTATCCGCTACTTTGACCGCTCCGGCCAGACCGGGTCGTGGTAACCCAACGGTACCGACGGCCTGGCCCAGCGGGGCGCGGTTTCAGATAGGCCAAGAACCGGCCCCAGATGACCCAGGGTTCCCATGGGCGTTTCGCTGACCATGGACCAGCTGGCAACCTCTTCCGGGGTGAACTCTGCGGCCACGTTTTTCAAATTTGCCTCGGGTATCTCACCCTGGCTGACCAACCACCGACCCACCTGGGCCAGCGAGATACGCACCAGCCAACTGCCGCCCTCATGCACCCGCTTGTTTAGCGCAACCATGCCGCCAAAGGCCATCAGGTAGCCGGTCAGGTAATCGATGGCTGACACCGGGTAGAACTGGGGTCCTGGGGCAGCACCTGGGAATAACTCACCCTGGCGATTGGTGATCCCGCTGACGGTCTGGACCACGGTGTCAAAGCCCCGGCGTGACGCCCATGGCCCTTCGTGGCTGAAGGCGCACAGAGAGATATAGACGATGCCAGGTCGGAGTTCCGCCAGCTCCTCGGGGGATAATCCACGCCCGCCCAGCGTTCCCGGGCGGTAACCTTGGGAGAACACATCGGTTTGGCGGACCAGACCGCGTAGCGTTTCCATCTGCGCGTCGTCCCGCAGGTCGAGTTGGGCGTTGAGCTTGCCATGGCCGGTGTCATATTCCTGGTAGCCGATGTTGGGTAGATGTCCTGCGGTTATCTTCATGACATCTGCGCCATGCTCAGCCAAAGTCCTTGCGCAGGTCGGCCCAGCCAGCACCCGGGTCAAATCCAGCACCCTAACACCGGATAGAGGCCTTGAACCTTCCGGCAGAGGCTCGGGCGGGCTGTCGGCAATCTTCACGATCTCCATCAGAGGCAATGAGGCGATGGCCGCAGCTTGCGGGTGTTTCGCCCACTCCTCCATGGTGCGAACCATTCCGCCAGCGCCCTTGGCCTCGATGATGGCTTCTTCCAGATCAAGGGCGTCCCACTTCGCGACCGCCTTGGTCACTTCGGCCCGGTCTTCGGCCACCCCAAGCACGCTCAAGGCGGCGGCCCGATGGTTGGGGAAGTTGCAGTGGAGATAGCTCCAGCGGCCGTCCTTGGTGGGGTAGGTGCCCATCACGGTGTTGCGCTCCGTTGAGACGCCGGTGCCGTCCATCTGCATGTATTTGCCGCTGCGCAGGGAGGCTGTGGCCCGGCGGGCGTCCACCGACACCTGCTGTTTGCGTCCGGTTCGGGACTCCCACAGATCAGAGACAGCCAGACCCAGGGCGCTGAGGGCCGCGGTGCTGGTGTCTCCGATGCGAAACGAGGTGGGCAATATCGGATCGACCCCACCGGTAATCGTGAGGTCATTTATGCGGTCATCATTCCACCCGGCAAGAGGCAGGAGTCCGCGCAAGATTTCGTTAGCCATAGCTAGAAACTCTCCTTAATCGATAGGGCATTGCCACAACTGTCTTCGTAGAAACTTATATTACCCGAACTATCACCGCTGCGTTCCAGATATACTATCCGCCAGTATCAACCTCTGGAGATTTACCCGGGCGATCCATGGAAAACCCCAAGACCACATCCGAAATGGCCCAGGTTGCCGAAGGGACTCGGCGCGACCTGTATGGTCATCACAGACCATCTTCATCATCGCGTCCATCGCCGGAGTTGTCGGCTTGGGCAACATCTGGCGTTTTCCCTACATGGTTGGGCAGAACGGTGGGGGCACATTCATCGTCGCCTATGCCATCTGTATCCTGGCCATCGGGCTGCCCATCATGATCCTGGAATCGAGCGCAGGCAACCTTGCCAGCCGAGGTCCCGTTGGAACGTTCCGTCACATCAACCAACGCTGGGGGCCTTGGGTTGGCTGGCTTCTGGTCGCTCTGACCGTGGCGATCATGAGCTACTACTTTGTGGTGACCGGCTGGACTCTAGGTTACACGGTGGACGCGATCAGAGGGTCCCTTGGCACGTTTGATGAGTTCACGTCCGGCTACGCCTCCCTGTGGTATTTCATCATCGTGGCGGTCCTAGTTCTGGCCGTGATGTGGAACGGGATCGAGTACATAGAAAAGATCAGCCGTGTCATGCTGCCGCTATTGGTTGTCGGAGTGGCAAGTCTGGCCGTCTATTCCCAGACCCTTGATGGGGCTGGCCGGTCCAATGACTTCTATTTCAGTTTTGACTCGGAGATATTCCTTCAGGCCAAGACCTGGCGAATGGCAGCGGGACAGGCCTTCTATTCCCTGAGCATCGGACTTGCGTTGCTGATCACCTATGGGAGTTACACGCCCAGGGGAGTCAACATCATTGCGTCCTCTGCGGCCATAGTTGCCACCAACTCCTTTGTATCTATCCTGGCCGGACTGATGGTCTTCCCCATCGTGTTCACCTTTGGGATCGTCCCTGAAACTGGCAGCCAACTATCTTTCACAGCATTTCCGGCGGTGTTTGGAGATCTAGCGGCAGGTAGAGCGATCAGCATAGTGTTCTTCAGCCTGTTATTTCTGGCTGCATTCACTTCGTGCACCGGAGGATTGGCGGTGGTCCTGGCCCCGATCCGAGATGAGTTTCGAATTCCCAAATGGACCGCCGCCGCCATAGGAGTAGTGGTCGTCACGGTGTTGGGGATTCCATCCGCATTGAGCTTCACCTCTGCGGGTTTGGAACTAGACGGCAAGCCGTTTCTTGATCTGATGGACCAGATAGCCGGGTCGGGAGTGGTGATCGTGGCAGGCATTATGGGTGCCGCTCTGATCGCTTGGCTCATACCAAAAGCTGACCTTCTGGCCTCGATGAATTCCAGGCTGCCAAACAACTGGATCATCTACATCGGCAGGTTTCTGCCGCTAGGCGCCGGGGCTCTCCTGGTGGCGGCTTTCATCTGGTAGTCGTCCCTAGAGTCTAAACCAGCTTCATCTGGAAGCCACTGTCCTGCTGCTGGCCCTTGTCATTTAGATGCACCGCTGGGTAGCCCAATTCACGAAGGCGAGTCGATAACTCTGGAAAGCCATTCACCGTGTAGACCTGTTTCGGCGAAACGGTCTGAACGTACTCCACCAATTCGTTGAAATCAGGATGGTCGCTGTAGGGCAGGCTGGCATCAGCGCCACGGCCCCACGGCATGCTGCCGGATGTCGCCCAGCCGGTCATCTCTAGGGTCCGCTTACCACGGAACTCTTTCAGGGCTTCACGCCGTTTGCCAGGGGGGAACATCAGCACCCAGCCCTCCGGCCATTCGCCCTCAAACAGCTTCACCTGACCTGGAAATTCCACTCCAGCTTCCAGGTATATCTGGGTGCCCTGGTAGATACTTTCCTCGACCATGACGTCGAAACCTTCACCCAACAGGTGGTGCAGCAGTTCTTGAGACTTGCCCAACCGCCAACCCTGGATCAACGGACGGTTGCCCCTGGAAAGCCACATCCTAAGGGTCTTGTAGGCGGTCTCCAGAACCTGTTCCTCGGGTGGGAACACATACTCAGGTCGTCCGTAGGTGGACTCGATTACCAATGTGTCACAGGACACCGGCTCCAGAGGTTCATTGGTCGGGCTTTTGCGGCTTTTGATATCGCCGGTGTAGAGCAGCCTTTCGCCGGTCTCTTTGGATACGACCAACGCTTGAGCCGAGCCAAGGCAGTGGCCAGCGGGATGCAGGGTCATGGTGTAGGCCGGGGTCTCGTAGGGCTCGTGGTATGGAAGCAGGATGGGGTCTGATTTCTGAAGATAATCGCCCAGCAGGTTGGCGGTTTCCGGGGTGAGAACTGGCTTGATATGGCGCGCCGTGTGGTCGGAGTGGGCGTGGGAAATCAGGCTGAATTCACGCTTTCTGGTTGAATCCATCCAAAGGTCCAGGTCGGGCAGATAGACTCCGCTTTTGAACACCGCCTGCACTGCACAGCCCCCACATCAAATATCACAAAAGAATCCAGGAAGAATCCCTGGAAACGACGCAGCCGAGTATATCACGGTGTACCGGACCGCCAATTCGTCCCAAGTGTCATTAATATTGGTGTTCATCGGCGAATTGTGGGGTATAATCTGCGCCCATGGGCTCGATGTTTCCATTGGGTCCAAATCTCAATTCAAAAGGTGGGAATATGGCGGGTCAAGTTGGCGAAGTAGCCCCCGAATTTAAACTCCCTGCCGCTGACGGGGATATATCCCTTAGCGATTACAAGGGCAAGAAGATAGTTGTCCTTTCCTTCCACGTGTTCGATTTCACCGCTGGTTGAACGACGCAAGCAACCTCGTTCCGTTCGGAGTACAAACGGTACGAGGATAGTAATGCTCAGGTTCTGGGCATCAGTTGCGACACAGTTCCATCCCACAGGGCATGGAGCACGGCCATGGGTGGACTCCCATACCCGGAGTTGTCTGACTTTCATCCCAAGGGTGAAGTGAGCAAAGCCTACGATCTTTACAACGAAGAACGCGGAGCCAGCAAACGCGCCGTGATCATCATTGATAAAGAGGGCGTGATTCAGTTCCGCGAGGAATATGAGCCCGGGACTCTTCCAGACCCAGTCGATATATTTGGGGTGGTCGATAAGCTGAACGCGTAATCCGATCAGTTAATCCCGGACTCCAGATATGAAAAGGCACCCCAGAAAATGGGGTGCCTTTTATTTGCCATTTTTGAGCACTCAAACTGCTTGGTTTTATGGCCAGTCATTTACAGGTCATTGGCCTGCTCATAATTCGGCAAAGAAAAAGGCTAGCCCGACGGATCGGGGCGGCCTTTATAGGCTCTAAATCTAGTACCCAGGAGATGGTCTAGCCGGTGATACGCTGGACCCGGTACCGTAGGGTTCCCTTCGGGACGTTGATGGTAACTTCCTCGCCGACCGTTCGATCAAGCAGGGCCTGACCGACGGGGGAGGTGGTGGAGATCTTGCCTTCTGAGACATCCGCTTCTCGGACATCTACCAGGGTGTAGGCAACGGTTTTGCCGGAGTTGGTGTCCTTCAAGGTCACCTTGGCGCCTACTGCGGACCGGGCCACCTTGGACGAGACACCCTCAGGGAGGATCTGCGCGTTGTTGATGCTTGCTTCCAACTCACGGATGCGGAGCTCAACGATTCCCTGCTGGTCTTTGGCGGCGTCCAGCGGTGCGTTTTCGCGGAAGTCCTTGTCGGCCATGGCCCTTTTAATATCTTCCAGCACCAGTGCCCGCTGATCCTTGAGATCATCCAGTTGACTGACCAATCGGTCATAGCCTTCCTGGGTCAATTGGCTGCCGGTGGGACCTGAACGACCGTTGGTGCGGGTGCTGGTCTTTGCCGTTGTGGCTGTAGTACGTCGGGTGCGGGGGACTCTGAGGTGTGATGCCAATCCGTTTTCAATCCATCCTTGGTCTTTCCAATATGCAAGGAAGACCTTGACGGGGCCTAGGCGGCTTGCGGACTCGGCTCCGCCAAGACCGATCTGCTGTGCATATTCAGCAACTTCCGAGGGGGCTAGTTCAGAAACTTTACGTTCCCGCCCACACCAGGCCACAAAACGGCCCAGTTCTTGATGACTCTGCTGAACTGCTTTTGGGGATTTCTTGGCTGCCACAAAATGGGTCAATGCTTCAGAAATTAAGGGGCTTTGCTCGGTCGTCACTCAAGTACCTCCACCTTCAGTAAGTCTTCCAGTTAAGTCTTCAGTCGATAATCAGCTATCGTAAACGTGCGCCATGATGCCGCTATGTAATGTAGGGACTGGCCGGAGTGCCGAAAATGCTTTGAGGAGGTTTCCGGAGGGCCGTGATTCAGAACCCTGTTTCCGGAATCTTCACAGTATGCTTATCAAGGGGTACCAAGTGGATTGCACGCCTAGTTCGCACTAAAAGGATGTACAAAACACTATAAAATCATAACAGTAACCCGCTGCAAAGGCAATTCTAAGTTTTCCGCTGACGACCAATGAGCAGACCGGTAAGAGGCACTCGTTGGACTAAATCCAAGGTCTCCGTTCAACAAGAAATCGGTGCTGAAACATCCCCCAAGAAACGCCGCCTTCCCTGCTAGAACGACGGCGAACTCCCAACAAAACAATTGGCAAAAATCGTGCCTTTGATGCCCCCTCCTATGGGTCTGCATACGTCTCATATAGAGAAATAGGAAAGGGCTGGCGCCTGATTGCCAAATTTCACCGCATGCCAGGCACGTAGAATTCACGGCGGGCTTTTGACTCCAGCATAGGTAGGATGTAGCATACTGTCGGCTCTGTGCGTTATGCCTGCCGAGTTACTGGTGCTAGCCCAACGATGGCAGCACAGTAACCCATCTTATTTAATACGGAATCGGAATAGATGAGTCCCCAAAAACAACCGCCTGCTGGCTCCTCCCTTGCTGGCCCAACAGCCGTACCAGCATTCGTAAAAGAACTTGATCGTCTGGTTGCTTTGGCCCAACAAGGTCACAAGCCCGACTCGGCCTTTAACAACCCTTCCCAAGAATGGCTCGTTGGCCACATGAACGTGCTCCAAGATCTCCCAGAGGCCGAGCAACAAGCTTTCTTGAGTGAAGCTGGAATCATAGAAAAAGAAGCTGAAGTAGCCAATGCCGCCGGAAAAGCGGCAGGCCGCGCCTGGCCCGGAGTGGTCGTCCGGTTGGACACTGGCGGCTACGCGTTCTTCAGCCAATTGGGTGTGGTACGCCGCCCCGACCTGACAATGTACTTCATCGACGGGTTCGCCAAGAACCGTGACGGTGTGGTGTTCTCCAGCGAAAACCAGACGTTATTCACCGAGGTCTTCGCCTACATCAATAAATTCATGGAAGAGAAACTGGCCTCTGGCGACACCATCGTCCAGTCGGACCGCCAGGTGGCCGATGCTCCAGGACGCTCATTCCACGCCCGCCAGATGCTTTTTGGCACCAAGTACATGCAGATACCCATGATGTGGCGGCAACTTACCTTCCCGGCCACTGAAGAGATCGCACGACAGAAGCCAGACATCCTCGAGGTGTCTCTGCCCCACTGGATGGAAGACCTGGGACTGCCCGAAGAGCTCAAGAAGCGCCTCACTGACCAAGGGTTCACCCAGCTAGTCTTCAAGGCACCCACCCGCGGCCTCTCACTGCACCTGGGCTTTGACTACGTTGGCGAACACAAGATGGGTCCCCTATCCATCGCCATGTTCCTGGTCAAAGAGAAAGACGGCCTGGCCATCCAAGCCGCACTGAGCATGGCCCGAGCGAAGACACTAGCTGACCAGACGAAGAACACCGCACTGATTACCGTTGGACCATCCCTCCACGGCAAGAGCACCCTCACCATCATGCTGGAGCTGGCCAACAGTGAACTGGCCAAGAAGCTCAACTTAAAGACCGACGCCGATGAAGGCGTCTACCCCATGAACGACGACATTGTCCTGCTGCAGGAATTGAAAGACCCCATAAAGGTAGACAAAGACGGCAAGCAGTCCACCATCTACTACGGCATCGACGGCACAGAAAACAACATGTACGCCATGCCGTTTGGCCTCAACCACGCAGAAGACCCGATCACATTCGAGTCCGTTCGCGGCACCGACCAAGACCCCAACTCCGAAGAGACGTTGGAGAACGTGCCAATCGACATGTCCTCCTATAAGCCCAATTTCCTCGCAAACCCGGTCCGCAACATGCGAGTAACCCTCTCCCGCACCCGGTTGGTGGCCAGAAAGGGCGCCAACGACATCCTGGGCAGGATCACCGGAGGCCGAGAGACTGCGGGCGTTCACGTACCAATGGAAGATACCGACCAGGTATTCTGGCAGGCCGTGATGCGCCAGAACACCGTAGTGCCGCCGTTGCGCCGACTTTCTGCCGATCAATACATCAGGAGCTTGATGTACGGTGAAGCGGTCCAGATGGGTGCCGCCATCGGTGTCATTGGCCAGCCTTATGTTGAGTACTTCTCTGACCCGTTCATCATCGGCCTGGAAGACGAGAACGCCAACAACCTCTACAACATCGTCAAGAAGATAGAAGAGGGCGGCCTGAACCAACAGTACTTCGTATTCAATACCGGCGGCGTGGGCGCAGACAGCAACAGCGCAGCCACCGGTGACCGATACAAGAAGATCCCGCGGGACCTGACACTGATGCTTCAGGAAGCGCTGCTTCGAGACGCCGTGAAGTTCGAATACGAACCCGAGTTGGGTTCTGACGCCGCCGTTGCCATCGTCGATGAGAATGGCAACGAAGTGGTTGACCTCCGCACCGAGTGGCTGCCGAAGAACATCTACGGAGACGCCGACTACGCGCAGCGCATCACCGAGTTGAGCCGACGAAGGTTCTACGGCGAGAGCTCCGCAGACAAGGCTGGAATACTCCGTTACACCAAGGTGTTCAACAACATCTATGACATCACCGATATCCCCGTTCCCAACAATGAACGGGAGCTAACCTGGCTGCTTTCCTTCTATTGGAATGTGGACCAACCCTATGACACCCTAACCGACTTGGAAGCCCACCGCAGCGAGGGTACCTCACCTGACGGGGCTGTATCGAGGAAACTTCGGGAAATGTTCCAAGAATCAGGGATCAGCGTTCCGAACAGCGACGCTGCCCTGTCTGCCCTGGGCCTCTCGTCCTAACAAGCAGCAACTGACAATGGCCAGGCCCGAAACGGGCCTGGCCATTGAAATTTAGTCCCCTTATTCCCCGGCCGTCCTTTGAGATACCCTGGAGCGCAGATCACAGACCAGTCCCACCCCAGCCATTGCAGCTTCGGTGTATACTAATCGCCATTCATCAGGCGTCAGATGAGCGTAAAGCAATCGCTCAAATTCCTCTCAGAAATTCAGGAGGGCTCAACATGAAAGCAGCACAGATCACCGAATTCGGCGGCCCCGAGGTCATGAAATATGTGGACGTGGCCGACCCGACTCCCGGAGAGGGAGAGGCAGTGGTCAAGATTGAAGCGGCCGGAGTCAACTTCACCGATGTCTACAGCCGCCAGGGCGTGAACCCCGGCCCACCGCTGCCCCGCATCATTGGAGTGGAGGGCGCTGGCGTGGTCCAGGCCATCGGCTCCGGTGTTACCGAGGTCCAAGTAGGCGACGCGGTCACCTATTGCACCGCCCCCGGAACCTATGCCGAGTTGGCAGTTGTTCCCGCTTGGAGGTTGATGAAGCGCCCCTCCGATGTGGATGCCAAAGCCGGTGCCGCGGCCATTCTTCAAGGCATGACCGCCCATTATCTCTGCCACTCCACCTATCCCGTGCAGAAGGGCGACCGGGTTATCGTCCACGCCGGCGCTGGTGGAATGGGTCTGCTCCTGACCCAGATGATCAAGCGTCTGGGCGGCTACGTGTTCTCCACGGTCTCCACCGAGGAAAAAGCCGAGCTTTCCAGAGGAGCCGGAGCAGACCACGTGATTCTCTACACCCAACAGGACTTTGCCGAAGAGATCAAGAAGGCCACCAACGGCGAGGGCGTACAGGCGGTGTACGACGGCGTGGGCAAGACCACCTTCAACCAGAGCATCGCCAGCCTTGGGCGTCGCGGCCACATGGTCCTTTACGGGGCTGCCAGCGGCGCCCCAGACCCCATCAGCCCGGGAATTCTGGGCGCTGGATCCCTGTCGCTCACCCGGCCAGGGCTTGGTGACTACACCGTGAACCGAGCCGAGCTGGAACAGCGGGCCGGAGACGTTTTGGGCTGGGTGAGTTCAGGCGAGCTGAAACTCCGGATCGGCGGAGAATTCCCTTTGTCAGACGCACCGGAAGCGCACAGACAGTTGGAGAGTAGGGCCACCACAGGCAAGCTGCTGCTCATTCCCTAAATCCGCCGAAATCGAACTAGAAAGCAGTGGATGACCCATCACAAACAGGGTCATCCACTGCCTAGCGAATAATTGTTGACCGCCCTAGTCGACTTTAATATAATCGTAGAAGACGATTCCCCTTAGGAGATAATCATGGCCGAGGTTGTTACTACAGAAGAGATCTATGAGGCTTTGAAAACGGTGTATGACCCGGAAATCCCGGTAAACATCGTCGACCTCGGCTTGGTCTACGACGTCCAGGTAAAAGACTCGGACGTCTATGTTCAGATGACCCTCACCTTCCCCGGCTGCGGCATGGGGCCATACATCGGCCAGCAGGCTGAATGGGCAGTACAGGAGCTGGACGGCGTTGAAGAAGTCCAGATTGAGATGGTCTTTGACCCGCCCTGGTCGCCCGAGTTGATCAGCGAAGAAGCCCGCTCGCAATTGGGCATCTAAGCCGGATCAATTCTCCAATAACCCCTGGTCTAAAGCACGACTTTTTCTTAGAACTTGGGAGTAGATTCCAGCACTGCGAATCACTCACCCGAACCCCTTCCGGAGGACTGCATGCCCACGCCCCAGGAAACGGCACGCCTAGAACAGATAAAAAGGTCCTGGCAGCAAAAACGCCAGATCACTGAACGTCTTGACCGAATCAAGACCAAGATCGGCGTCTACAGCGGCAAAGGCGGCGTCGGCAAGACCACTGTTGCCGTCAACCTGGCAGTGACTTTGGCCAACCAGGGAAACACCGTTGGCCTGCTGGATGTGGACATCGATTGCCCCAACGTTGCCAAGGTAATGGGCATCACAGACAAGCCAGAGTACATCGACGGTCAGATCATTCCCTCAGAAAAATGGGGGGTTAAAGTCGTCTCCATGGCCTTCTTCCAGGAGAACCCAGACGAGGCCATCATCTGGCGCGGCCCAATGATCCACAACGCTATCAGCCAATTCCTGCAACAGACCGATTGGGCGGAACTAGACTACCTGATCGTCGACCTGCCGCCGGGCACCTCGGACTCGCCCCTCACCGTGATGCAGAACCTGCCCATGGACGGGTTTGTAGTGGTCAGCACCCCGCAGGATCTGGCCAACCTGGACGCCAAACGCTGCATCAACATGATTCGGAAGCTGAACTTAAACGTCTTGGGTGTGGTTGAGAACTACACTGGCGAGATGTTTGGCGAAGGCGGAGGAAAGAACCTGGCGAAGGAAGTAGAAACTCCTTTCCTGGGAGATATAGCCCTGCGATCCATCTACCGTGACTCCTCGAAGCCAACAGCGCTATTGGACAAGTCTGTAGAAGAAGAATTCAATTCCTTAGCGAAAGAGATGAAGAAAAGTCTCAAAGAATTTGGGTCAGAAGCTCCCTAAGCCCTGATATTCAAAAAGCCCCGCCAGGTTTCACCTGGCGGGGCTTTTTTTAATTGTCTGACATCGCATCAGCGGAGTCACCCTGAAAGGTCAGTCGTCCGAAGATATCTGAGCCTCTGCAGGTTCTTCTGTCTTGCCCTTTCTTCTTTGTCTGCGGGGCGGTCGTTCCGGTGGAACTTCTCCAGAAGTGATGCTCATCAGAAGGTTCACCTCCCGGTTCATCGCCTCCTGGGAATGTCCACTGCCCTCACCCATCCTGCGGAACTTCTGGTAACGCTTCTTCAAGAGCTTGCCTTCAGACAACTTGGCCAGTTGGACGATGTTGGTGAGAATGGCATTCTGCAGCACCGACGCCGCCTCTCTGGGATCAAGATGGGCACCGCCTTCCGGTTCAGGCACGATCTCATCTGCGATACCAAGTTCCTGGCAGTCGTGGGCCGTCAACATCAGAGCCTCGGCCGCTTCCCGGTCAAGGGTGTGGTCATGGTGAGCATTGCCGAGGGTATGATTCACCGACATTGGAGAGTACACGGCATACTGCTGTATCAGAATGCGGTCTGACAAGCTCAGAGCCAGCGCGCCCTCACTGCCGCCTTCGCCTATGACCACCGACACCATGGGAGTCGGAACCGTAAGCATGGAAGACAGAGTCCTGGCGATGGCGTTCCCAATCCCCTGTTCCTCTGCTTCCAAACCAGGATCAGCTCCTTGAGTATCGATCAAAGTCACCAGTGGCAGCTTAAATCGGCAAGCCAGGTCGATGACCCGCTGAGCTTTGCGCAGGCCGTCAGGGAACACGTGATACCGCTCGCCTTCCACCAACTGGCGCCGTTGCTGGCCAATCACAGCCATCGGCTGCCCGTCCATGAATCCCAACCCGGCGATGATTGACCGGTCGTCACTGTTGAGCCGGTCTCCCCGTAGCTCAATGAACGGATCCATCATCGACCGGAAATAAGCGATGGCCTGTGGGCGCTCAGAATTTCTGGCGGCAGTAACCGCTTCCCACGGCTCCACAGCATCGCAAAGCACAGGTTCCGCCTTGAGCAGATTCTTGTGGTTGGACTTTCCGTGTTTGTGCGCTGTGAGTATCTCCAACAGTGACGAGATTCGTGTCTGCAGGTTCTCGCGATCGACCACATTGTCGAGCAGGCCATGGCCAACGTGGGCTTCTGCAGTGTGGGCGTCCAGCGGCAAGGGCGTCTTGGACACTTCACGTAGGGTTCGCAGGGGAGAAAGTCCTATCAAAGAACCTGGCTCGGCCAGTATCACGTCGGCCAAATTGGCAAAGCTGGCGTAGGCCTGGCCAGTAGAAGGGTTTGCTAAAACCACGATGAAAGGGACTTCTTCGTCCCGCAGACGGTTGGCTGCAGTCACCGTTTTGGCCATCTGCATCAGAGAGAGGACGCCCTCTTGAATCCGGACTCCACCGCCTGAAACCACGGCTACAGCAGGAATGCCGCGTCGGGCCGCATTCTCGAATGCCATCGACACTTTCTCGCCGACCACACTACCCATGGTTCCGCCCATGAAACCGAAGTCCAAGACAATGAGCATCGTCTCAGTGTCTCCGATTCGACACACTCCGGTGACTGCTGCTTCAGTGAGACCCGTTCTGTTCTGGTCCTGAGAAAGGAATTTTCGATAACGGGAACGCCGTGAAAACGAAAGAGGCTCCATTGAGCTGACGTATTTGTAGGACTCTTTGAAAGTACCTTTATCAGCCAGCAGTTCAACTCGCTGCCGTGCGGTGACAGTGTAGTGGAACCTGCAAAAAGGGCAGACCCGGTAGGTCAGGTAAGAGGGGGAATCGCTGATTGGTTCTTCGCAGAACAAACACCGGTCGTGAACAACAGACAGATAGGTGCGATCCGGTTCGCCATCGCGGTTGAAAAGGTGGACTAAGAAGTTTGCCAGGTTGCGCAAGTCGGCCTCCAGAGTAATACCGAGAGTGGGTTACTTCATTAAAACAACCACAGCCTCTCTCCCACGGTGCCTCATCCATCATACAAAACCTACGACGATATTGGAATCCTGAAAACCGGCAGATCTCAGAAGCCTTCAGAATATCCTTTACCATATTAGTATTAGTAAATGATATAAGCATCTTCCATAAAGTTAGCCTACAGAAAGTCGTTTTTTCGGGGCCGAGACCAGCGACACGATATATTTCGAATTGAGTAAACAAAGTCGCAACGACGTTGACTACTACTTAAGGTTAAGCTAAACTCTGCTTAATATGCCAGCCATTTCGGTAATATTATGAGTGATATTGGAACTGTTATGTTAGTTGGTCATTAGCTCACCATTATGAACCTCACGGGGAAAGTACCGGATTCCCTTTCTTAGCCTCTAGCCATTCCCCATGCTCGAATAGGTTTTGAGACCCAATATAGTCGGGAGACAAAGTTGCCAGCCAGCTGGATTGACATAGATATCGGGACAAGCACCATGGAGGGTTACCTGACCCAACCCGAAGGAGAGGGCCAACATCCGGCGGTGATCGTGATTCAAGAGATATGGGGAGTGAACTCCCATATCCAGTCGATCGTCGACCGTCTGCTGTCCCTTGGCTACGTTGGTCTGGCGCCATCCATGTTCCACCGTGAAGGTCCAATGACCACCGGCCTACATGAAGAGATTGGCGTGGCTGTGGCGCGAATGGGCCGGTCAACCGACGCCAACATATTGCAGGATGTCAAAGCGTCGGTGGATTACATCAAGGCTCAGTCTTTTGTCCGTGGTGACAAGATAGGCATCATTGGTTTCTGTTATGGGGGCCGGGTTGCGTATCTAGCGGCCTGTAATATCAGCGATCTATCCGCTTCCGTGGTGTTCTACGGTGGAGGGATCGATTCCTCCCTTGGCGATGGCCCTTCACCCCTTGAGCAGACGTGCAATATCGGTTGCCCGGTACTCGGATTGTTCGGCGTGAAAGATACCAACCCAGGGCCTGAAAACGTGGAGAAGATCGAAGCTGCATTGACCAAGAACGGCAAGGTACACAAGTTCCACAGCTATGCGGGAGCCGGACACGGGTTCCACTGTGAAACCAGAGACAGCTTTAGACCTGAAGCGGCGGCATCGGCTTGGGCCAAGTCTATCGCCTGGTTGGATAAATACCTCAAATAAGCCGCGGCAAACCCAACCTGTTTAGATTTTCTGATGTAGGGGCCGGGCCCTTGGTCCTCCTGCTATCAGGTTCAGTCGTCACCCCCGGCGAACGACCACCAAGCATTGCGTGGTAAGCTGTCCCCGATGTTTTTTCGCAATCCAATCCTTGGTCTAATATTCCAAACATTCCTCATAGACCTCCTGGCTATTCTTTCCTCCAAAGGGCTTCTTTCCACAAGAGACACAGCGGGAACCACGAGTAGGTTGTTGCTTGGCCCATAGTGTGACACCGCCCACGGGGAACCAGCCTTCTTCACCTGG
>PCAH01000153.1 GCA_002730485.1 Dehalococcoidia bacterium | reverse complement strand
TGTAGCGCGACTGGGATAGCCTGTTCCTGGATGGGGGTGGGTTTGGTGAAGCCAACAGACTTAACGCCGGCCAGCACCTGAGGATGAAGGGAGAATTCTTTGAAACTCACTGAGAGGGTCTACTCCTTGACTGCTTTTCCGAGCCAAGTCACACTCTCAGGCCCAAGGTCACGGTCAACAAAATGTCGCGGTAGTACCGCGTTTGCGACCATGAATCCAAGGGAATCCGCGGGGGAATCCGTTACGAATTTAGTCGCTGTATAAACAAGTATAACAGCTTGTCGGCTCTTCGGGCACGCCCTGGTGCTTCGCCAAATCGCAGATTTCGGAAAAAGGCCAGTCGGAGGGCGAGCGTTGATGGCCGAGGAGTGGTAATATCAATCTCTGTGACAACATTCCCACGGAGGCAGATCATTGGCTTTCTACATGTACGTGTCCCTTCAAGAAGAAGACCGAATTGCCGTCTTCACCATGACACCGAAAACCAGCAAGTTGAAGCATCAAAGTGATGTGGAATTAAAAGGTCGGCCGGCCCCCATGGCCATGGACCCTGAGCATAAATACCTATTCGCCGGACGCCGCAAGGCCGACGACTATGGGATGACCAGTTTCAATATCGATCGCAAGAACGGCGGCCTTACGCCCATCGGTTCTATCCCGCTGAACGGCGATCCGGTGCATATGTCCACCGACAAGACCGGAAAGTTTCTGCTCTCAGCCTATTATTACCAGAAGACTGCCGCGGTTCATAGTATCGGCGACGACGGCGCTATAGCGGACCCACCGGTGGTCTGGCGTGAAACGGATATCGGCGCTCACTACATCCAAACCGACCACGCCAACAAGTTCGCGTTTGTCCCGCACATCGCCCGCGGTTCCATGGATGGCGCGAATGCCATCTTCCAGTTCCTGTTCAACGAGGAGTCTGGGAGTTTGACTCCGCTCTCGCCAACGCGGGTTAACAACAGGGAGTTAGAGGGTCCGCGCCACCTGGCTTTCCATCCGACCAAGAACATCGTCTACGCGTCCAATGAGCAGGGCAACAGCGTCACTGTGTACGCCTACGATGCGGACAAGGGAAACCTGCACCCGCTTCAGACGGAGTCCACACTGCCCAGCGGGTATGACGGCCAGAATTCCTGCTCTCAGATTCAGGTGACTCCGGACGGAAGTCTTTTGTACGCGCCCAACCGTGGCCACAACAGCATCGCTGGGTTCAAGATCAACCCGGACAACGGCTACATCGCGCCCATCGGTCAGACCCCGACTGAGGCGGTCCCCCGGGCTTTCTGCATTGACCCGCAGGGCACTTTCCTCTACGCCGCCGGGCTGGAGACAGGAAAGCTTGCTTCCTACAAGATCAACCAAGAGACCGGGGAACTGGACCCGGGTGAGGTTTACGATGTGGGTAAAGGCCCCATGTGGGTCATGATGGCAGAGTTCTAAACTCATTAGCTTACGCAGATCAAAGGGCCGCCCGTAACTTTGTTACGGCGGCCCTTTTTAATTCTGGCTATTTTCTGTGATCGTTGCGGTCTATGGCGTCAGCCAAATCCGCAGTACACCATCTTCCCGACCCACACCCAGCATGATTTCATCCCCGAAGTCCACCGCTGCCAAGTTCGTCGCCGCCTTGCCACCAACCGGCCTTTGCCAGGCTGTCTCAACGCTACTCTTTGTGCGTCGCAAGGCAGTGACATCTGAAAACCGTTGGTTGAAGACCACCAACTCCGGTTGACCGTCACCGTCCAGGTCTCCGGCCAGGCCCATGTCCAGGTTCCGCGTCCCCAACGGGTGGGAGGTCACGCCGTCCTGCTGGACCAACAAGTCCAGAGAGTCTCCATTAAACCGGTAGAAACCGGCGACCCCGCCGATGTGGGGAGTTAGTACCTCCACCAACTCTGTCTCGCCTTCAGCCCCAAACGGCCCAACGGCAAGCTGATGCCGCCAGCGGTTGCCCCGGCCCACAGCCGGGCCGGATGCGATGCGCTCGCCCGACCCACTATAGACCACAACTTGAGCGCCTTGTTCGGCGCCGCTCTGGGTCACTATGATCTCTTGCCGTCCGTCTCCGTTCAGGTCGGTCCAGATGGGCGAGACACCCTCCACCACCGTTTGACCCGGGATGGGTATGGTTGTGAGCACCTTCAGGTTTGGCTCAGTTGCCACCAGCGTGATCGTTGTCGCTTCCAGGGTGTCTCCGGCGATGCCGTGGGGGTAACGGGTGGACGGCTGGGTCAGCAGCAAAACACGCCCCTGGTCGTCAACCAACAACCTGGCATCCGGCAGGGCATCTATTGGCAGTCGGCCTGACTCAGCGCCGTCTTGCCATATGACCAGGTCGCCACCAGATTCAATGAACGACAGGCGGCCAGAATCACCAAGCGGCACCGGATGGGTCAGTTCCGACGCCGACTCCAACGGAGCGGAGACGAGAAATGCCCCTTCTCCCGTCACCGCCAGCAGCGGCGGCCCACCCGAGGGCATATGGGCCGAAGATATGGTGGTCTCAGTCGCCTGTCCAGCTGCCACTACAAAGGCCTGAGTCGTTCCGTCCTCCAGCACTGCCGCCCAGATGCTTCCAGATCCCATTGGCGCGGCGACGAGCCACCGAGGCTGGCCTGTCAGGGTGATATCTAGCGTCTTGGCGTTGGGCAGGTCACCCTTCCCGCTCAGGTAGCGGTTACCGTCGGGGCGCTGGTGGGTGTAGGCGTAGATTGCTGGCATGGATGGCACCTTGGATTGAAATACGGGCGGGGCCGTTGGGACGCTTTTCGGTGCCCTGGTGGGTGTTGATGAACCGCCACAGCCTGATATGGCGAATAGAATTGCTGTCACCACAATCAGTAAGGCCGGAAGCCCCATGACGTTGCAGCGGCTCAGGACTTGCTCCCCAGGCCTCGCTGCAATTGATACGAGATGAGGGCGACAATCCCGGCTACGGTGCCGACTCCGGCTCCCAGAGCGGCCCCTTCGGCGGCAAACTGGGGGATCATCGCGGTGATGATGGCCCCCGCTGCTCCGCCACCGGCGATGGCGATGACAAGTCCGGCCAGCAACTGGACAACAACGCTCAGTTTCAGCCACCGGGCCAGCGTCGACGCTCCGATGGGCGCGCCGGCGCCAGCAATCCCACCGATCACCGCTGGGATGATCGACACCACTGATGCGATCAAAGGTGATCCGGTATCGAATGTCACCAAGGAAGAATCTCCGTAGATGTCGATGGCGTGGATGAGGGCAGCTCCAACCTGGGCTGAATGGGTCAGCCCAAACAGGATGCCGATGCTGACGCCCATCAATGCAGCGGAGATCATTCCAGTTCTGACGGCATGGTCGAGAAGCCGGGTTTCGTCAAGGTTTGGATTTAATGTGACAACACCGGGTTAGGGTCTCTGAGATTATTGTTCCCGTGATTATAACGGCATGGCCTGCGGGCTGAGACCGCTGTTGTGGTTAGCTGGGTATTGGGCAACGGCTACAACGTCATCCTCTGCTTCTTGTTCGTCTATGTCCCGATTTTTCCACCACATCTCAGTAACTTGGTTATCCTGGATCAAGTATCTCCGTCGACATAACGAGCAGGTCCAGCCGTTGTAAAACAGTTCCAGGTAACCGCCGCATTGATCGCAATTGTGCATCAGTACACTCATATCTTTCACACACCCCTTCAAGAGGAATTTGATGGCGGTTGGTTCGTAGCTCCGACTGGGAGTTCAACCGTGACCCTTACTATTAGACGAGACTGGGTTGTTATCAAATATGACGCTGCGCACCGGGGTGATGTGAGAGGAGTCACAGGGAAAATTAGGGCCTAGAGAAACAAAAAGACATGCTGCTTAACTGCAGCATGTCTTTGATGATCCGGGAAACATTGTAGTGTTTCTAAAGGAACGTCAGTCCCCTTTAACCCATGGGGTCGGCGTCGGGGAAGCCGAGCATGAACTGTCCGTGGTTCTCGTAAGCACGGTCGCTGACCATGTTGTGCTGGGCAGCGCCGTGGACGTCCCGAAGGCACTTCTGCAAGGGGTGATTGGTGTACATGGCCGAACCACCACCGAAGCGGAACGCCTGGGAAACTATGTCTGAAGCCTCTTCAGTGGCGTAAGTGCTGGCCGCTCGCATCCGAACCTGCAGTTCTGGCGGCGGCATGATTTCCTTGGTGACCAACTCCCAGGCTTCCTCCAGAACGGCGACACATAGTGCTTTGGCGGCCCGCAGGCGAGCGTCAGACTCCCCCAAGAACCGTTGGAACGAACCCCGGTCGGCAATCAGGGCCTCGGACCCTCTGTAACCCCGTTTCTTGGTCTTGGCCAGCTCCGTGATCTCGTCCAACGCTCGGCGTGCGATTCCTAGCACGACGCCGCAGTGGCCGGTGACTTGCATACCAGGACGGCCCAGATAGAAGTTTGGACCGCCGCGTAGTGGCTTGGATTCGTGGCCGCTCCAAGTGAAGTGATTGGGCACAAACACGTTATCCAAAGAGAAGTCATTGCTGCCGGTGCCGCGCAGGCCCACCACATCCCAGTTGTCATGGATGGTGGCTTGCGACGTGAGCACGACCACTCTGATCTGTCTGGGTTCTGATTTTCCGTCCACGGCCATGGCTCCCATGGCCAGGTAGTGGGAGTGATGGATGCCACTGCCGAACGCCCATCGTCCGGTCACCCTGTATCCGCCCTCGACCGGGATTGCTTCGCCGGATGCGGCAGCCGCACCGGCCGCCCGTGGGAACTTGCCGTCGACAAACACCTCTTTAATGGCCTCTTCAGAAAGGAAGGCGGCCATACCGGACAATGTCCCCGATCCGATCATGATGGACCAACCGGCTGCCGCGTCGATGCGGCTGGCGGCTTCCACAACGTCCAGCTGGGTCATGGCGTCAGCTTCAGCGCCGCCCAGAACACGGGCCGACTTATAGGCGAAGAGTCCGGCCTCATGGATGGCGTCAACGGTGGCTTGAGGCAGGGTGCTGATCCGCTCTGTTTCATCGACTCCGGCCTCGATCACGCCGCGCAGGCTTTCAACGGCGGCCAGTAATGCCTGCCGTTTGGCTTTTGGTTCCTCGGGGTAGGTGGCTGTTGGCATAGCGAGTGTCAATTTGGACCTCCTGAGGCTGCAAATTTGGCATGGGGCAGATAAAACCATCGCCCCATGGCCTTCTACTGTCCGAATTTGTCCAACCGATAGTGATGGCCAAAGAATATCAGGTTTGGCGTACCGTTATCCATCGTTACGCCTGAACGAGTCTTCAAGGAACGCGCTTAACACATCGTCGGCTTCCGACTTGGCTGTCGGCAAATGGGTGGTGGCAATTGGTTGGCAAAAGAAAAGACTCCGGTTGATTCGGAGTCTTTAATCTGGTTCATATTCAACTGGAGGAATCTCTGCACATCGGCTTTGAGGCTGATGCTGTTTGCCGACGGCGATGCCGCGCTCACGGATGAGCCAACGACCGGACGCCTACCAGAGTTAATTACTTGAGAGATGCTGAGTTGAAACCCACCTAAGCGGGTAACTCGGAACCTACTTGCGGATAAGCATCCGGGGAACAACAACCCACATGCTGAAGAGTCCAACAAATGCTCCGGCTGCCAGAAGTGCAATCATCTCAGTACCTTCCTCCGCGTTCGTGTAAGTCTAGATTAACCACCACTTGTTACAAACAATCGTCGGTTATGTTAAATCTTTGTTACATGTTGGGGGGGTGTGTTGGCACCGAAGATGGCAGGTCACAAGACCAAGGGACCAAAAGAAGTGGGCCGTGTGGGGGTCGAACCCACGACACCCGGATTAAAAGTCCGGTGCTCTGCCAGCTGAGCTAACGGCCCATTTGAGGGGGATGTCGAGGCGGGGAGCCTCGGCTCAGATATTGTATCACTCGCGCCTGAGTGTGGACACCGTTTTTCAGTCTTGTTGGGTGAGTTCCTCTGGGCTGTTCGTTTGCACAACGAGTATGACTAGTCCGGTCGGGCAGTGTGCTTGTTAGAAACCAAACTGCTCCAGCGGACTCCCGCTGTGCGGGCGGGCGAGTTGCGCGTAAATTGGCTTTTATGGTAATTTGGCGACGTTAGCCTACTCAGTATTTGGAGATGAACTATGGGTTACACGCCGAATCACTTGGGCCACGTGAACATTTGGGTACGAAACGTAGAGGCCTCCCACAAATGGTATGAAGAAGTCTTGGGTCTACACACCTATGACTTCGTACCCGGGAGGGCCGCATTCATGTCAGCCGACTTGGAAGAATCCCACGAGCTGGCAATCATGGAAGTCGGCGCCGATGCCGAGGGGCCCCATAAAGGTCAGGTGGGCTTGAACCACATGGCCTGGCGCATGGACACCTTGGACGACCTTAAAGATTTCTACAACAACCTTAAAGCCAAGAACGTAGAGATTCAGAAGGTTACCAACCACGGTCTGTCACTGGGTATCTACTTTGAAGACCCGGACGGCAACGGCATCGAGTGTTACTACGAGACACCGAGAACCGAATGGTTCCGGCAAGAGAAACTCTTCTTGCACGCCGACCGCCCCAACGTCCACTTCCCAGGACCCTGGGAGAAAGACTTAGCTCAAGTTTAGCAACTTAGCTACTAAACAAGACCGGCAAACAAAAAGGGCGGCCCGTTTAATCGGACCGCCCTTTTTGATTACCTGAAAGCTGACTGCTTATCGCTGTTAGCTAATGCGTCACCGCGATGGCCTCGATCTCGATCAGGAAGTCTTTGTGGACCAGCCTTGAAACCTCAACCAAAGTGCTGGCTGGGTAACCATTCTTGAAGAACTCGGTACGCACCTCATGGCTGGCGGCCAAGTGTTGCTCCAGGTCGGTTACAAACACCGTCACCTTCACCACATCGTCCATGGTGGCCCCAGACTCGGCAAGCACCGCCTGCATGTTCTGCAAGACCTTGCGGGTTTGGGCGTGTATGTCGCCAACGCCGACGACTCTGCCTCCCAGGTCTCTGGCCACCTGACCCGACACAAACACCATCTTCCCGGCCGGAACCTCCACGCCGTGGGACATAATCCCAGCAGACGCGGCTAGCTTCGCGCTTTGAAGAATCTTCTTAGTCACAATGGACCTCCCGATTATTCAGTTGTGGGGCGTACGAGCCTAACCCTAGCGCCACTCAGCGTCAGAGGGATAAAGGTTCTTGCTGCCTCTGGCTGAACCCTGGATGCCTTCGACCCGCCACTTCTCTGCGGCGGCCTTGAACACCTGGAAATGGGGTGCGGCCAGGTGGTCGTTGAAGGCGGCCTCGTCCTTGTAGACCTCATAAAGCCAAATGCGGTGGTCGTCATCGGCGTCCTGTACGGCGTCGAACCTCAGGCAGTCGGGCTCATCTTCGTTGGCTCCCTTGGCGTCGACCATCAGGGCCTCCAGGAACTCGTCCCGGTGTCCTTGCTCGATCTGGATGGGAACGATAACTACATACATGGTTCAATCTCCAATAATTGATTGCTGCGATAATAGCTACTAGCCGCGCTTGGGCAGGCGCATGGTAATCCCTTTGAGGTTGTGAGGCAACGGAGTCCAAACTTCCGGACAGCTTGCCGTCATGCCTCCGTAGGCGTTTCCTGCAGTTCTGCCGAATCATCCAACTCTATCTCTGGAATTCGGTTTGGCTGTAGGGCGGAGAAGGTCAGGCTCACCAGCACGATGGACATCATGGCCAGGAACGCGTAGCGGAGCCCGACGGTAAACGCGTGGCCAACTCCCTCCGCATCGCCTCGTACGGCCTCCAGGCTGGGCTCAAAGCCCATCGAGGCCATGGTGGCGGTCACGATGATGGTGGCAAAGGCGATGCTGGTCACGTTGGCGGCGTTTCGCACCAGGTTCAAGAAGCCCGAGACGACGCCGTATTTCGCCACCCCGACGGCGTTCATCACCGAGCTTGAATTGGGAGAGTAGAAAGTGCCCATGCCGGTGTTCATCAGCATGAGAGCCGGAACCACCATCCACAGTGACGAATCCTCGGTGACCCGGGAGAGGATCAGCAGTCCGGTAGCTGAGGATGCAAGTCCACCCACGGTGAACGGACGCCAGCCAAACCGGTCCGATAGCACCCCGCTGACCGTGCCCATGATGGCCATGCAGATGGCCCCAGGCACCACCACGAACCCGATTGTCTTTGCGCTGTAGCCCAGCACGTTCTGGAGGTAAAAGGGCATCATGAACAACACGGCCGACGAGCCCAAGAAGGTCAGAAAGGCGGCAGAGATGCCCAGAGTGAACGTCCTTCCACGGAACAATCTGATGTCCAGCATCGGGGCGTCGGTGCGCAGTTCCCACCAGATGAACGCGCCCAGCATCCCGATGGCACCGGCAAACGCTGCGAGTATGGGCGGTGAGAACCAGCCTGCTTTGTTGCCGGTTGTCATGGCTAGCAACAGGGCTACCAACACTCCGGTGGATAGCGCGGCGCCAAGCCAGTCGAACCTATCTCGTTTGGCCTCGCGGACCTCGGTCCAATTCCGCAAGATCCAGAGGGTAGCCACTGCGCCAAGGGTGTTCAGAGGCAACGTGAGGAAGAAGACCAGTCTCCAGCCAAACCAGTCCACGGCCAGCCCACCGATGGCCGGCCCGGCGATGGCTCCCACGCCGACCATGGTCATGAACATGCCGATGGCCCGACCCTTCTCGTTTGCTGGGAACACGGCTGTGACGATGGCCATTCCAGTGCCCTGGGTCATGGCCGCGCCCACTCCCTGCAGGACGCGGGAGGGGAACAACAACTCCAGCGACGGTGACAGTCCGGACAGGGCCGCACCGACGCCCAGGACTGCAATCCCAGTGATATAGACCTTCTTGCGGCCCACCAGGTCGGATAACCGGCCCATGGGCAGCAGCAGGGCAGCGATGGTCAGGGCGTAGATGATCACTACCCATTGGATGGTGGGTAGGTCGGTCTTGAAGTGGCTGGCGATGGTCGGCAGCGCCACGTTGACGCTGCCATGGTCGACCACCGAGGAGAATATGCCGACGGCCAACGCGCCAAAGACCCAATATTTGAAATTGGGGCTTCGGGTGATGGTGGCCTTGCTGCCTGGCGCGGCGTCACCAGGAGTGTTATTGGGTTCGGCGGACGACATACCGCTAAGGTTACTGCAATTTCAAACGCGCTGTCATGCCTGATCGACCTAGAGTGTTAGGGAACGTCCCATGTCTAAGGTCGGTGCTTTGACGGCTGTTGTATCATGTGGTGCCCAACATCCCAACATAATGGTGGGCCATGGATAATACGCAAAAACAGGGAGGCTTCAATGTCTAGAATACCCACAGCAAGCCGAGAGAGTGTGCCCCAGGATCAACTGGCTGCATCCGATGCACTGGTGGCGTCGCGCGGCAGCGTGCCTGAGATCGGCCCCGTGGCCATCATGATCAACGGCCCAGAACTGGCCAGCCGCGGTGAGCACTACAGAGCCTATTTCCGGGGTGAAGAGATCACGCTCCCGCCACACGTCCGCGAACTTGCGATGATCACCACCGCCCGTGAGTTGGACTGCCAGTTCATCTGGAACGCCCACTCCGGTTATGCCCGCCAGGCTGGCCTCAGCGACAAATTGGTTGACGACCTCCGTGACAAAAAGGAACTGACCGGACTTTCCGACGAGGAAGCGGCTGTCATCAACTATGGGCGTGAGTTCTTCCGCACCCACAAGGTAAGCCAAGCCACTTTCGACGCCGCCCAGGCCCAGTTCGGCACTCTAGGACTGGTGGAACTCACCAACCTGATGGGCTACTACTCTGCCCTAGCCTTCAACATCAACGCCTTCGACGTGGGCCTACCCGACAACCTAACCGAGCTTCCCTTCCCCATTTAGGCAACGCCAAAATAAAGCCTCCCTTGCGTAAAGGGGGGTTGGGGATTCCCTCTCACAACTCTGGACTTTGATAACTGCTGTGTATTATTATCAATACACTGTGGCAGCAATGGATAAGGTAGCTTCAGACGCCGCTAAGACCCTTATCGAAAGGGTCGGCATTTACCTGCCCGAAGAAAGCGCTGAAACGGTCGGGCGGGCGTATTACTATGCCGACGCCTGCCACTCCGGTCAGTCACGTAAATCCGGCGACCCCTACATCGTCCATCCCCTGGAAACCGCCCTCTTCCTCGCCGACCTCCGCCTGGATACCAACACTATCGTCGCTGCATTGCTCCATGACGTTGTCGAAGATTGCGGCGTCTCTGTGCAAGAGATCTCCGAGCGGTTTGGCTCTGAAGTGAGCAAACTCGTGGACGGGGTCACCAAGTTGACCAGGATGGACGACAAACTCCATCCACCCCTAGAAGACGGATCCAGCCTTATAGATGACTCTGAAAATCTCTACGCGGAGAGCCTGCGTAAGATGCTGGTCTCCATGGCTGAAGACATCAGAGTGGTCCTCATCAAGCTGGCAGACCGTTTGCACAATATGAAAACCCTCGGCGCCTTGCCTCCTGAGAAGCGACGGCGCATCGCCCAGGAAACTCTGGACATCTACTCCCCCCTGGCCCACCGGCTTGGGATCTGGGAGATTAAATGGCAGTTGGATGACCTGGCCTTCCGGCACCTGAACGAGGACAAATACCGTGAGATTTCCAAGATGCTGGCGTCCAAGCGCGGTGAGCGTGAGGAATACGTAGAGAAAGTTTCATCCAGCCTTCGTGATGAACTGGCCAAATACGGCATCACCGCCGATGTGATTGGCCGCCCCAAGGGTATCTACAGTACCCACCGCAAGATGGAAAAGTACCAAGCCCAGGGCAAGGACTTTGGCGACATCTATGACCTCTTTGCCCTCCGCGTACTGGTAAACGAGCCTGCGGAGTGCTACCAGTCCCTTGGTGTGGTGCACCAGATGTGGCATCCGATCCCTGGACAATTCGACGACTATATAGGCAACCCCAAAGAGAATATGTACCAGGCGCTGCACACCACGGTCATCTGTGATGGTGGAACGCCCTTGGAAGTGCAGATCAAGACCTACGAACTGCACCGGATCGCAGAGTACGGAGTCGCTGCTCACTGGGCCTACAAAGAGGGTGCCTCCGGAGACCAACGATTCGAAGAGAAGATGACCTGGCTGCGTCAGTTGCTGGAATGGCAGCGGGAAGTTTCCGGTACCGCCGAATTCATTGAATCGGTAAAACAAGACATCTTCCACGACCAGGTGTTTGTCTATACTCCCAAGGGCCGGATCGTAGAGCTAACCTCCGGTTCCACTCCTGTGGACTTCGCCTATAAGATACACACCGATCTAGGGCACCACTGCATCGGTGCCAAGGTGAACGGCAAGCTGGTCTCTCTGGACACCGCTCTGGAGAACGGCGACACTGTTGAGGTGCTCAATTCGAAATCAGACCGTGGTCCCAGCCTAGACTGGTTGAACCCCAATCGGGGCTACGTCCGCTCTGCAGGCGCCCGACAGAGTGTGCGGCAATGGTTCCGTCGTCAAGAACGAAGCGTCAATATCCAGCGCGGCAAGGAACTCATGCGCCGTGAACTGCGACGGCTCAACCAAAAGGTGGATGAAGAAACCATCATGAGTCTGTTCAAGGTCGACTCCATGGACGACCTGATGGCCAACCTGGGCTCGGGCAACATCGCTGACAGCCTGCTGGCCCACCGATTGGCTCAGATAGGCCACGAGACCGAAGAGCCGCTGACCCAGCGTCGCAACGATCTGCCGCTGTCCAGCCCCAGTTCTGGAATCACCGTCCTGGGCGTTGGCGACCTACTTATACGTATCGGTCGCTGTTGCAACCCCATACCCGGTGACCCGATCATCGGATTCATCACCCGCGCCCGTGGCGTGACGGTCCACAAGCAAGACTGCTCCAGCGTCGTCCACGAGGATGAGCCAGAACGATTGGTGAGCGTCCAGTGGGGTGAGGAACAGCAACTCTACCCCGTCCGTATCATCATGAAGGCCTACGACCGGGTCGGCCTCCTCCGTGACCTCACGGCTGTGGTGTCCAACGAGGGTGTGAACATCGCCTCGGTGCTCACTGAAGAATGGGCCGACGGCACAGTGACCATGGCCCTCACATGCCATACCACTGGTCTGGATCAGCTTAATAAGCTGTTCTCCAAGTTGGACGGAGTGCGTGGTTGTATCTCCGTGACTCGCGACCGTACCAGCATGCCCATCCCCGCCCGCAGTTAACCCCTCTCCGATCATTTCTTCTACCGTTCTTACTCCAACCTCGTTGTGCCTTTAGTTCCTGTGGTTATAATAGGTGCTCACAATCGAGCGTCTAACAGAATATAGAACTACAAAAGGTGGTGTTATGGCGGAGAGAAAACCAGTTAGCCCAGCCGGAGCCAGCCCCAATCCAGCCCTTTCCCCAGGGATGATCGTCGGCGATACGCTGTACGTCTCAGGACACGTATCAGTCGATCAGGGAGGTAACATCGTCGGAGTGGGTGATGCTGAAGCCCAGTCCCGCCAGGTGATGGACAACATCCGCGCTGTGGTGACAGCTGCCGGTGGCAAGATGGAAGACGTGGCCAAGATCACCTGCTTCTTGACTGACATCGCCAACTACCCTGCTTATAGCAAGGTACGTGCGGAGACTTGGCCCAACTCGCCGCCAGCCAGCTCCACGGTGGTGGTCGCCGGGCTGGTCCTGCCCGAGTTGCTGGTGGAAGTGGAAGCCATAGTGCGCCTGGGTTAGAGACTCGGGCGACATACCGGCGTTAGATCAAAAATCCTTCAGGGTGATCGCCCTGAAGGATTTTTTGTTTGCACATGAGGATTGAAACCCGTCCGATGCGGGTACTGGACTGAGAGCGAAGTTAGTCGTCGGCCGCCGCCGGGGTCTTCGGTATGCTGTCTTCCCAGTTGGGGGTCAAGATTCGGCCCGTTGGTTCCATCGACATGATGATAGCGGCGCCACCAACACTGGCCAAGGTCGAGACTATTATGGTGGCCGCGTAGGAATCGAACAACCAGAACAGCGCGCCGCCCAGCCAGGCACCCATGGCCATACCGGAACCTGCTCCAAACGCCTGCCAGCCGAAGGACGAGCCCATGGGGCCACGGCCAAAGTACTGCCGGTTTATCACCGGGAAAGCTGAGCCTTCTCCACCGTATCCGATGCCGAAGATGACGGCAAATAGATAGAACTGCCACGGGTCTTGAGCCCAGAAGAGCATCAAAACGGGGAGTCCCTGCCAGACAAAGAAGGTGGCCATAGTTCCCCTGGCGCCGATGTAATCTGAGATCACGGGCGTTAGGAACCTGGTGGACACGCTGACGAGGGCCAAGGTGCTGAGCACCCCAGACGCCGCTACGTTGTCCATACCGGCCAACACGGCTATGGGTACTATGTAGATTATGACTATGGCGTGGCTGACGCAGCCGAGGAAGTGGACCGAGACCAGCTTCCAGAATGTGGTTGTGGACTGCATGCTATTGCGGAAGGCCGTGATCCTCAGCCGCTCCATCGCCCGATCTCTTTCAACGGGTAGGTCTTCGGTCGGAGGCGCTCCAAAGGCCCTTATATTGATATCAGCGGGGCGGTTTCGGAAGAAGGCCATCAGCGCCAACATCATGATCCCGCCCAGGATGCCAATGGACCAAAATGCGACCTTCCAGGACGACCCGCTGATCATGACGCTTACTATGATCGCCATGATGGCCGGTCCAAGTCCGTGAGATGCCTGCAAGAACCCGACTCCGTAACCCAGATGGGTGCGGAACCAGTATGAAGCGGTGGTGATGATCGGTACGTTGAAGCACGCGCTAGCCGCGCCCAAGAAGAGCCCGTAGGAGATCCAGAGGTGCCAGACCTCCCCGATGACTCCGGTCATCAGAGCGCCGATGAAAAAGGCGGCAATCCCGACCACTATGACCTTTCGTGCACCGTAACGGTCTGTGCAGTAGCCGCTTAGCGGGGCCAGAAGTGCGCCGGTGATGCTGGCCAGGGCGTAGGCCAGGGTGACCATTGCCGGGTTCCAGCCGTTGGCTTCTTCTAGAGGGACTATCAGCACGCCAAAGGCCTGCCTGATGGAACCTCCCACCATATGCATGACGGCGGCGATCAGCATGACGATCCACGCGTAGTGGATGCCTGTGGGTATGCCGAACGCACCCGTATTTCTAGGTTTTATCATCTGAAGGGTTTTTTGTACCTCTTGATTGGGCCCGCCACATATAAATGGGCGGCAGCGCATCGGCAAACCACATTCTGCGCTTATGGCGTACCCATGTCAATTGATAAAAATAGCTTGGTATTATTTAATCTTCGAGGTTCCGTAATTTTCGGCCGTGTTCACGGGGGGCCAGCATGGCTTGTTTACAGATGGCGGGTATGAGTTGCTTGTCGGTCTTTGGGGCGACCAAGATAGAGCGGGTCAATTTCCGTCCTGTTGGCGGTAGCGGTTGACTATGGGGAGGCGGCGGTCTTTACCGAAGGCCCGGTGTGTGATCTTTACCCCGGGCGGGGCCTGGCGTCTTTTGTATTCGTTTCGGTCCACCGCAGACATGACCTGGCGGATGATTGCCGGATCAAATCCCTTGGCGACCATGTCCTGGTAGCTCAGATCATCCTCGACGTAAGCTTCGACCACCGGATCCAGAACTTCATACTCAGGCAGACTATCCGAGTCCAGTTGGTCAGCACGCAGCTCGGCGCTGGGTGGTTTGTCGATGATTGACACTGGGATGACATCATCTTTTGTCCCGAACGCCTGTCCCTGACGGTTACGCCAGCGGCATAGCTCGTAGACCGTGGTCTTGGGCACGTCCTTCAGCACCGCAAATCCACCGGCCATGTCGCCGTAGAGGGTGGCATAACCCATGGCCATCTCCGACTTGTTACCGGTTGTGAGTACGATCCAGCCAAATTTGTTGGACACGGTCATCAGCACATTACCCCTGACCCGAGCTTGTACGTTTTCCTCGGCCACATTGGCGTCAGTGCCTTCAAACCGGTCTTCCAGCATGTCGGTAAACGCCTGATGCGCCCTTTCTATGGGCACCTCCCAGAGGTCCATGCCCAGGTTATTGGCCAGAGCTTCAGAGTCGCTGATGCTGCCGCCTGACGAGTAACGGGAGGGCATGGTGATACCGACCACATTGTCTCTGCCCAGAGCGTCCACGGCCACGGCCGCTGTCAGAGCCGAGTCGATGCCCCCAGACAGGCCAATCAGCGCCTTGGAGAAGCCGGATTTACGCAAGTAATCACCAGTGCCCATGACCAGGGCCCGGTATATCTCCTCAGGGCCATTTATCTCAGCGGCCAGTTTTTGGTCGAGTTGGGGTTTATTGCCAGGGACCGCATTGGACACAGTCAGTCCCTTAGGCTCTCCCACAGCATTCAGCGCGGAGGCGAAGGTTCCAGTAGGCTCGGGCTTCGCCTCTGGAATATCGTCAGGGAACTCCAGGTCAACGACCAAGAGATCCTCTTCAAAGGCAGGCGCTCTGGCCAGGAGATTGCCTTCTGCGTCGTAGACGATGCTGCCGCCGTCGAAGACCAACTCATCTTGTCCGCCTACCGTGTTCACGTAGGCCACGGTCAGGCCGTGGTCGGAGGCGCGCTGGGCGATCATGTCTTCCCTGAACGCCCGTTTACCGGCGTGAAAGGGCGAGGCGTTGATGTTGACTATGAGCTCGGCCCCCGTTTGGCACTGCACGGTGGTTGGCCCCACCGGGTACCAGATGTCCTCGCAGATGTTCACTCCGATCAGGACGCCGCAGATTCGGTAGACCGGGCAGACCGATCCCTTTTGAAAGTAGCGCTGCTCGTCGAAGACACCGTAATTGGGCAGGAATATCTTGTGGTAGATGTCCACTAATTCGCCGTCGTGGCACAGGGCCGCGGCGTTGGTGATCTGCGGGCGGGCATCCCCCGCGTCTGCAACCTCCGGTGAGGATGGCTCCAGTGAAAGCACGTTCACGTAGCCCAGGACCACGGCCATGTCGTCTGAGGCCTCTGCGATCTGCTCCATGGCGACCACATTCTCAGTCAAAAAGGACTTCTTATAGAGGAGGTCTTCCGGTGGGTAGCCGGTGGTGGCCATCTCGGGGAAGGCAACTAAGTCTGCCTGGGCGTCCCGAGCACGTTCCAGGTAGTTTAAGATTTTGGCGGTGTTTCCAGGGATGTCCCCTACGGTGGGGTTGATCTGCGCCAGGGCCAGGCGAAAGGTCCGTGCCATGTAAATCCTCGTGCGGGGTTGAGCCGAGTATACAATCTTCCAAATGCACATGCCAATAAATATCGAGCCTGAGCACGGTGGCATTGAGGAGTCGGTTCAGGGTTAGCATGGGCTTGATGGTGGACAAGGGTTGCTCGCCGAAGCTAATATTTCGACGTAAAGCAAACAGCCATCACAGCCCCAAGGGCTTATGAGTGTGGCCGACAAGGAGAAGCGCCATGGATTACGCCATCAACCACGTCCACATCAGGGCCAAAGACCCCAAAGAGTCAGCATTATGGTACGAGAAAATATTCAATGCCAAGATCGTTTCCGAGCGTGAGGTCATGCCAGGCACCATCACCATCGGTATGCAGGTGGGCGGCCCAACCAGGCTGAACATCTCATCCCAGCCCCCGAATTCCTCGCCGGAGCGAGCAGTTCCCGAGCTAAACCGCCTGGGATTGGAGCACTTTGGTTTCCATGTGGAAGATCTGGAATCAGAGATGGCTAGATTTGAGGCTGAGGGCATCCGCGTGGTGCTGCCGCTGACGGTGACTCCCCAAGGGATCAAGTTGGCCTACATAGAAGGCCCGGATGATGTGATCATCGAGTTGGTACAAGCGGCCCCGTAACTCACCGCAAGAATTCTATAGATACTGGATGGAAGGTTTATTTCAATGGCTCAAATGATGACCGGCAAACAGGCTGTATTGGAGATGTTAAAAGCAGAAGGTGTGAAGCACATCTTCGGCAATCCCGGGACCAGTGAAGGCCCGATAATGGACATGCTGGGTGACTACCCTGAATTCCAATACTTCCTCACACTACAGGAAAGCGTTGCTGTGGGCATGGGAGAGTCTTACGCCAGGTCAACGGAGACAGCGTCATGTGTCATGCTCCACGTGGACAGCGGCCTGGCCAACGGCATCTGCCTGATGCTGGACGCTCTCAACACCGGAACGCCAATGGTGGTGATGTCGGCCAACTATGACGCCCGAAAGGTCAACGAGACCATGACCGACCTGGCTGAACTGGTCCGCCCGGTGACCAAGTGGTCGGTGGAGTTGGATTTGGCCGATGCCATTCCATCAGTGCTGCGACGCGCGTTCCACGAGGCCAATAGCCATCCCAAGGGCCCGGTCTATGTGGGTTTCTCCGCCAACGCCCTTGAGGCCGAGGCTGAGATGAACATCGTTCCCTCCAACAAGATGCACGACTCCTACCGACCGGACACTAAGGGCATTAAAGAAGCTGTGTCCCTGATCATGGCCGCCAAGAACCCCATGATGATGGTGGGTGACCGGGTATCCGAGGACCACGCCAACGACGCCGCCGTGGAACTGGCCGAATTGATGGGGTTCCCGGTCTATCAGTCTCGGGGCGCAGAGGTGGCTTTCCCAACCATGCACCCTCAGTTCTTTGGCAACCATACTCTCCGCACTCCTGGTGGGCGTGAGATTTTGAAGGACAAAGACCTGGTCTTGGCCATTGGCATGGATGCCATGGACGAGTTGTTCTACTGGGGTGATGTGATCCTGGAAGAGAACACCAAGCTAATCCACATCGACCCGATTCCCGGTCGAGCGGGAAGGTCTGAACCGACAGATGTTGGAATCGTCTCTCACTGCCGACTAGGCATTGAGGAGTTGATTGCCGGAATCAAGCCCAAACTCACGCCTGAGTTAGAAAACGAGATTGACGGTCGCAAGATTGGCGTGGTGGCCGCTGCGGCTGAAAAACGGGCGGCATTTGAAGAATCGGTAACTGAGGACTGGGACAGCAAGCCTATGTCTCCGGCGCGGATGATGTCAGAACTGGCAGCCGCCATTCCTGACAATGCCATAGTCGTCGACGACTCAATTAGCAACCGAGCCACCATGCGCCATTACTTCCAGGGCAAGAAACGGGGCGACCTTCGCGCTTTCCGGGGCCAGGCCATCGGCGGGGGTATCGGCGCTACCATGGGCGTCCAGGTGGCCCACCCGGACAGACCGGTGATCGGCATCATCGGAGACGGCAGCGCCATGATGACCGTCCAGGGACTTTGGACGGCGGCCAACGACAACATCCCGTGCGTCTTCGTCATCTGTAATAATGGCATGTACCGGATCCTGAAGGTGAACTTTGACGTTTACCAACGGGATATCCTCCAGATGACAGAAACCGCCGGAGAGAACCTCCCATTCTCCGACTTCCCCACGCCGTTCCACGTTTCTGCGATTGCCGGAGGTATGGGCGTCCACGGGGAGCGGATCACCGACCCGGCAGAGATAGGGCCAGCCCTGGAGCGGGCTTTGGCTTCGGGAAAACCGGCAGTGCTGGACATCGTTATCGACGGCTCCATATAGCTGTCTTATTAGAACTAATCCTGCATTAGACTTGGAGGACATGTTGGATATATTTCAGACTGTGGTCGCCAAAGCAGCGGGGATAACCTCTGATAGTAAATTGGCGAGCGTATTTTCCGGTCGCGCCGACCTCATGGAATTGACGGAGAACTCCCATGAAGCTTCCCTGAGGCCGAAAAACTACGGTGGGTTGTCTTACTCCGAGCGGGCCGGTCTGGCCTGTCGCATGGCCAAGCTGAATAACGATCAGGTGCTGGCGACACATTACGAGGGTCTTTTCGGCGACGGCAGCCAAGCCCTGTCCGACCCTGCGTTTGACGGCGGCAGTGACTCCCGGCTTAGAGCGATCATCCGGCACACAGACTTGATCACCACCAATCCCAAGACAGCAGTGGCGGGAGATGTGGCCGCCCTGCAATCTGTGGGGATGAATGACCCGGACATAGTCCGGTTGTCCCAGTTGATCGCCTTTGTCAGTTATCAGATCAGGGTGGTCCAGAGTCTGAGGTTGATGGCGGAGGTAGCATGAGCGAGCCGATTAAGGACTTTACAACGGTAATTCCGTTCTGGGAGCCACGGGTCACCCCGGTGGTGCTGGAAAACGCCACAGATGAGCAACTGGAGGCTATGAAAGTCACGGTCTCCGATACCAAGATCGGGAATTACACCCTCGTACTAGCCCTGGACCCGGAAACCCTGCAACAGCGCACGCCTCTGTTCAACGGCATCATGTATCACCACGGCGGTCTCTCCCGGGCGGAGACCGAGTTCGGCGCGGTGGCGGCGTCGGTGGTCAACGAATGTATCTACTGCGCGGCGGTCCATGCCAACCGCTACAACCAATTGACTAAAGACGAGGCGGTGATGGACCGCATCTTTGCCGATCGTGAAGACGCTGATATCGACGACCGTCAAAAGGCGATGCTCAACTTTGCCACCAAGCTTTCGCAATGCCCGTCTGAGGCTGACAAGGCCGACGTTGAACATATGGTCGGGAACGGACTGGGTATGGATGAGATATTCGACCTGACACTGTCGGCGTCGATATTCGCCTGGGCAAACCGGTTGATGCACGTTCTGGGGGAACCCCATCCTCAGGAGTAAGTTCGCGGAATCGGTGGTCCTATTCTGCATGTGTTCGCGTGACGGAATACCCGGTTGCAGAAATAACTTCGTACACCGATATCTGGCCGTAAGGTGAGCTTCTCCAGGCTTCGCGCCGGGCTGGCTCAGCGTTTGCCCTTCTACTACGGTTGGGTGATATTGTTTGCCGCCTCCGTGCCCAGCTTCGGGTCGCGGCCAGTGATGGCAGTCGCAACCCTCTCCGTGTTTGTGGTGCCCATGACCGACGAGTTTGGTTGGTCGCGGGGTCAGTTCTCCGGCGCTGTCAGTCTCGGCGCCGTATTTGGGCTACTGGTCTCACCGTTTGCGGGTCGGCTGGTGGACCGCTATGGCTCTGGCATCATGCTCGCGGCCTCGGCAGGTGTCGTGGGAATCTGCGCCATTGGTCTCTCCCTTACTTCCCCGGTCTGGTCGTTTTACGCCATGTATGTGCCTGGCAGGGCTGTGTTCTCCGCACCCTTGGAACTCGGTACTTCAACGGCGGTAAGCAACTGGTTCATCCGGCGTAGGCCCTCGGCGTTGGCCTACATGGGGATCATCCAGTCCATCGGGTTGACCATCTTCCCGGTGGTTGCCCAGGTGATGATCAACGGTTGGGGCTGGCGGACGGCCTGGCTGGCCCTGGGCATATTCACCATCAGCACCGGCATAATCCCCGTCCTGATGCTGATGGCGCGGCGACCCGAGGATATGGGTCTGGAGCCAGACCCAGCCAAAGGCCAGGCTAGGATTCGGCAGCAACAGGTCCCGGAGACGGTATCCGCCGTCGCCGAACCAGAGCCGGTATCCCAAATTGCCGAGAACAATTACACCGTGCGGCAGGCGTTACGGACACGTGCCTTTTGGATACTGGCCATATTCTCGGTGTTTGGGTTTGTGGTTCAGGCTGGAGTCAGCCTGCACCAGGTGCCCCATTACATTGGCCAGGGTGTGGACATCCGCCTGGCGGCAATCACCGCCAGTGTCTTTGCCTTTGGCCAGGTGCCTGGCGGTCTATTCTGGTCGTTCTGGGCTAGGAGGGTGCCGCTGAGGTTCCTGTTGGCGGTAGCCGGAGGGGTAATGGCCGTGGGGGCGATCGGGACCGGATACAGCGGTACGTTGCTGGTTGGGTTGCCGATGGGGTTCCTGTTGGGAGCAGGCGTGGGTGGGATACATCTGCTGCTGCGGCTGACCTGGGCTGATTATTACGGCAGACCGCATCTGGGCAGCATCCGCGGACTGACCCTGCCAGCCCAGATCGGCGGTCAGGCCATGGGGCCGACTGTCGCCGGGTTCATGTTTGATGCCACCGGCGGTTATCGGGTTCCCTTCACCATGTTTGGCATCGTCGTGGCAGTGGCCGCCGTGATGGTGCTGGCGGCAACCCCGCCAGGGCCGCTGCCGCAAGAGAGCGAAACGGCAGAGCCTGTGTTGGAGCCGGGTTTTAGCGGGTCGCCCCCATCCTAACCTTCCCCCTTGCAGGGGGAAGGGACGATTCATCCGACTTTCTAGGCGGGCTTGGCTTTGCGACTGTAGACGGCGTACATGGGGTCGTTGGGCGGGCTGGTTTGCGGGTTGAGGAAAGCCGCCTGGATGTCTTCAAGATTACCGGCGGCTTCCATGTAGGTGCCCACCAGGTCCACCCGGCCGCGGTCTGTGGAGTTGCGCCAGATTAGCACCGCCTTGGTTCCGAACATGCGGTTGGAAAAACTGACGATAAAGGTCCCGCCTGGCCGCAATATCCGGTTCACCTGGGCAAAGGTTTCGATGGGGCTGGTCAGGTATTGGGCCGAGACCGTGATCACCACCGCATCGAACGATTCGTCTTCAAATGGCAGTTCCAAATCTTTGTTCACGTCGTGAACAACAAATTCATCCAGGTCTGGATTCTCTTTTAATTCGACCTGATTCAGGCCCAGGCCGACCATCTTTTCCTTGGGGTGGTCGGCTGGCCAATGGGTGCGCCAACTACTCATCAGGTCGAGGATTTCTGCGTTCTCTGGTATCTGCGACTTGAAAAAATCACTGATGGCCGCGATGGCCCCTTGGTCTATATGTACCACCAGGCGCGGGGACTGGTAGAAGATTCTGTCGTCCTCTTCGTCCTCTCGCTGGAAATATTCGGGTGCGAATCTAGACTCCGTGGTGACACCTCCATACGGCCTGGAATCGGGCGTCCAGGCAGGATTGGCGAATTGTAACACGGGCTTTGGCTTCACCTCTGGCGTACTGGTGGCATGACTTCCTAGGCAGTACAATTCGCCCACCGCAATTGGATTTGAAATCAACCAAAATATTAAACAAGGAGTATGACAATGCCTGAAGAAACAAAAGAGGAAATGCTGAAGAGGATCTCAGAGAACCGGGGTTACTCCCTTGAGATGCACCGGATCATGGCAGAGGTGGATATCGACTGGGTAACCGCCTACAACCAGTTCATCGACGCCACCTACACCGGACAGCGCTTGCTGGACCGCAAGACCAAGGAACTGCTGCAGGTGGCCGTGGAAGCTGCTCTGAAGGCCGACGTCGACCAGATTCAGGCCCACATCCACGTGGCCATCCAGGAAGGCGCCTCACCCATGGAGGTGTTGGAGGCCATGCAGTGCGTGATCATGCCCATGGGAGCGCTGGCCTATCGCCGTGGCCTCCAAGCTTGGAGCGCCGAGACTGGAATCGGCCTGGACAAGTAGTAAATGAAAGAGTTGCCTTCCACGCCATAAATGGGGAAGGCAACTCTGATAGGTCTGCCCCAGGAAACGCTGCTGTGCAGCTATTTTTGCCAGTTTACTTTGTTTGTTAGGGTGCCGATGTCGTTGATGGAGATGGTGCAGACGTCGCCGTCAACCATGTTCTCAGTTGCGCCGTCGGTTCCCATCCACAGAACGTCGCCGGGCACCAAAGTCAGGTACCCACTCATCTTACTGATGAACGTGCGCACGCCAAAGATGGCCGTGGCAACGTCGTACTCACCAACGATCCGGTCGTTGACCTTGATTACCACGTGGAAGTCGTCCGGGTTCAGGTCGGTGACGATCCAAGGGCCCATGGGCTTGAAGGTGTCGGTGTTCTTGGCCCGCCACAT
>PCAH01000152.1 GCA_002730485.1 Dehalococcoidia bacterium | reverse complement strand
GTCTGATCAGGAGGAAATGGATTGGTTTGGGTATCCAACCCCGTCTGGCCCACTGGGCTAGCCACTGCCAAAACCATTCCAAGCACAGCTACCGCCAAGCCCGGACCCAATAGAGATCTGCCGCTCCTTGTCGCCCACCCGCCGGCTGCCACACCGGCAACCATAAACAAAACGGCGCCACCGAACAATTCCAACCCAAGCAGGAACTTTCCTTTATTCGGGTCCGGCGCAATGACCGCACTTCCGCTGGAGGTGGTCTTAGCCGCAATGAAGCGGAACGCAGTCCTGGCATCAAATGCGTCGGATCGCCTGACGATTACCGAAGCCTGCCAAGCGCCAGCTATGTTGAACAGAGCTTCCTCGATCACATACTGCCCATCACCTAGGTTTTGGGAAACAAAGGTGGTTTTGCCCAAATCAACGTCCAGTGATGTCAGGTCTACCGATACGTCTTCAGCATCTGTTAGCGGTTTACCAAATCTATCCTCTAGGGTGATTAGCAGCCGGTTTGTGCCGACCGTGCCAGGTTCGACCACAAGCTCAATGTCCGTCCCTTCTGCAGTGTCACTGAACTTCAAGTAGTCTGCGACGCCAAGCCCTTCGCGAGAAGCCACCTGCCGGGCCGGTTCCAAACTAGTCAACACCCCGACAGATACGACGATCAACACCGCCACAACGGCTTCAACTGCTATAAGCCGCCCCAACCAAGTGGATGCCTGAGGGTTCGTTGCCAGTCTCTTGCGAATCCACAGGAGATTGAAGGATCCGATGATCAAGATTACAGTCACCAACGCCAATTTCCCGACCAACGACCAGCCATATGGAGTGGCGAAGGCTTCAACGATGGTGACCTGTGCCCAAGCGCCATAGGAACCCGTGATGATAAGGATCCCCATGCTGATTACCGCAACGGCGGAAAATCTGGGAGTCACTCCCGCCAAAGCAAGGGACCTGTGCTCTCTTGAAAGACTCCGGTTAACAAGCAAGATGGTGGCAAGGAAAACCAGGATTCCCCCGACCCAAAAGGACGCAGCCACCAGATGGATAAAATCAGAGACTATGGACGTTGTCTCGATACCAGCAACTGCTGCTCCGTGGCTGGTCCAACTGATGGAGAACAGCATACCGGCACCCAGACCCATAGCAATCACCGGTAAATATAACTGGCCTAGAGGGCCGTCCTGTCGCCGGTGGGCTAATACCGCCACCAAGACAACCACAACGAGGGCAGCGGCCAGAGCCCCCATCCGCCAAAGCCAAACCCGACCCCAATCTGTGTTGGTCAGAATCGTTTTTACGGGGTCGCCGAACGAGTCTGCTACTGATATCTCATGTACCACCGATGCTTGAACGATCAGTTGGGCCAATGATGCGAGCACCGCGACCACCGCAGCTAACAACATCAGTCTCGAAACTAAAATCTGAGCAGTTGGAATCAAGCTCGAAACGGAGTCGGGGGCACCTTGTGAAGTAAGTACCGGACGCAGGACGAGAAGATGGAAGCCCAAGCCGCCCACCAATGCCAATCCACCTAACAAGACCAGCCACCGGATCACGGGTTCGCTCGGCGATTGCAATAATCCTTGTTCGGCGATTTCCACCGGAGCTGCTCCGCTGAGAGGTTCACCAACAGAGAAGATGAAGGAACCTCTTACGCGATGCCCGTCGACGGTGGAGACATTCTTCCAGACAACGGTATAAGTGCCGTTTTCCAGATCTCCCAATGTCACTGACATCACAGACGGATCGACCCGGTCAATCAGGCTGTCATCATTGTCCATCCGTGAGCCCTCGGAGTTGAGGACCTCTATCTGACTCAGTGCCGGTTCCAGCGGCTCTGTAAACCAAATGACAATCTGTTCTGGGGGGACGTCCAATTCCGCGTTGGCTGGCGGTTCTGAGGAGGCCACGTTGGCATGGGCGAACACTGTCGGGGCGGATTTCAACCAATCTCCCGCCCCCATTCCAATCGTCACCATGAACGCAGTGAGCAAGACAACGCGCAAAGCTTTATTCAACGGTTTCTCCTGAAACCATGCCCCTGATCTTTGCTTTCACCAAAAGAGCATTCAGTGTAGTTTGGCCGTTATTGCAACGACCTGATATAGGCGATAACGGCATTGATCTCATCATCATTCAAAGAGGACGGCGGCATGACATCGGGCCTGTAACCCTTGACGATAACTGCGTTGGGGTTGCGAATGGACTCTGCAAGGTATTCCGTTCCAACTTCGACACTGGCACCTCCTTCGATCTCTTCCGTTGCTCCGTACAGTCCCAACCAAGAGGGACCTACTTGATCTCGTCCATCAGTAGTGTGGCACCCAAGGCACGCATTCTGCTGGGCCAGGCGTTTACCCCTGGCGATTTCCCTATCCATGTTTATGGTTGCCTTTGGTGTCACGGCCGCGACAGCTGTGGATCCTGGGATTGGAGACGGGTCCGAACTACCGGAACAGCCCATCACAAGTACCAGCAAGAAAGAACCAAGCAAGATACCTATTCGGAGATTTAAGCCATGGATCGTCAGACACCACATCATTCAATGATCTTTTTCTGTGGGTGTACTAGTATTCGGCCGCTAACATACTAGGTGGTTAAGCAATTTGATTGGCGGACAGCCGACCCATTGATCCTTGGAGGCGCGGATTGCGCCTCCAAGGATATTAACAACGGATATGGACTCTATCTGACCATTATCCATGCCGTGATGTTACTCGGGAAAGTAGTACGGCGCCGTGAAAAAGGGATTATTTCCTGCGCATGGCGTATACGGCGCTTCCTGCTCCCGAAGCAATTCCGACCGCTCCAAGCACTATACCAATTACCCCGATCAACTTGGCGGTAGATGCGCTATCGTCTGCGCTTCCTGCCAGGTCAACGGCTCCATCAGCAGAGGCTTGGGCGCCACGGACTGCACCCTCTATCTCCCGTACCTCCGGCAGAATTTCAGGGAATTGTAGCTCTGCAGATCCCTCAACGTCGCCGAACCCGCCTCCGCCGCCTCTGGAGATGAATATCTCGTTGAAGTCGTTGCCCTCAATGGTTCCGAAAAGACGGAATTCATAGATTCCAGGGGCGGTGGGAATAAGGTCGGCAGTATAGTGGCCGGGGTCCCTGAAGATGGTACGGATGGGCATCACCTTGGATGTGCCGCTGGCTACGTGTGTTATCTCAAACTGTACGGTCTCTTCCAGACCCTCTACCGGGACATCCACTTCTTCGGCTTCATGCTCGTGTCCAATTTCCGACGGCATGCCACTGGTGGCTGTCTGAGGCCCCGATGCTTGATTCGTCCATTTGATGACAGTTCCAGGTTGGACGGTAATATCCGCTGGCATGATCATCGCGTCCATAATCATCACATCAATGCTGCCAGATGTCTCAGCCGAATCACTAACGGTGATGGAGCCAATCAGGTCGTGGTTCTCGTGACTGTGATAGGTGAGAGTTTGGTCTTCCAGGTCATGAGTGACTTCAAAGGAGAAACTCTCCCCATTGGCCAGGGAAGGTGATCCGAACACCGCGCCGTGTTCCATCAGGTCCGGTCCCATATCCATTGCACTATCTGGACTCACGGTCTTGGTGATACGGAAATCCAATCCGTTTTTTAAGCTTTCAAAGGCGGGTTCCACGATGAAGCCGACAACCAAGGTATATTTGTCGACGTCCCGGCGTTCATGGCCCATGACCGCGCCTGCGGTGATGCTGAATAAGACTGCAAGCATCAGTAAAGAAAATATTCTTCCACGCGTAAGTAATCGCATTACTAGCTCCTAATAATTTCAGATTGACGCCCAGCTAATTAAGTCTGATGCATGAGAGAATCACATGGTTCTACGCCGACCCTAATCAGGCCACGCAACTTAATTCGCGGGGCAAAGTCTTAGTGGGTAAGGAAGAAGCTAGGCGAGGGGAGGATGAGTGGGAGGAGAGATATAGCGTGCCAAAGGGTTTTTCTCGACTGCCAGGTAAGAAAACCTCAATGGATCGGGAGGGACTTGGGCGACTAACCCGGACCACGGTGAGAAGCCGATGTCACCGATTCTTTGGCCTGACTCGTCATCAGGGGTCAGATATACCGTGACATCAGGATTTCCTGCATGATCATGAGGCGCGGCTTCGTTAGAAACGGCATCGTGGGTATGGAGGGTCTCGAATGGGTGAACATGCTCTGGCTCAGAATCTCCGAGATAAACGTGGTCATGCAGCGGAGATCTCTCAGCGTAGTGATGGTCGAATAACGGCCCAAAGAATGACAAGAACAACAGAGTCACCGACAAGACGGCAAATGTTGATACGCCAACTTTATACATGCAAGACCTAGACCCGTGACAAATCAAGGGCTGCTGTCTTGCAAGAGGTATACATGTATTCCGGAGCATTAAAACAATCTTACACATTGTGCGGTTTAGGGCAAGTGCTATTTGGGACCTTGCCGGATGTTGCCTCAATACCCGTCAAAAAGGGCTGGAGAAGTCCCCAGCCCTTTTAATTGCCTTTGGTTTGTGAACCAAAACTACTTGAGTTCGAAGCCCTCGTAGCCTTTGGCGGCCACGTCCAATCGCTTGGCGCGCATTACCGGGGCGGTGTCCGGCGAGGTCAGCAGAGCGCGGGCCTTGCCGGGGATGTTCCCGCCGTTGAACCAGGCGGGGTGCTGCGTCCGGAGGATTTTCTTGCCGTCCTCGTTAACGTGGTCAACCCAGGCATCTTCTGCTTCCAGGGTCGGTTGAATACGCGTGTAACCGTTGTCGCGGACATAGACCATGCAGTCAGTCACCCAGTCCATCAGCGGTTCAGCGGCACGGACAAAGTTGCCTACGGACGCGGCATTCACAGTGAACAGGTTGGGATAGCCAACGCTGGAGACACCCATATAGGTGCGGGGACCGTTGGTGAATTTCTCCCCCAGTGTGATCCCGTCTTCGCCATAGATGTCTATGTTAAGCAAAGCGCCGGTGACGGCGTCGTACCCAGTGGCATAGATGATGACGTCAAATTCGTACTCGGCGTCAGCGGTCTGGATACCGGTTTCAGTTATCCGCTGAATCGGAGCCTTGCGGACGTCAACCAGCAAGACGTTGTCACGGTTGAAGGCTTCGTAGTAACCGGTCTCGCAAGGCACGCGTTTGGAGCCAAAGGTGTGGTCATTGGGCACAAGCATCTCGGCAACGACCGGGTCATTGACGCGCTCTCTGATCTTGTCTTTGACAAACTCAGAGTAATCTTCGTTCGCCTCACCAGGTACCATCACGTCTTTGAAGTTGGACAACCACTTACCAAAGCCAGCCTTGGCCCACAGCTTCTCGTGCTGCTCCAGTCGCTCTTCCGGAGAGACCGACATCGCTGACCGGTCGTCGAATTTGTGCATGAATGAGCCGGCCGTTTCGTTGCACACCTTGAATATTTCGTCGTAATTCCCCTTGATCTCTTGCATGGTATCGGCGTCGATCGGGCCGTTGCGCAGCGGCGCGGTGTAGTTGGCTGTCCGCTGGAAGACCGTGAGGTGGGAAACCTCTGGAGCAATCATGGGGATCAACTGGATAGCGGTGGCGCCGGTGCCGACCACGCCTACCCGTTTGCCTTTCAGATCGACCCCCTCTTTGGGCCAACGGCTGGTGTGGGTCCAATAGCCCTTGAAGTCGTTGATACCTTCAAAATCGGGCACGTAACTAGCAGACAGTAGGCCGACCGCAGTGATCAGGAACTGACCTTTAAGCTTGCTGCCGTCTGTGCCTTCGACCAACCATCGGTTCTCTTCTTTGTTGTAGGTGGCCGACTTGACGCGGGTGTTGAATTGGATATCCCTACGGAGGTCAAATTTATCTGCCACATAGTTAAGATACCGTTCGGTCTCGGGTTGACCGGCGTAATGTTCCTCCCAATCCCACTCTTGCAGTAGTTCCTCAGAGAACGAATACCCGTAGGAGTAGCTTTCTGAATCGAATCTGCAGCCGGGATAGCGGGCCCAATACCAGGTCCCACCAACACCGCTGGCTTCATCAACCGCCCGTGCCGAGAATCCCAGTTGTCGCAAGCGGTACAGAGCGTAGAGTCCGGTGACTCCAGCTCCGATGACGACTGCGTCGAATTCTTGGATTTCGCCGTTGGATTCAGCGCCTGCTGAATCGTTCTGTTGTTGAGTGTTAACCATCGATTCGCTCCTTCAGGTTTTCGAACTTTACTGGTCGCATTGAGGCAGTCCATAACATGGGCTTATCGGGAATCTGTTATTCGATTCCAACATATAAGCGATGTCTCAATATTATGTGCATTGTAAGGTTCCTACACAAAAAGGACAATACTGCGGCGCACCGTGAACGTTCCAGCCAGTTGGGTTCAGCCGTTGAGGGTCAGCTTTCATGGAGAGCTTTGTACACCCGGTCGGCGGTGATTGGCAGTTCTAACAACTGGCACCCCGTGGCGTCGGCCACCGCGTTTGCGATGGCGGCGGCGGTGGCGTTGTTGGCCAACTCCCCGATGGCCTTTGCCTCGTAGGGGCCGGTGCCTCCGGCGGTCTGAATCAAGACCGTCTCCAGCTCGGGGACATCCGCCATGGTCGGTAATTTGTAGTCGGCAAGATTACCGTTCAGGACCTGACCATCATCGGTGACAAATTCTTCCGTGACGCCCAATCCAAAGCCCGTTATCACTCCGCCGTCGATCTGTCCCTGATGTGCCAACGGGTTGATTATGGTGCCCACATCGTGGGAGGTAACCAACCGCGTCACTTTGACTTGACCGGTCTCCCGGTCCACTTGGACCTCGGCAACCTGAGCGCCAAAGTACGTTATGTCTTCCCGTTCCGGGGCCATGTGCTCAACAGTGACGGTAAGGGGCAGTTCTGCACCGTCGGAGATGGCCTGCTTAACCTGGGCGCAGGCCTGCATGACGGCCTGACCTTCCGTGTAGGTCACGCGGCTGGCCCTTGGCCCTTCGTCGTAGGGCACTTCGTCGGTGTTACCGACGCGAACCTGCACCTGCTCCAGAGAGACTCCCATCTCGCTGGCCACCATCTGTTTCTCAATGGTATGGGTGCCGGTCCCAATATCCACGGTCGGACTGATCACAGTAAAGGACCCATCTGCCTCTGCGGTCAAAACTGCTCCGGCGACACCGCCGCCGATCTGGCGGCCAAACAGGGCGACACCACGGCCATGACCCGGGCCGTCCTTGGGTTTATCCCAGTTACCGGCTTTCAGGGCGGCTTCCATCACCTCATGGACCTTGGTCAATTGGATGGGCCTGCCAAGGGCGTCTTCTTCTCCGGGTAGTATTAGGTTCTTCCGCCGGAACTCGGCAGGGTCCATGCCAATCTCCCGGGCCAGCAGGTTGGTGTGGGACTCCAGAGCAAAGGTGTATTGGTGCGCGCCTGGAGCCCTAAAGTACCCGCCAGGAACGGTATTTGTGTACACCTGCAAGAACTCGAATTCGGCGTGGGGGATCCGGTAGCCACCACCGACATAGTGGTGGGTGGAGAGATAGGCCCTTGGTTTTAGAGCACCGTAGGCCCCACTGGCGTGGACGGTGTGGACCTCGCAAGCGGTCAGCACGCCGTCTTTGGTGATTCCAGACTTGATCCGGACGAACGTGGGGTGCGTGGGATTGCTGGCGGTGAATTCTTCCACGTGGCTCATGACGATCTTGACCGGCAGGTTCGCCATCTTGGCCAGCAGGTAGGCAATGGGCAGGTCACGGGTGTCGCCCTTTCCGCCAAAATCACCGCCGATGGAGGTTACGTTTACCTTTATGCTTTCTTCATCCAAATCCAGGGCCTGGGCCATCTGGCGTCGGGCACGGAAGGGCGCTTTGCTGGAGCACCAGGCCTGGATACGACCGTCATCATCGATTGCGATGATGCTGGCAAAGGGCTCGATATAGCCCTGGTGACGGCTGGGAATCGAGAAAGAGTGCTCCAGAACTACGTCTGCTTCGGCGAACCCCTGGGCCAGGTCACCCTTCTCCCAGAAAAGTCGGGTCTGGCCGTTGTGGACATCTGGGGCCATAAGTTCCAGCGGGGCACCGGCGTAGGATGCCACGTCATCATGTAACAGGGGGGCGTCGGACTGCATGGCTTCCATCGGGTCATAGACCGCTGGCAGGACTTCGTAATCAACTTCCAGCGCTATCAGGGCTTCATCGGCGGCCTCAGGTGTCTCTGCCGCGACTGCCGCAACCCGGTCTCCGATGTAACGAACCCGGTCCCAGCAGAGGACTGGCATGTCCCGAAGGATCTTGCCCTGCAACGCACCCCTAGCATCCTCTCCGGTGACAATGGCCTTCACGCCTGGGACGGCCCAGGCCTTGGTTGTGTCGATGCTGCGGACCCGGGCGTGGGGATATGGGCTGCGGAGGATCTTGCCGCAGAGCATACCCGGCAGGATCACGTCGGCGGTATACAGGGTTTCGCCGGTGACTTTCTCCGGGCCGTCTATGCGCTCGACAGACTGGCCGATGATGTCCGATTTGAAAACCATTTCTTTCCCTTGTTTGTTATTTACTCGTTAGCTAGCGAGCCCATGGGGTCCCAGGCGGGCAGGACTATGGGTTCAAGTTCCAGGGCTTTTTGCAGTTCTTCTGGGAGGTATTCTTTGGGGACGGCAATCTCAAACATGTACTCCGCAAACCAGGAGTCATTCATCAGGAAGAACCCCTTGTTGCCGACTTTATCGTCCCAGCTGTTCTCCACCCGCCAGCGGCGGGGCACTCCGTCCACCACGTCGACGCCGGTGAACATCATGGCGTGGGTCATGGCCGTCTGGTGGTATTCCAATCTGGCTGCTTTATCCAGGTCGAATTCGGTCCCGTATACGGCGGCGTAATCAAAAAGGTCCGCGTCCCAGATACCCAGGTCACGGTGCATCTGCTTCCCGGTGTCGCAGCCCATCCAGACCGGCTTGCCGTCCTGGAGCATCTTCAGGGTGATGTCCTTCATCAGTTGAATATCGACGTTCAAGTACCTGATGGACGGCGCATCAATGACGTTGCCCAGATACTCCACGGTAAACGTGGCGCCTTCCGGGCTGCTCTCCCTGGGGTCATGAACCAGGCTCACGTAATCGTGTATGTCGGTCTGCAGGTAGTTGGCGGCGAACTCGAGGGGCGTCAATTTTCCTGAGCGGGTGAACTCGCCGTCTTTGTCCTTCCACTGCCAGTCGACCTCCGTAGGCGGTGTGCCCAGGTGGATGCAGAGCATGTTATAGACCACTTTGAGTACCGAGTCTTTGATCCGGCGCAGTTCCACCATTCCCGATTCTGCGGCGTAGGCGTCGCGAATGCGCTTGGCTCCTTGGCGAGTCTGGTAGTTTAGGCCAGCGTTCATTCGGGCAGAATTGGCAGAACTCTCGGTCTCCTTCATGGCGCTCTTGGGGAGGATGCCGTGTTTGGCCACCAGGGCGGTGAACATGTCCCATTGGCCGCCGTCGGAGAGGGGATTGCGCAGCAAGAAGGCAACGGTGCGGTCGTCCGAGGACCGGTCTGCGGTTTCGATGATCGCTTCCAGGATGAAATTGACCCGCTCCAACTTGTCCCAAAACATTAGGTAGTTCTGACTGAATTCAAACTCTTTGACGTTTAGTACGTCTTTGGTGTCCACCCGGCACAGATTCAGGCCGGCAAACATCCAGCAGCGACCGGACCGGGCCTGGTTGGTCACCGACCAGTCGTCCAGGACTATGGAGAAATCATGGGGCGATTGGTTGACGGTCTTATGACTGAGGGCGATCTCATTCACGTCACGCTGGGTGACGGTATTTTGCACCAAGCGCTTGGATGTATCGGCATCAAAGCTCTGACGATATTCGGCCACGCTATCAAGGGATAGGGCTCCAGGCCCGTTTGTGGGCGTGTCGTTAGGCATTTTCATCACCTGGTTATTAACTCGTAGACGTTGGAATTGTACTTCGGCAGCCTTGGGCGGGCAAACCCGATTCTGTCCTCCCTTCCCGAACCTGAGGAAATGACCTTCGGCCCTGAATTTGTAGTCCGTTGGACTCTGTCAGGAGGATCGTCTCCGAAATAGTCTAGTCTGAAATAATGACCGGAAGCCCGACTTGGGCCGACCAACACGGGCCTCTGACCGACGTGGAAAGGGAGTTGTGCACTATGTTCATCGGACATTTCACCGAGCAGCCCTGGCAGGACGAAAAGACCAACCTCATGGGCGCCCGAAACACCACTCTGGACATCAGCAACGAGCTATATGACCCCAAAGTAGGGGCCGAGTTGTACAACCGGTATATCGACGAAAAGATGTACGCGGAAGAGATGGGCTTTGACGGCCTGATGCTGAATGAACACCACAGCACCCCGTTCTGTATGCAGGGCGTCACCAACGTTGAGGCCGGTATCCTGGCCCGCCAGACCAGCAAGGCCAAGATCATCATCCTGGGCAATATCCTGCCCATCTGGGAGGACCCGCTCTGGCTGGCTGAGACCCTGTCCATGATCGACATGATCTCCCGCGGTCGGCTGGTCTCCGGGTTTGTCCGCGGCGGCGGGACCGAGAGCATCTCCCACAACGCCCCGCCTCCCTATAACTGGGAACGGTTCCAAGAAGCCCATGATTTCATCATCAAGGCCTGGACCACCCCAGGCCCCTGGCGCTGGGAAGGACGCCACTACGAGTACCGCTATGTGAATCCCTGGTCAATGCCCTACCAACAACCCCATCCTCCCATCTGGATCCCCGGCGTGATCAGCGCATCCACCACCAAGTGGGCTGCGGAACATCGGTATCCATACCTGATGTTGGCCACCAAACTTGAGCCCACCAAGCAGATGTTCCAACTTTACAAAGAGACAGCTGCTGAAAACGGCTACGAAGCTGGGTCTCAGAACATCGGCTACATGGTCAAGGTCCACGTGGAGGAGACCGAGGAAAAAGCTGAAGAGGTAGCCAGGAAGTATCTCACCGGCGTGGCCAATCCGGAGATTGCCGGAAACGCCGCTGCCGAAAGTCGGATTGTCCCATGGTTACAGTCCCCTCCAGGCCTCTCTTCTCGGGACGCTGTCAAAGCCCGAATCGCAATTCTCGGCGCAGCAGCGGCCTCCGGCCCCGACAGCCGTGGCGCCACCATATTCTCGCCCTACGAGCAGCAGGTGGAGAACCTGAGCATCATCGCCGGCACACCTGAGAGTGTGATTCCCAAGATTCGACACGTCCTTGAGGAAGTCCGCCCGGGCAGCATCGTGTTCTGGGACGGCGACGGCGCAATGAGCCACGAAGACCAGATGCGCAGTCTCAAGCTCATGGGAGAGGAAGTCCTTCCGGCGGTCAGGGAGATCGGCAAGGAATTGGAACTGTTCAGTCCCTTCGAAGTTAGCCCGGCCACCGGCAAGAGTTTGGCTGCTGGCGTGGCCTAGCCACAGGTAGGTTTTTCACTGATTCGCCAAAGATGAAAGGGTAGATAACCATGACCACAACCGAAAAGAAGATATATACCGAAGAGCTGGTGCCAGCTGCAGGTATTGATGTCCAGTTACGAAAGGGCGGAAAGGGCGAGCCCCTGCTGATTATTCCCAGTGAGCTTGGCGTCCCGGGGTGGTTGAACGCCCATGAGGAATTGGCCAAACACTTCACTGTCTACGTCCCATCTCTGCCGGGGTTTGGACAGTCGACCAAGCCGGACTGGATCCAGAACGTGCGTGACCTTGCCGCCTGGGTCACCTGGTTCATTCGGGATATGGGCTTGGTCCAACCGCTGAACGTCATTGGGTTCTCAATGGGTGGCTGGGTGGCCGCTGAGATCGCGACGGTGAACTCGACCATCTTCAAAAAGATGGTCCTGGTTAGCCCGGGCGGGTTGAAGCCGTCGAAAGGGGAGACCTGGGACTACTTCGTAAACTCGGGTAAAGAGGCTTTTGAACAAGCCTTTCACGACCCAGACAAGTCGCCGGAGTACGCCCTTTACTACGGGGTGGATTGGACACCGGAGGAGGCGGACGAGGTCGAGATCAACCGGGAGATGGCCGCCAGAATACTGTGGAAACCCTACATGAAGAGCCACACCCTAGAGCATCTTCTGGGCGGGGTTAGCACCGAGACCCTGCTGGTATGGGGTAAGGAGGACCGGATAATCCCGGTCGACACCTGCAAGCAGTTCCAAAACTCCATCAAAGGCGCGCAGGCAAAGATCATAGACAACTGCGGACACATGCCGGAGATGGAACAGCCTTCAGCGTTCACCGATGCGGTGCTGGGGTTCTTGCGCTAGAAACAAAACCGGCAACCCGCTAGAGACAAACACAAAAAAGCCCAGCAAGAATGCAGGGCTTTTTTGTTATGTCGGCTACTGGGCGGTGCGGCCACCGTCTATGACCAGTTCGGAGCCGGTCACGAAGGACGACTCGTCCGAGGCCAGATACAGCACGCCGTAGGCGATGTCCTCAGCCCGTCCGAACCGGCCCAAGGGAACCCGGGCCTTCATCTCGGCAAGCTCGCCCTCTGCCTGCCGGTTCAGGTTCAACATATCGGTCTCCACCGGCCCTGGGTGGACCGAATTGCACCGGATACCTTCGGCCGCGTACTGGATGGCCGTCGATTTGGTGAAGATACGAACCGCGCCCTTGCTGGCGGCGTATGCACCCGATGTGTTGGGCTGGGGGGCTATCGCCGCCCCGGAAGATATGTTGACGATGGACCCGCCGCCGTTGGCTCTCATCTTGGGAATGGATGCCTTGGAGCCTAGGAACCCACCCTTCACATTGACGTCCATCACCCGAGACCAGTCGTCGGAAGTGATCTCTTCCACGATGCCCCGCGAAGTGACTCCGGCGTTGTTCACCAGGATATCCAGTTTGCCGTACCGGCTTATGGCCTCACCGACGGCGTTCTCCCAGTCGGACTCGCTGGTCACGTCCAACCGGACGAAGACACATTCTCCGCTCGCGTCAGCGATTTCTTTGGCCGTAGCCTGTCCAGCGTCTTCAAGGACGTCGCCGATTACGACCTTGGCGCCTTCTCCGGCCAGAACCTTGGTGATGGCAGCGCCGATTCCTCTGGCTCCGCCACTGACCAATGCCACCTTGTTTTCAAGTCGCATGTTTTCATCTCCGTGATCGTCTGATTAAAGGGGTCCCACTTCGCCGCCAGTCCACTCAAAGCCCAGGTTGGCGTAGCGGCAGAAGACGGTTCCGCCGGGGGCGCCCAGGGGTCCGTTGGCGGCCAGCAGGGCGATGGTGTGCTGATCACCGGGGTTAGGATCGGCGCTGAGCAGGACCCGCTGGGGGGCGTTGAAACCCTGGATAGCTCCCTGGTCTCGGTTGCATTCACCGTCGATCCAAATTTCACCGTAGTCATCGATGCAAGTCTCGAACTGGATTCGCGTTCCCTTAACCGGATGGCCGTTCACCGTCTCTGGGATGGTGATCTTTATCCGGAACCAGATGAAGCTGAACCCATGAGAATTACGCTCGGCCAGGTTGTGGCAGACCGCCCAACTCGAGTCATCATAGTCAACCAAGCGAGCCGGACTGCCGTCAAGTTGTTCCACCAACCCCTCGTTGGGTTCGCCTGGCACGTAGCCCCGGGCGTACTTCCAAACGCCTTTGACCAGTTCCTGCCCGGCGGCATCTCTCAGGTAGATCGTCTCTCGTGGCATCTTTAATCCTCTCTTAATGTTTTTACTAGCGTTGAGGCTTCGGCAGGCTGTTGTCGCCCTCGAAAGCCCAGTGAAAAGCCTGGGTCAATAATTTGGTGTTTGCCTCACCGTCGAAGCGGTGTCCGCAGTTGGGTACTTCCCTGGCCTGGAACGACTTTGCGGCAAGGGCTCCCATCTGGATTACTCGAGCCAGCATACCAGCGGGCTCATCCTCGCCGCCGTAAGCTAGATAGATGTCTCCGGTAAAGGCGAAGACACCCTCGTAGAACGGGTCTCCCACGCTGTCATAGGTCGAGAGCAGCAGGATACGCTCCACTGAGTCGTAACGGTGTGCCACCGCACCCACGGCTGAGCCGCCGGATGAAAACCCGGTTATGAATACCCTGGG
>PCAH01000151.1 GCA_002730485.1 Dehalococcoidia bacterium | reverse complement strand
GAAGACCGCCAGCATGATGAACAGCGCCGCGATGACGCCAATCATCTCTCCTTTTTGGAACGTCTCTTCAGCCATTTCGCCGAAGAGCCGCTCCACGCTCATATTCCCGATGGTAGTGACGCGAAGGCCCGAATTAAGGCTAGCTTCCTCAATCACATCCAAGACGGAATCTGCTTCTTCAAGATCGTCGTCCTGGGCCAGCGTTGTAGTGACTTGGATGAGAGCCATCCGGCCATCTGGGGTGCGCAGGGTGTCATCACCATCCAGATAGCTGGCCGCTTCTTTGACCACGGGCAACTCCCGCATTTCGGCGGCTATTGAACCAACAACCGACGCCAGTAACTCATCGTCGACTGGTCCGTCTGCTGACTCCACCAACATGAATTCCTGGGCTGGAGCCTCCGAGCCGGTCGCTTCTTCTATCAGGTCGGCGGCCCGCTTAGAGTCGGTGGAACTCACCCCTCGTCACTATTGACGTTGAGGTTCCCGGCCAGCATGAACGCCCCTACCAAGACAACTACCCAGATCAATAGCGTGATCAAGGCGTGTCGGGCGGTCCATCCTGCCACTTGGCCTGTAAATGATGTAGCTGGTGTAGCCATGTTCGTTCCCCCTTATTGAACACTTATATGGCGATTGTCACCGTTCTTCCAATTGGCTGTTCCAGGAGCTAGGTAGAAGAACGATGTGGCATCATATTAATTTGCCCAATGGCGAGACGTAATCGTGAGGAAGTTTGATTTTGTCTGGTCGTTCTGATGATGAGGGAATCATACGAATGTACGATTAGTACTAGCCGTCTTGTAATGCATGAATAGCGCCTACCAGACAGGCTAACCGTTCTTCAACTCTACTCTGAACGAATTGGCTGCGTTAGGGCCGATTGGGGTAATACTCAGGTCTGTGTGGCAATCAGAATCCCCTGGAGACAACAAGGATGTTCGGAGAAACCATCAAGAAAGGGAGGAAGGAGTGGTGACCGATGTGGAAGAGGTGGAGATTTATCGCGTATCGGAACATGCCCTAGTTTGGCTAGGGCATGTTCCATGTGTAATTTGAGAGTTAGCGTAGATCAGTCGAAGATGTTGGCATCCATTGCCCTACGGCAGCCTGGCAGAAGCCCCGCCAAATACCGGCACCCGGTAGATGTCCCAGTTGGGATCGGCTTCGCTGTAATCCTGGCCCTGATACGCCACTTCCATCCCTTCAGGAGACCAGGAAGGTCGCATCTCGCTCACATCCTCTGTGTCAGTCACTTTGGCGAAAGTCGTGCCATTGGTCATGACGACTGCGATGTCTGCTCTGGCATTTGAATCAGACTGGGAAGAGAATGCGACCCAATCCCCATCAGGAGAGATCTCAGGATATAGGTTGTATTCCCCTGCGGAGGCGCCGATGTTGGTCAACTGCGCTATTTCTGCACCTGTCGCGCTGTCCATCAAGAACAGGTCATAACCATCTCCGGATTTGAGGCTGACTACAAACTCTTCGCCGTCGGGTGACAAACCAAACCCTCTATTGAAGTCAGGGCCGTCAGTCGCCGCCGAATGGGTGAAAAGAACCCGACCTGCTTCATTTGCTGACTGGCCGGTGAGACTGGCGATCTCAGCTATACGAACTTCCACCACGTAGCTGGACGGGTCATGGGAGTTTCTGATCATCCACATGACAGTCCCACCGTCCCTGGAAACGGAAAGACCGTCTCCGCCCTGTCCGCCGGGGATGATGAGGTTCCGTGTGAAAGCATCGTCGTCGCCATTTGTGGTTCGGGTGAACGGAGCCTGGTCCGTGTCAAAGGTCATATAGGAGTGGATTCCAACCCGTTCGTTGGTCATCAGCTTGCCGGTGGTGCCAACCCAAGCCAGTTCTCCGGCGATGCCGATGCCAGAGTTGGGGCCGATGGCCATGGTTGTAAGGTCGGCGCCATTGCGGGATACAGACCCAATATCAAAGGGCCGTTCCAAGGCGTTCGGTTTGCTGGTCATGAATGCGATGGTCGTGTCCCGCGGATCCCATGCTGGGTCTTGGTCTGCACCTGGATCAGTGGTTAACCGTAGTGACGGAAAGCCACCGATAGATAGACCTGAAGACAGCGGCGAGTCCTCATCTGCCTGGGCAGAGGATTCCGGCTCGGGCGTTGCAGTGGTGACGTCCGGATGGTCGTTGGACGAGGTTTCGCCCTCGGATTTTGGCGTTTCTTCTGTTGATTCCGACTGCTCGGAATCGTTCAACGGGAATTGGGTTTTGACATCGTCTGCCATTTCACAGGCGATGGCCAACATAGCGGCAATCACTGCGATCAATAGATAAACCTTCATATGATTTCACCGTGATCCAGACGCAGAAAGGGCGCTGGTATTTTTAGATTAGGTCGTCCAACCAACGCGGCTCTAATATTGCTAGCCAAAATCAATTACAACAAAAGCCTGCGGCTATTTATGGCCGCAGGCTTATATAGGGAATTGGTACCGGTTATTTGAACTAATCTAGAGGATCTATGTCGGGGGCCCTCTGAGATCAACGCTGGTTGATCAGCACTCCCCCATCTCCATCATGCGACCTTCCCGCCAGGCTACCTGGCCACCTCTCACGGTCAGGAAAGTGTCCAGGCGCACCTTGCCGTCCTGCACGTTACCCGCCGAGTCGATCCACTTGAATGCGCCCTCGCGAAGATCGAATACCGCTGCGTCCCCGCACATGCCTGGGGTCAAAGAACCCAGGGTATCGCCCAGGCCCAGCACACTGGCGGGGGTGCTGGTACTGGCGGCAATGGCATCGGGAAGTGTCATACCTATCGCGTAGAACTTGCTCACCAAGTCGTTCATCTTGTAGACGGTGCGGTCCGGCGGTGGGTTGTGGATGTCGGTGCTGATGGTGGTGGGTGGCAGCCCCTGTTCCAGAGCGTGCTTGACGACCTCGACATCGCAGTGGACACCGGCGTGGGCCACGTCCATGATCACGCCCCGGTCGGCGGCAGCTTGTACTTCCGGCCGAATCTTGAAATTGCGGTCCAGCATGTTCTTTGGGTTGCCGTTAAAGGCGTGGGTGCAAATGTCTCCCGGGCCCATGAACTCCAGGATGTCGGGCAGAGGGATAGGTGTGCCGCTGACATGTACCATCAGCCTGGAACCAGACTGATCGGCGACCGCCCTGGCTGATCTCATGGCTTCATGGGCGTTCCATGCGGCCACGGCATTGATGTGCATCCGGACCTTCACGCCAAAGCAGAACCCTGGGTTGCCCTTGATGGCGTCTGAAGTCTGGTCCACGTCGATCATTCTCATGTCGTGAAGCCCGCCGCCAAGGAGTTTGTTGTTGGCCAGACCCACTCCGCTCACGTGAAGGAAGGACAGCAGACGGGTGCGGTGGGCCGGGAACACGTAGTCACGCATGGCTTCGAAATTGATGAAACCGGCGCTTCCGGCGTCGACGCCAGTGGTCGTTCCCGAAGACAGGCAAATCTCATCTGGGTGGACAGCGGTCTGGTTGCCGCCGTGGTAGAAATGACCGTGGATGTCGATCAGACCCGGGGTGACCAGCTTCCCGGTGATATCCAATGATGCGTTGGCGGTGGTCGGGTCGATCCTTTCTGAGACCTCAGCCACCAGCCCGTCTTTGAAGGCGATGTCCCTTCTTCCATCGATCCCCTGGGCAGGGTCCAGGACGGTTCCGCCGGTTAGCAGCAAGTCATAAGAGGGTGCGGTGGTCATTGGTACTTCTCTCTAAAGAATATTGGTTGGTTCTATCTGTTTGAGTCCCTATTCTGACGAGCCACCGGAATCGGGAGGGGTCTCCCAACCTAGTTGGACGTTGGGTGTCGGAGCCTCTGTGTACTCGATCCTCCGGAGGCGCGAGTAGACCATCAGCTTAGGACTTTCCAGATCCGCATCGGTGATCTCGTTGGATTCTTCGAGCTCCAGGATGCCCCATTCGTCGATGGCTTCATCCACCATCTTCTGGACGATCTGGGGAGACCTGCCGTCCAGGCGGCCCAGGTTGTAGGCCAGCGTAACGGCCAGTTGATTTTGGGTGATCTGTTCAAAGGCATCATCTGCTTTGAGGTCATTGGGCATGCCGCCGGCCTGTTCCAGGAAATCGTCTAGCACCTGGCCAATGATGTCGGTAAACCCGCCAAGTTCTATCTCGTGCATGTATCCGGTCAATTGATCGGTCAGTTCTATGACGCCCTCATCAGGCAGAACGCCGTAAAGTTCTTCAGGGATATGTTCGTGCTCGTGGTCGTGCGAGTGTTCTGCGGCCATGGATAGTAATCTCCCGGTCGGGGATTGGTGGACACCATCTTAACATGAAGGTGACGGCACCTAACGTCGCTTGGGTCAGGGAATCGGCTATCAATAACCGGTCGAAAGGGTGGTAAGAGTCCGTACAACCGGACCGATGATACCCCATAAGACGCCGATGCCAAGGGCGTAATCAAGCATGATTGTGGCTACCAACAAACCGGGACCGCTGCGCTGCAGCTTGGCATAGTTGGCTGTGTGCTCCGGTGGCACCAGTCCGGCGACGATCCTTGATCCATCCAGAGGTGCCAGGGGTATCAGGTTGAACACACCAAGCAGCAGGTTGAAGAAGATGATCAGGGCCAGTATGTCTGCTATTCCATCACTGAAACCGCCAGTCATCACGTGTGTAACCCGGTTCAGCGACAACCCCGCCGGTACCAGAATCCCCGCCTTGAAGGGAATTGCTAATAGGAACGCAAAGATCAGGTTGGAGAGAGGACCAGCGGCGGCCACCAGCGCCATGTCGGTATGGCCTCGGGATAGTTGGCGGGAGTCAACCGGGACCGGCTTTCCCCAGCCAAACCCGGCGATGAACATCATGATCGTACCGCCGGGGTCCAGGTGCCGGGTGGGATTGAGACTCAGTCGGCCTAGATGGCGGGCGGTGGTGTCCCCAAGGGTGGTTGAGACCAGTGCGTGACTGAACTCATGGATCGTCACTGCAGAGACCAGGGCAAATATAACGAGAACCGCCAGGCGGAAGAAGCCTGACGGGTCGCTTTGCAGAAGGTCAAGGGAACCCAGCAGCATTGACTAAGCCGACTCGCTCGATTGACGGGCTAAGAGGCTACTCTTCGTCATCCTCTTCGTGTTCGGGTGCTGGTACTTCTTCTTCCTGGGCGGAATAGGCAGCTCCCGGCAGGATGGCGTTGGATCTGCCGGATTTCTCGGGGCCAGCCTTGGGCATATCCATCAGAGTTTGTTTCAAGGATTCCAACGCCTCTTTACCGGCAGAGACGTCCAGGACCAACCCGTTGATGCCAGCGGTGCGCAGGACTTTCAGGTCGTCGGCAGCGGGAGGTTCGGTGATCTCAGCAAGGAGGTACTTGCCCAAGCGGCCGTTGATGCGAGCGACCTTGGCTAGGTCATCAAGTGTCCAAGAAGATGAAGCCCCGGAAAGCGGGAAGATCACAGCGTCCACTGGCAGTGAATTGATGTCCCGCAGCTCTTCGATATCGACATCGGTATCGATGCACAGGACCTTGGCTGCATCCTCTGAAGATACTGCGCCGATGGATGTACCCTTGAGTTGGAATGCCAGCACTCCACTGCCTGCTTCCTCAAAAGCCTTGGCGTCGTCGGTGCTGAGAGAATCGGTGCGTATTCCCCAGATGACATCGGATAGGGTGTCCTTTAGGTCATCGGCCTGGGAAGGTCCGGTCAGGCCGGAGACCAATATCCCGTCTGGAGAAACTCCCGTTGCTGTGGCGGCGCCTGTCTTGTGGCTGCCGGAAACCTGAACGATCAGAGCCAAACCAGGGGTCTTCTCTGCCCTGGGCGGGCCGAATCCCATGCGGGCTGGAGCCCCATCGATTATCTCGTCCAGTCGGTCAATAAACTTACTCATCTAACCCAGTCCCTGTAAATTTAGGCAACCTGGCCCATTGGCCAGGAAGTTCTTGAATGATATCTGTTTGACAACTACCGGTGAAGGTCCGCCTGTAGTCGTGCACTCGGCTGATTATACTCCATAGTTGATTCCAAGCGCAGTCCTAAATCCTTGATATTCTGTATCCTTGGTTCCCTGCTTCTGGCGCAGAGGGACAACGGTCATATATTGGTGGAACGTTACCTGGGTATTGGAGAGAGCTGTGCAGCTGGCTAAACGCCAACATCACGGCGTTCAAACGTAACGGCGGAAATGACCAGGAAGATCGCCACCATAGCGGACATCACTAAGACATGCAACGGATCAAGGCCGTTGCTGAGGGGATCATCGCTGTTGTAGTAGTAGAAAGGTGAGAACTTTCGGGATGGCTCCAGAACGTCCGCTAACGGAGCCATGGCGTTCAACAGATAGGCCGCGGTGGCCAATCCGGCGGTTATCCCGATGCTCGTATTCCGTTTTCCAATGGCGGAGCCGAGGGCCAGGGCGAAGGTGCCAAACACCATACTGAGCCAGGCGGCGCTGAATGTGGCTTCCGCCAGCCGCCACGCACCTATCTCCATGCCCACCATGATGGCTCCCACAAACAGCGAAAACCAGATACCGGTTGCTATGACGCCGGTCGCCACCCCCATGGCCAAGAACTTGTCCACAACCAGCCGCCACCGACTGATGGGGTAGGACAAGAGCAGTTCCAGGGTCCCTTTTTCTTCTTCTCCGGCGATTCCGCCGGTTCCCTTGCCCACGGTGAATACCATCAGCACCAAGGGGATCATAAACACGAACAACTGACTGTTAAGGTAGCCTTCCGGTGAGGTCAGGTCTTTGACATCACCTAGCATCGCCCTGGATAGGGCTTCGGGCAGTCTTTCCAGCATCTCGTCAAATGCCGGATCATCGGCGATGCTGGGATAAAAAAGAACGGTGAATATGGATAAAGCTGCCACTCCGACCAACCACCAGCAGAGTGACCGCCGCTGATCGCGCAGGGATTTAAGAAACACGTTAGCCAGCAATCTCGTTTCCTTCCGGTGCCGTTGCCTCTTCGGTGGTATCCCTGTAGTAATCCAGGAATATCTCTTCTAGGTCGGACTCGTGGCTGGTGATGTTGGTTACCTCGTAGCGGGAGGCTGTCTTCACCAACTGATCAACCGACCCATCCATCTTGCAGAAGAGGATATTGTCCTCTGAGCTAAGGTCAGTCACCCCAGGCAACCTACGGAACGCGTCTATTGGTGCCAGATGGTTGAAGCTCAATTCCAGTCTGCGCGGCGCTTTGGCTTTCAGATCTGCCACTTCGTCCACCAGCACCAGTCTTCCTCTACGTACCATGGCTACCCGGTCTGCTATCCGCTCAACTTCCGCCAGAACGTGGGAGGATAAGAAGATGGTTTGGCCCCGGTCTCTGGCTTCTCTGATAGCCGCGTAAAATTCCTGGCGCACCAACGGGTCCAGACCAGCGGTCGGCTCGTCAAGGATCAGCAGTTCCGGTTGACCCATCAGGGCCTGAACCAGGCCGACCTTCTGTTTGTTGCCCTGGGAGAGGGTCTTGATCTTGCGGTCCAGGTCTACGTCCAACCGCAGGGCCAAATCCATGGTGAATTGCCAGTCGACTCCACCCTGAAGGTGGGCGAAAAACACCAGCAGTTCCCGTCCGGTGAGATTTTCATACATCACCAAGTTCCCCGGGAGATATCCGGTCCTGGATCTGATCTCTGCGCTGTGGCTATGGGCGTTCAGTCCAAAGACTTGGGCCTGCCCATTGGTCGGGCGTATGAGGTCCAGAAGAAGGCGGATAGTGGTTGTCTTGCCTGCCCCATTGGGCCCAAGGAAGGCAAAGACCTCACCGCGGCGGACTTCAAGGTCTAGGTCGGATAGAGCCAGTTTCCGACCGTACAACTTGGTTAGTTGGGTGGTTCTTATGATGGGTTCGTTCATGGTCAAAGATCCCTGACTGAACTTTGTCTAGCCCGAATATGGGTAGATTTCCCCAATCACTAATCTACAAAATAGATGCAATCGGCAATAGTGCCAAAGGAAGCCATTATATCAGGACTTTGGCCCTAATCCAGTGTCCTTCAGAATCAACGGTAACCATCGTGGTCCGACAGACGTCGTTGCCCCGTTTTGCAGGCGTAGGTATAATTGCGACCAATCAATATCGGCCAATTTCATGAACGATCCGGATAATACCAAGTAATGCTCTTAGCAGTAGATATCGGAAATAGCATGGTCAACCTGGGTGTATTCAAGGATGAATCCCTGGTGGCCAATCTCAGGGTCTCAACGGACGCCAGGCGCTCCTCAGACGAATACGGACTGATGATCAGAGACCTTTTGGCGTTGAACGGGGTTGAGCGCTCAACCATCACCGACGTTTGTATGTGCAGCGTGGTGCCACCGCTGACGGGAGTATTTGAAGAGCTATCTGAGACTTATTTCCACGTGAAACCGCTGTCCATCACCGCCGGGGTTCGCACCGGTTTGCAGATCAGCTATGACAACCCCCGTGACGTCGGTGCAGACCGGATCGTCGACGCGGTGGCCGCCATCCAACTGTACGGCCAGCCGGTCATAATCGTTGACTTTGGCACCGCAACGGTCTTTGACGCAATCTCCAAAGATGGCGTCTACCTAGGCGGTGCGATCGCCCCCGGTATCAACGTCGCGGCGGAGGCGTTATTCCTGAATACCTCCCAACTGCGCCGGGTGGAACTGGTGGCACCCAAGTCAGCCATCGGTCAGAACACCTCCATGGCGTTGCAGGCGGGGCTGGTGCTTGGCTACGCCGGTTTGGTGACTGGACTGGTGGATCGGTTCAAGAGTGAACTTGGGGATGACTCTAAGGTCATCGGCACCGGCGGGTTGGCCACCATCATCTCCCAAGAAGCGGATGTGTTTGACGATATCAATCAAGACCTGACACTGATCGGTCTCCGCCTGATCTACAATATGAATAAGTCCAAATGACCGTGCCTAAACTAGAAGCATTGGAAGAGAGCCGTGGCTGGACCGCTGGCAGATAAACACGTTGTCCTGGGGGTAACCGGGAGCATCGCCTGTTACAAGGCGCTGGACCTGGCCAGCAAGCTGGTGCAGGCCGGGGCGCTCGTGGACGTCATCATGAGTTATGGTTCCACCCAGTTTGTCACCCCTCTGGCATTTCGAAGCATCACCCATCGGGCGGTGGTGACAGACCAGTTCGACCCGGATTCCGAGTACAGCGTGGAACACGTCGCTCTGGCCCAACAGGCCGACGTTATTGTGGTTGCACCAGCGACCGTTCATTCCATCGCCAAGCTGGCTTTGG
>PCAH01000150.1 GCA_002730485.1 Dehalococcoidia bacterium | reverse complement strand
GAGACAAGTTTAGACCAGGACGCCGAAGCCGGAGACCGTGCAGATCTCAATTCTGTTGCCGTCTAAGTCGTCCAGGTAGAAGGCCCGCTGTCCGTCGTTTCTGGTCTGTATGTCTGTGGTGACGATGCCCTTGCCATTGAAGTACTCGTGGGAGGCGTCGATGTCGTCCACCTCGAATGCGGTGTGATGGGAGGGCGCGGACGGGGCGAGAGGGTTCTCGATGATGTGTATCATGGCGCCGCTGGGCAGTTGCAGCCAATAGAGGTGATCCCCGTTGACCATCTTGGGAATCTGTCCCACACCAAGGATGTCCTGATACCACTTCAGAGCTGCTTCCTTGTCTCTGACGTTGTAGGTGATGTGGTTGATGTTCTTCAATCGGATGTTCTCTGTGAGCATTACGCCCTCCAAGTGTTCATATCGTTTTTATAAGCCGAATTTACGCCCACTATAATAAGCCGCCAGCCCCAGAAACGAAACACCGTCTTTGTTTTGGTCTTGCGGTCTTAGATTGATGGTGGACGTTGAGCCCATCCCAACGGTAATATTCCCCACATATTCACGGTCAGCCAGGGCCTGTGCGTTGGCACCGCCAAAGGATTAGAGGCATGAAAACATCTCTTTTTGCTGGAATGGGATACTCGGAACGGCACAAGTTTCCCTTTACCTGGCCAGTCCCGCCAGCGTACGCCGATCCAGATATCTCGGTGCAGAGCTACAAGGAAGGGATGGATGAGTGCGAATTGGCCGAGTCCGTGGGCTTCGACTGGCTGAGTTTTTCGGAGCACCACTATTCCGGCCGCATCCCCACCGGCACACCAGCCGTCATGGCCGCAGCGGTGGCGGAAAGGTGCAAGAAGATCAAGATCGCCGTGCTCGGCCACCTGCTGCCGCTCAACAATCCGGTGCGCGTTGCCGAAGAACTGGCGCTGCTCGATAACCTGAGCGAGGGCCGTCTCGTCGCCGGATTCCTCCGTGGCACTCCCAACGAAGACCAGGTCTACAGTGTGAACCCAGCGGAGGGACGGGGCAGGCTGTTGGAAAGCATGGACCTGATCCTGAAGGCGCTAACCGAGCCGCAACCCTTCTCCTGGGAAGGCCGCTACTATCAGTACCGAACGGTGGCTGTCTGGCCTCGCCCGGTACAGCAACCCGTCCCACCGGTGATAGTCGGTACCAGAAGTGACGACACCATCCGCTACGCCGCTGAGAACCGCCTCGGTCTTGGCGTGTCATTTCTGTCGGTGGATGAGGTCGGTGTGATAACCGACAAGTACCGCAAATGGTGCGAAGAGGCGGGCTGGACCCCAGGCCCGGATGACATCGTCTATCGTGGCAGCATCTATGTGGCTGAGACCGATGAACTGGCCACAGAGTGGTTTGAAGGGCTGATGAAATCCAAGCCAGGACCGAACATCCCCTTGCGGCGCACGGTGGCAGAGGCGATTCAATCAGCCCGTACCGGCGGACCGTTCGACCTTAGGGGCCTGGTGGCCGGCAGTCCCGAGGGGGACGTGATCGGTAACGCTCTGGGAATCAACTTCCTCGGTGGGCCCGACACCGTGGTCAAGCAGATGAAAGAGTTTCACGACCGCTGTGGGGTGGGTGTGATCGACATGCCCTTCCAGCAGAACAAAGTGGACCATAAAGCCGTGTTGGAGGAACTTGAGTTGTTCGGCAAACACGTCATTCCCCAACTCAGAGAGATTTAGTCATGGAGTTCAAACAAGGACAGGTGGACGCTGGCGGGTATTCCGTCCGCTATTGGCATGCAGGCCAGGGGCGGCCCGTGATAATGCTGGACCAAACTGGATGGCATGACACCCCACTCCATGAAGCCCTGGCCGAGAAGTACCAGGTCTTCTCCCTAGAACTGCCAGGTATGGGCGACTCCAACGTAAATACGGACTCGCAGTCGGTTGGTGACTTGGCGTCTGTTGTCGCAGGCACTGCATCCGCGCTCACTTCGGAGCGCTACACGTTAATCGGAACGTCATTTGGTGCCCATGTTGCTCTCTGGCAGGCCGTCCAATCTCCGGACCAAGTGGAAGCCCTGATACTGGTTTCACCTGCTGCGATCAAACCGCAGTGGGGCACCGCCGAGACCACTGCCCAAGAATTCCATGATTCCATGTTTGCCCACAGCGAGAACGCTCAAAAGTTTTCTCCATTGGCACCGGACGTATTCGCTAAAGAATCGGAATTGCTGCGACGGTTGAAAGTGGGGGGCCACGACGCTGAAGCTGAGTCCAGATTGGCGGATATCCACTGTCCCACCCTGGCTATATTCGGGAAAAATGACAGGCTGGTTTCCCCAGAAGCCGCCAGGGTCTACCGAGAAAAGATACCCAACTGCAACATCGCAATCGTGTACGACGCTGGCCACTGCATCGTCGGCGACCGGCCTGAGGCCATGGTGAATTCAGTGGTCGACTACGCAGAGCATTGGGAGACCTTCATAGTCGGCCACCAATCCGGCGTGATAAACCCTTAAATACTACGTTCTAGGAAATCAAAAACCCCAGCATTCTTGCTGGGGTTTTTGTTTGATTTACACCTGCCCGTCATTATTGCGAAGGCAGAATTCCACTAGTTACATGACTGATGCGCATCCTTCGACGGAACTCAGGACGAACGGATTTTGGTGCCACACCCACCGTCATTCCAGCGAAAGCTGGAATCCACAGAACCGCCAGAACCACCTCTATCCGGAAGGCGTCTTTCCCTTCGCGCACCAGGTGCTGACCGATCATCTGACCGGCAAGACAGCGGGACGTGATGAACTCTCATTGGCGAACGATACCTGCGCCAAGCGTTTTAATATCAATACGGCCAGCGAGTACTGGGTTAAAGCCTGCTCCCTGCTGCACACAGACACCCAGGGTAACGACCTGCCAGACCCGGATTACGCCCGTTTCTACATGATTTCTGGGAGCTCCCACCGGGTGGGCGACAGCACCAAACGGGGTGCAGGCCAGCAGTTCACAAACGCAGTCGACCCCATCGCCGCGGAACGGGCACTTTTAGTAGCCCTTGACGCCTGGGTCACTGATGGGACCATGCCACCGGAGAGCCGGGTGCCCAGGGCCTCTGAAAATGCGGTGTTTGCCGTGCCCCAACCCGGCTCCCAGACGGGAATTGCGCCCCAGGCCGAATTGGGCTGGCCGACCATCCCCGGAGTGACCTACAACGGGGTCATCACAACCAGGTATCTGCTGGATTTTGGTGAACGGTTCGAGGAAGAGATCGTGTCCAACATCCCGCCTTCGGTCGTTGGCTGCCTCACCTATCCCAACTTCGTGTCCAAAGTCGATGCGGACGGGAACGAACTTGCCGGTATCCGCCTGCCTGAGGTTGCAGCGCCCATCGCCACCACCACCGGCTGGGCTCTGCGCCGTGCAGGCTTCGGCGAGAACGACGGCAACGAAGCTGAAGGCCAGCACATCCCGTTCAAAGCCACCAAGGCAGAACGGATTGAAGCCGGTGACCCTCGCCAATCCCTTGAGGAACGGTACATGGACCACGACGGATATGTGGCAGAAGTGACCAAAGCCGCCCAACGACTAGAATCTGAGGGGTTCCTACTCCCCGTAGATGTTCAGAAGTACATAGAGGAAGCACAAGCAAGCGACGTATTACGCATTTAGTCCCACTGTGTGCCGGTGCGAGGCATTCTGGATTCCAGCCTTCGCTGGAAAGACGGGTGAGTGGTGAAATGTCCTGCCCAACCAACCGCTCGTCCTGAGCTCCGTCGAAGGATGCGCCCAGGTCATGTCACATATGAGCAAATACTGCGGCGCAGCGGCGGTTCGAAAGGCTCTCCATGAGCGGAGCGTTCTGGTTGAGTGGTTTCCGGCCTCCGCCGGAATGACGGGGCTTGCGGAGGTCGAATCTAAGCCCGGTTGGCGTTAGGGTCACGCCAGGTTTCTGGTCCGCCTAGGCCGTGTTCCAGGTTCCAGGTGGGAACGTCAAAACACCTTCCGGTGATACCGGTGTTGGCGTCTTGCTCGGCCAGGAACACGGTTATGGGGACGATGTGCTCCGGCAGCATGGAGATTCGGCCTGGCCTGTTTCCTCCCTGACCCGCATCGCGCCTGGCGTCATTCTGCTCGTCGTACCCGGTGGTACGGGCGTTGCCTGGGATGAGAATGTTCACCGCCACGTTATTATCCCGTACCTCGTCGGCCAGGTAGTACATCATCGTCAGCGTGGCCGCCTTGGCCGATTGATACGGCATCTCCCTGCTGCTGGAACGCTGAGCCACGTAGGCTCCGCCCAGGGCAGTGTGCATGGCGCCGCCGCTGATGACCGTGATGACACTGCCGTTCTGCTTCTCCAACATCGGCTTGATGAACTGCCTGGTCACCTTCAGTGTTCCGAAAACACCAACGCCGAACATCTTCTCCCAGTCGGAATCCTCAGTCTCCAGAGTGGTGGTCTTGCCGGTGGGCGGGAACAGATTTCGTTGGCGCACGCTGGCGTTGTTGACCAACGCATCCACAGTCCCAAACTTCTCCTGGGTGGTTTGGTAGGCGTTTTGAACCTGAGCGGCATCGCTGATGTCCACAGTGGAGATCAAAACGTCGTCGGACCGCTCCTGAAGTTCGTTCAGAAAGGCGGTGTCATTATCTCCGGAGAAGCCAGTGGGGTTCCAGGACAGGTCCATGGCAACGACCTTGGCGCCTTCCGTCAAAAGGCCACGCACCATGGCCCTTCCCATGCCTCTGGCCGCGCCAGTGACCGCAACCACCTTGCCCGCTATATCTGACATCTCGCCTCTCCCCTGATCGTGTACATCGCCGTAGAAAGGATTGCCGCTAATGATACACGCATCTGGTTAGCCCCTCCGTGCTATTATTGGGCCGCCAAATATCAAGCAGAACATCGATGGAGGATCATCATGCCCGGAGGCAATGACTGGTTAGCCCAAACCCCCGAGGAAACCCTGGAGCCTGAGATTCCCATCTGCGACCCCCACCACCATTTCTGGGTGGAGCGGCCAGAGCCGGTGCTCTACCAACGGTATCTGCTGCCTGAATTGTCTAGTGACGTTGGCAGCGGACACAACGTGAAATCGACCGTGTTCATAGAGGTCCGCTGCGAGTACCGAACCGATGGCCCCGACGAGATGAAGCCCGTGGGTGAGGTCGAGTACATCCAGACCATCGCCGATGCTGCAGCATCTGGCAGCCAAGGCCCCACAAAAGCCGCAGCCGGTATCATTGGCCACGCTGACCTCAAACTGGGCGAGGGTGTGCGTCCGGTTCTGGAAGCCATGCAGGCCGCTAGCCCCAACCGCTTCCGGGGAGTGCGACACTCCGTTGGGTACGATGAGAGCCCGGAACTGGCCAACCGCGATATCAAGGGAGCCCTGGGTACCGATGGTTACCGCGCCGGAGCCAAGGTGCTGGCCGACATGGGATTGATCCTCGAGAACTCGCTCTACTTCCACCAATTGTCGGAGTTGGTCGACTTCGCAAAAGCAGTACCGGAACTCCCAATAGTCTTGAACCATATCGGTGGTCTGGTTAGGATCGGGCCCTACGCCAACCGGGACGATGAAGTGATGCCCGAATGGCGAAAAGGTGTGGAAGAAGTGGCCAAATGCCCCAACATCATCATGAAACTGGGCGGGGTAGGTCAGCTGCGCTACGGGTATTATTGGCACGACCGTGAGACCGCCATCGGCTCGGAGGAACTGGCCCAACAACTCAGTCCACTCATGGAACACTGCATCCAGCAGTTTGGCCCTAGTCGCTGCATGTTTGAGAGCAACTTCCCCGTGGACAAGATCTCCTATTCCTACAATGTGATCTACAACGCATTCAAACGGCTGTCCCAGGGCTATTCAGCCTCAGAACGGGCTGACATGTTCCACGACACCGCCGCCCGCGTCTACAACATCTCAGATTAAGTAATCCCAATCACCGAAAGGAGAATTCATAGGATGGATGTAAGACCGTTCACAATCAAGGTGGAAGATAGTGTCCTGGATGACCTGCGACAGCGTCTGGCCGACACCCGCTGGCCCGATGAAATTCCCAATTCTGGCTGGGATTACGGCAGTAACCTGGGCTACATAAAGGAATTGGTTGAATACTGGCGGACCGATTTCGACTGGCGCGCCCAGGAAGCCAAACTAAATGCTTTCAACCACTTCAAATCTGTGGTGGACGGTCTGGATATCCATTTCATTCACGAGAAGGGCAAGGGGCCGAACCCGATCCCGCTGATCATGACACACGGTTGGCCCAGCTGCTTCTTTGAGATGACCAAGATAATTCCCCTGCTAACTGATCCGGCCAGCCACGGCGGCGATGCTGCAGATTCGTTTGACGTTGTTGCTCCATCACTGCCTGGATTCGGATTTTCTGACCACGCCCAGGACCGAGGCATGGAGGTTCAGAAGGTGGCAGGCATGTGGAACAAGTTGATGACCCAAAATCTGGGCTATCCCAGGTTCGCCGCTCAGGGTGGTGACATAGGGAGCGGCGTGACAGCGAGACTGGGTTTTGCCCATGCCGATAGCCTGTTCGGCATTCACCTCACGTCCATCACCAGACCCACTCCCTATCTGGGCTCGGGCTCTCGGCCCCTCACGGACGCCGAACAAGCGCTGATAACCCAGCGGGCAAAGTGGTTCGACGACGAGGGCGGTTACAGCCACATACAGGGCACCAAACCCCAGACTTTGGCCTACGGGTTAAACGACTCTCCGGCGGGACTGGCTTCATGGATCGTGGAGAAATACCGGACGTGGAGCGACTGCGCTGGCGACGTGGAAAAGAGCTATACCAAAGATGAGTTGCTGACCATTGTCACCATCTATTGGGTGACTCAGACGATCAGCTCTTCCACCCGCATGTACTACGAGAATCAGAAGAACCTGTGGGTGATGGAACAAGACCAAAAGGTGCCCGCCCCTGCCGGAATGGCCATGTTTCCCCAGGAGATTTCAAAACCTCCCAGAGAGTGGGGCGATCGCTCCTATGACGTGCAACGGTGGACTGAGATGACCAAGGGCGGTCACTTCGCAGCGTTGGAAGAGCCGCAACTATTGGCCGAAGAGGTCAGAGCGTTCTTCCGGGGTTTTAGGAAAACCTAACTGCCAGGGGTCCACACCTTAAGTGGTAATTTGCCGGAACTTGCGTTTCGGGAACACGTAAGATCAGCTCTTGCGATCCGGTCTCCGAGAATTTGTAAGAAGCGGTGTGCGAAGAAATCTCTGAGTTGACTAATGCGAGATACGCATCGGCGTCGGGACTCCAAAGAGCCACCGTTTCGCTGTCATCGTGGGTCAGGCGGATGAAATACTCCACGCCTCCGCGGACATCGACCTTATAAGCCTTTGACTTCCAGCCGTCGACATCGCTGTCACCGTCCGTGATCGTTCCCGACGTCTCTTCACCATGCGTGATTGTTGCTGAACCACCCAAGATGCTGCAACCCATCACCATCACGGCGAGGAGGCCTGCCAGAACTAAAAACAGATGTTTCATGATTACTCCAATGAGGGGTGATATCGATTAACTGTACCCACATCGTTGAAGTTAAAGAAAGCCTATGACCAATCTAGTACAACATCGGCCAGAGAGTGACATAAACAGTACCTACCGGATAGAAACTTTGAACGTGAATGGGGAGGGAACGTCTGAAGCTAGGCTCTGGAAGTAGAGTTTTGAGAGCCGCTCTCCGGGAAGATAAAGGTCTGGGTGTGGTTGGTAACGATAAGATTGGTCTCCACGATATAACCAGAGGCCTCGGCGTTCCATATCCCTACCGTGTCGTCACCGAGGCTGGTTAGCTCAAACGAATACGAGATATCTTCAACGACATCGATCACGTAGGTCTGGGATTTCCATTCGCCGTCATCGGTGTCCGAGGATGTGATCTCCCCTGATACCAATTGTCCGACTTTGATCTCGGTGCCTCCGCCGCCACCGCAGGCCGCTAAAGCCAATGCAATAAGCCCAATCATCCCTATCGTCAGAAATCTCATCTCAACCTCATATTTGAACCACCTGGGTTTGATGTGAACCGGTTCAAGTCTAATTTCAACAGGGATTAACACCCAGCGAGGACAGTGTTGAATCCACATTGTCGAGATTCTATACTCTCTCCGCATGAATTATCTTACGGGCGAACCGAGGGATTGATGGAAGCATTCGAAGAACGGGCGAAACTATACAAATCTGAATCAGAGCGATTCCAGGACTATTTGAAGAATCTCCCCGGAGATGCGTGGGGTCGTCAAAGCGCCTGCGACGAATGGACGGTGGCTGACGTCGTTGCCCACCTGGTCGGTAATTCAGAGTTCTATGCGGGAACCGTGGCCCGCGGCCTACAGGGCGAATCAGCTCCGCCGGAAGGCAGGCCCGAGGCTGGGACAGGCCACCCTTCCATCAGCGCCGCCGCCCTGGCCAAGTCGTCCATCGCCGCGCGGGAGCGTTTGGGAGACAAGCTTCTTGAGACTTACCTCGAGAAGGACAACCACCTGATCAACCTCCTGACCGGACTCAGCCCCGGGGACCAAGCCAAACCTTGTTACCATCCTGGCAGCATCGTCCCCGCCGGCAACTTTGTGGACCTGCGCTTCAAAGAGGTGATCCTCCACGAGTGGGATATACGCTCGGCCATCGAGGAAAAATCCGGGTTGTCCGCTTCCGGCCTGGCCTCCATAATCATCCTGATCCAGGAATCGTTCGCTTCGGGCTCCCTTCGCTGGGCTTTCTGGGCCGGTCCGGCCCTGGACCGGCCAGTGCGCTACCGCTTTGACGTGAAGACTCCGCTGCCAGTCACAACCGACATCGTTGTCGATGGTGACAAGTTCCGCTACGAAGAGACATCCCAAGACACGGCTGATGTGACCTTCTGCTGCCACACCCATGTCTTTGCCCTGCTGATGTATGGGCGCATGGCCGCGGCCGACGCCATTGCCGCCGGGCATTTGGCCATAGACGGAGACGCCGACCTGGCAGCTCAGTTCAGCCAGTGGTTCAAGGGGATATAGGCGTTATAGACCGATCATGATGGTGTCCCTATGGTGAAGGATGCCGAACCTCCCGTTCTCCTTGACCGATCAGCCATGAAATTTTGTTGTATGACGTTGAATGCCAAGGGATTCAGATGCAGCATTATGCTATGGGAAACCCCCTTATCGACGATCAAATACGATGACGTTCGCCGTCGCGCTGGCCGTGGTCGCACTCGGCGTCATAGGAGTCCTCTTTTTCTCGAATACGGTCCTAGACGCTAAAGAACTCAAAGACGCGCAAGCTGCTTGTCCCAGCGTCCAGGGAAATGTAATTTCGCCGTCAGTGCTGAGCCGCGAAAAAGGAGAGCCGACCTGGCTAGATTCTCTTGTTGTTGATTTCGCCTACGATGTTGAGGGACGGACTTATTCCGGGAAGGCCTTCTGGAACCGATGGTGCTTTAATTGCAACATAGACAGTGCGAAAAAAGATCTGAGGAACTACGCACCCGGAAATTCCGTATCGGTCCGCTATAACCCGTCAGACCCTAGTGAAGCGGTGATTCGAATTGAAGGTATGGGCCTTGCGGGGATATTGTTTATAGCTCTGGCGGTTATCTCAGGGTTGGCCGCACTATTAGCTGGCATCATCGGATTAGGCTTCATAAAGGAACTGGTAAATGACCGATCAGTCAATCTGGACTCTGACAAAAAGGTTTGAGTTAGTCCGGAGGATTAAGTCGCTTGAGGGCGTCGCCTGAAAGACGGTAGGTCAACCAGCCCTTCACTTGTTCAGCACCGAGGTTCTCGTAGAACCCGATGGCTGGATCGTTCCAGTCCAACACCGACCATTCCATCCTGGGGTAGCCTCGGGATTGGGCCAATCCGGCACCGTAAGCCATCAACTCACGGCCCACTCCATAGCTACGCCACTCTGGCAGTACAAACACATCTTCCAGGTACAGACTGGAATTCCCCGAGTAGGTGGAATAGTGCTGGGTGAACACCGCGCACCCAACCTCTTTCGGGTCTCCATCACGGTGGCAGGCGAAAACCGCCTCAGCGTTGGCGTCGGGGCCAAACAGGGAATCGTACATGTTGGCCTCTGTGGCCACCACTTGATCTGCCAGCTTTTCGTAATCGGCCAGACCCTTGATGAACTGTAGTACCAGGCCAACGTCGTCCGGAGTTGCAGGTCTGATGCTGATTCCGTTCTCTTCACTCATTGTGTGGTTGGAAATCCCCTAGCCGACCTTATACCGGTTGAGCAGGTCCATGTTCAGTTCATACCCCAATCCCGGTCGGTCCGGCACCGTCACGTAGCCGTCTTCGTCGGGTTTCAGCAGCGGTTGAAACATCTCTGTGCGCAGAGGGTCCACCGCCACCGGGTATATCTCCAGGAACTCTCCGTGGGGGATGGAGGCAACCAAGGGAAGCTGCAATTCCTGGCAGCCGTGGGGAGCGATTGAGACGCCCCGTTCTGCCGCTAGGTCTGCGATATCCATCGCTACGTCATATCCGGGTACGATGGCCACATCCACGTTCAATATGGACGCGCCTTTGTGGTCAAGCAATGTCTTGAAGTGGGCCAGGTGGTATCCGTTCTCACCCGTGGCGATCTTCACGCTGGAGGCATCGGCAAGCTGCCCGTGGCCCTCGTAGTCGTGGATAGGCAGGGGCTCTTCGAACCAGTAGACGTCGTATTGAGGCAGTTGTCTGGCGAATTCCAGGGAAGTCTCCAGGTCCAGTGCGCAGTTGGCGTCCACCAGCAGGGTTGCCTTGTCTCCGATGGCCGTTCGGGCGGCTTCCACCCGGCGCATGTCACCGACAATACCCATGTTGGGGTCGCCGATCTTGATCTTGACCGCGGAGGCGTGCATCTCCTCCACATTGAAACGCACTTCTTCCTGCAATTCCTCAAGGCCCTTGTCCTCAGCGTAATAGCCGCCGGCGATGTAAGTGCGTACCCGGTCTTGAGCCCCGCCCAGCATCTGGTGAATTGACTGGCCAGTGGCTTTGCCCTTGATGTCCCAGCAGGCGATGTTGATGGCGGCCAGTACCTGGGTGTTGATGCCGCCAGGGCCCAGTATCTTGATCAGTTTCTCACCCAGATCATGGGCCAACGACCGGGTCTCCATGGGGTCGCGGCCAACGACCAATGGACGGAAATAATCTACATAACCTGGAAACAGGTTCAGGGGGCGTTCCGCGGCAGTGCCGCCGTTCCAGCCGGAGCCGGTGATGCCCTCATCGGTGTAAACCGTGACTTTGTGGAGACGCCCAGGCCCGTAGAAGTGGCCTCCGTTCCAGATTCCAGGCCTCTCCCACTCAAATACTTCGCTGGTGATATCGGTGATTTTCATCGTCTGCTAGGGTGACCTCTGGTGGTTGTAGAAAGATTATGGGACGTCCATCCGGCTCAGTCGCCGTACGCCCAGGAACAAGAATAGCACGGTCACGATCACTGCACCGCCAATGGCTACCGGCAATTCAATGACCCGGTCTTCCAGGGCCGGGAAACTGGACTCGTCTAGTCCGCTCATGATTGCAAGAGTGTATCCACGGACGCTCAGGTAATCAACGCCACGGATGAATGAACTGATAACGCCTTCCCAGAGCAGGACGTAGACCAGGGCAAAGGGGAGTGCTCTGGTGGTGACCAGTCCGGCCCAGGTGAAGATGGTGGCGTAGGCGATGACCCCCACACCCAATGATACCGCCACGGCGACTGTGGGCCTGATTGCGCCGTCAAACCCCAGAAGAGTGGCTATCACACCACTCACTACCAACAGGGGCCCGCAGATGGCCAGTGAGGCGAATACCTTTGGCAACACTATTCGCCACCGTGCCACCGGCATCAGGGACAGGTAGCTCAGGGTCTTGTCTTCTAGCTCATTGCCAAATGCGGAGGTTGCCAGGGCCATGGTCACGATGGGCAATATCCCGGCGACCAACATGCCGTCCAGAAGGATGTTGGTGAAGTCCCGGTTGAACGTTGGGTCGTCGGAAACGGTGAAATTGTCTATTAGCGCCAGTCCCACCGGCAACGCGGCCAGGAATAGGATCAGGGCGACACGCCAACGGCCCGTAAGCTGTCGGATGGATAGCCTGAATATCGTTCCCATTAGCGGTCAACCACGTAGCTGAAGATACTCTCCAAAGAGCCGTCCAACTGCTCAACCCGTTTAAGCCTAATCCCTTGTTCTTGGGCTAGTCGGGGGATGGATCTTTGCAGCGTGGCAGCGTTTCTGCTTAAGACCGTTAATTCGGCGTCGTTATCGACGCTGACGGAATCGATGTCATCGACCCCCACCAACGCAGCGGCCATCCGACGGGGAGAGTCAGTCACCACGCGTACCCTGTAGGCCTGCTCGTCCAGCTTCTCCCGTATGGCCCGAAAGTCCCCGGCGGCGGCCAATTTGCCGCTCACCATCAACAATATGGTTGAGGCGAGGGTTTCAACCTCTTCTAGGATGTGCGAGGAGATCAAGACCGTCTTGCCTTGATCAGCCAATCTGTTCATGGCGTCGTGAAAGTCCAGACGCTGGCGTGGGTCGGTCCCGTTCAGCGGTTCGTCTAGGATCAATACTTGTGGGTCATGCACCATGGCAGCAGCCAGCCGCATCCTCTGGCGCATACCCCGGGAATACGTACTCAGCTTGCGTTCTTGGGCGTCTGCCATCCCGACCAATCCGATGGCCCGATCTACGGCGTCAGCGATTGGAGTCAATCCCTGCAATTTGGCGGCGAGTTCAACGAATTCGCGGCCCGATAGAAAACCGTACACTGCCTCGTGTTCCGACATTACGCCGACCTTCCGGTAGAGTCCCGGATTGTCTCTGGTCGATTCGCCCAACACCGTGACCTCGCCTTCGGAGCACGATGCCTTGCCGGTGATCATGTGCAGGATGGTCGATTTACCGGCGCCGTTGGGGCCCAGCAATCCGGTGATACCAGGTTGGATCTGGAAACTGACGTCGTTGACGGCTACTACGTTGCCGAACCATTTTGAAACACCGTCCACGTTGATCACAGAGTTTTGAGTTGCCATTTGAGACTCGCTCACGCGGCCAACCTCCGGTACCGGAGCCATAGGGCCGTGGCAAGTCCGCCGGTCAGGATGATGTACCAACCTACGGGTACGATCTTTGGAAGTTCTTCGACCAACTGGTCGCGAGTATCTCCGGACTCGGTATCAAAGATCATGTTGTTTACATTGGTGGGCACCCGGGTGACGTCCACCATGGTCAACCACTTGGCCGCGTCTCCGGTGACTGGTTCGCACCTCGAGCCGTCATCTCGGATCGGTGGTTCATGGCATTCGGTCAAGGCTCCCGCGGTGGCCGTGGAGATTATGAATATCCCGATCACAAAGGCTGCGGCAATGGCCCTACGGTCTGTGAAGGCGGCCACGGCCAGCGGCAGCGTGGTTATGAATGCGGCGAGCAGGAATCCGGCCCCGAGAATTCGGGGGAGGTCTAGCCAATTGTCCTGGACGTAATCAGCCGGATTGGAGGCGGAAAGCACCAGACCTGCCAACAGGACTAATTGGCCTGAATAGACCAACAGCAATGTAATCGCGAAGAAGGCCAACCAGCGGGCAGCTACATAATCGCCGATGCTCATTGGTCGTACCAAGTAGAGGTTGAGTACGCCGTTTCGACGGTCAGGACACAGCAGTTCCGGCGCGATGATGGCCGCGAAGATCAGCAGGACTATGGAGACGATCTGGTAGTATTCAGGGTGGCCTGGCAGGTCCAATTGGCCTTCCGATAACGAAGCGATCAGCGCCAGTATCACAGCTGGCGCCATTGCTGCGCCGAACAACAGTATGGGCAAAACCTTTGCACCAGCGCCACGGCCCAGACCCAGGGTGGTCCGGAACCCGTCGAAAAACACGGCCTTCCTGGCACGTGCCCGCCCCTCGCGGGGGCCGTCATAGTGCTGGTATCCCAGATCGAAGAGTTCGCCCGTCCGTTGGGTCATGACTTGTCGCTCCGGAAGATATCGGTCAATTGATGCCTTCGGGGTGCCATTCGGCGTAGGCGCACATTGGCCTCCACCAGCGAATCACGGATGGCATCGTATTGTTCTTCTGTCACCAGTTCCACCGCCAGAGAAACGCCATCGACCACTGCACTGATACCGCGTCCGGCCAAGGCTGTGATCAGCTCCTCTTGGTTGCCGTCCACGTCAATCAATACAGTCTCAGTTTCGCTGGTGAAGTGGGCCACCTCGCCCTGTTCTGTTACCTCTCCGCCCTCCAGCACTATGATCCGGTCGCAGGTGCTTTCCACGTCACCCATCAGGTGGGAGGAAAGGATGATGCTGATACCAAAATCGTGGCCAGTGCGCCGGATCAGCCTCAGCATGTCTTCGCGACCGCCTGGGTCTAGACCGGCGGTGGGTTCGTCAAGCAGGACAACCACCGGGTCGTGGGCCAGCGCCTGGGCCAGCTTCACCCGCTGTTTCATTCCCGTGGAGTACTGGCCAATAGGCCGATACCGTTCTTCTTCCAGGCCAACATGGCGCAGGATATCTGCCGCGCGAGTCCTGGCTTGGGCTGGCGGTATGCCGCTGACCTGCACCATGTGAGTCAGGAACTCTGAAGCTGTGATGGCCGTGGGCAGGCAGTCATGCTCGGGCATGTAGCCAAGCCTGGCCCGAATATCGAGGGCCTCATAAGGCCTCTGACCCAGTACTTCAGCGGAACCTGATGTGGGCCTGAGCAGACCCAAGGACAACTTGATGGCGGTGCTCTTTCCAGCGCCGTTGGGGCCAAGCAATCCGGTGATGCCATCATGCACCTGAAAGTCCACAGATGTCAGCGCGATGGTCTGTCCGAAATGCTTGGTGAGGGATTTAGCTTCTAATAACGTTGCCACATCGGTATTATACCCAGGTTGGAATTCAAAACCGATCAGCCGTGAGTAGGAATGTTCGCTAGTTCTAATTGACTAGTGATCGATGACAGACCATAGTGCACTAAGAATAGCTGTGCACGGTTGGACAGCAAATATCCGGGGAACATTGCTTAGGGAGGCGACATGGTAACGCTCGTGACCGGCGGAACGGGATTCGTAGGGGCAAACATAGTCAAAGACCTGGCCAGCAACGGCCATCAGGTGGTCAGTTTTGACATCAACGGGCCGGACAAACTGCTCCAGGATTTTGTCGGCCCGGCAGCAGCTAACATTACCTTTGTTCAGGGAGACATAGTCGACGCCGACTCGGTGGCGCGGTTGGGCCAGGAGCATCAGATCGAGAAGATAGTTCACGCCGCGGTC
>PCAH01000149.1 GCA_002730485.1 Dehalococcoidia bacterium | reverse complement strand
GGGAGATTCAGGTGAAAGAAACGCAACCAGCAACAAGAATAGCGCAGGATATCGTCGATAACGTATCCAAGGTGATCATCGGCAAAAGGCCGGTCATAGAAAGGGCCTTGGCCGCCGTGATCGCCCAGGGACACCTCCTGATTGAGGACGTACCCGGCGTGGGTAAGACCATGTTGGCGAAGAGCATCTCGGTGTCGATCGGCTGTTCCTTTAAGAGAATCCAGTTCACCCCCGACCTTTTACCCAGCGACATTGTGGGTGTCTCCATCTATAACCAGAGCACCGGAGAGTTCCAGTTTCGTCCGGGTCCGGTCATGGCCCAGGTGGTGTTGGTTGACGAGATCAACCGGGCCACTCCCAAGACACAGTCGGCGTTGCTGGAAGCCATGGAGGAACTGCAAGTTTCGGTGGATGGTGTAACCCGCCCGTTGGACAAACCCTTTGTGGTGATGGCGACACAAAACCCCATTGAGTACGAGGGCACCTTCCCCCTTCCAGAGGCGCAACTAGACCGGTTCCTGATGCGGATCAGTTTGGGCTATCCGAGCTTTGAAGAAGAATTGGCGGTCATCGAGGGCCAGGAGCTAGCGCACCCCATCGAAGACCTTGGCGCCGTCGCCAGTGCTGGTGATGTGATCAAGCTTCAGGAAGCCGCCAGGAACATCTATGTGGACGCCGCCGTGCGCGAATATATTGTCGGTTTGATCGAGGCGACCAGGAACCATGAAGACGTGTCTCTAGGCGCATCGCCACGGGCTTCCCTGGGAATGTTCCGCGCGGTCCGCGCCATGGTGATCTTGCGTGACCGGGATTACGTGATTCCTGATGACGTCAAAGACCTGGCCTATGCCGTGTTGGCCCACCGGTTGATACTTTCTTCGTCCGCCAGGATGCGAGGCTTGCAGACCAGACAGGTGGTTGAAGGGTTGTTGGAATCTGTGGCAGTACCCGGTGCCAGCCGCTAGTCAGCCTGAATTGTCAGCGAGAATGATGCAGTATGGAGCCACGCCATGAACAGGCGATTCTTTGGCATGGTTCTGTTGCTCTTGGTGGTCGGCTTCTACGCCTTTGGCACCGGCTTCGATTTCTTTTTCAGATTCCTCTACGTCCTGCTGTTGGTCACTGGAATCGGGTTTGTCTGGGCCTGGCTTAATCTCCGCGGAATCGACTTAACGGTGACGCGGGATGCCAACCGTGGCCAGGTTGGCGGCTACCTTTCGGGCCAGGTGTCCATCGTCAACCACACCAGGCTGCCCAAGTCCTGGTTGGAGGTCGCTGAGGCCACAGGCCCGTCTGCCAACACCAGCGGCCGCGGGTTGGCCTTGATGCGGGAGCAGATACGCAGCTGGCGGATCGAGACCTACCTGGCCAAACGCGGAGTGTACCGCTCCGGGCACGTTCGGCTGGTCAGCCAGGACCCCTTTGGGTTATTTCGTCTGCGGCGAGAATTCGACGATCCGCATCCCTACATAGTCTTCCCCACCGTGGAACCATTGCCAGACCTAGACGTCCGGTTCGCCGGACTACCCAGTGACAGCAAGACAACCCGACACTGGGAGCAGATAACCACGGATGTGGCGTCGATACGCTCTTACGTTGAGGGCGACAGTATGCGCCGCATCCACTGGCCCTATACCGCTCGCATGAACGAGTTGATGGTTAAAGAGTTTGACATGGGCCTCTCCACTGAAGCCTGGGTGCTTCTGGACATGCACGAATCCTCACATTTTGGGATGGACCTGGATGAAGTCAACAACACAGAAGAACTGTCAGTGACCGTTGCGGCATCGATAGTCGACCAGTTGATGAATCATTCCATGCCTGTGGGGATGGCAACCAACGGAGACCGTGAACACATATTTAGGCCGGATAGCAGCCCCGAGCACCGCGGTCGTCTGATGGAAACGTTCTCGGAGGTACGTGCCTTCGGCGAGCGATCATTACAGGATTTTGTCTATGGCGTAAGCGTCAATCTGAACCAGTACAACGCCCTGACGGTGGTCACATCATCCGTGGAAACCGAGTGGGTGGCGTCGCTGGTTGACCTGCGCCGCCAGGGGGTGGAGGTGTCCGTGGTTCTGGTTGACCGGTCCAGTTTCGGGTCGCTCACGGATATGACCGCACCCATGGAAGCCCTGAGCGCCAACCTGATACCGGTTTACCTGGTGAAACAAGGTGATGACCTGAACGACGTTCTTAAGTCACCGGTACGAGAGATACCTCGCAGTTGGGCCGCCGATGTCGCCGGAGGTATTGAATGACCTCTGAGGCCATCGGGACTAACCAGCCAATAGGGAGTGGTCTAACAGCCGAGTCTGTTACCGACGGTATTGGTTGGCTGGAACGCACCCTAAGACCGAACGAGGGTTGGATTGCCGCCGGGTTATTGGTTGTCAATCTGATCGCGGTGGTGCTGTCGGTGGAACGGGCCGACTGGGTGCCCTCACCAAACCTGGTGCAGCTACTGATCATAGCCATGTTGACCGGCTTGCTGCTCTACCGCATACCCCTCTGGTCCATCGCCTTGGTTCCCGTCGGTCTTGCCGTAGGTCTGGGTGTGATCTTATGGCAACTCTCCAACTTCAGTATCGACAACACGGACGTTGGTGGTCTTGGGGAGGTCCTGACGCGATTGGACCTGTGGCTGGACGCCGCCCGTGATGGCTCGATCAACATCGATAAACTGCCCTTCTCCTTCGCCCTCATGGTCTCGACGTGGCTGACCGGTTTCTTGGGGGCATGGCTGTTTCTGCGCTTTGGAAACTTCTGGGGCGTTTTTGTCCTGGGCGGGATTGGCCTGCTCTCGAACCTGACGTTTCTGCCCCCAAACACTGCCTTCCACATGGGGATGTATCTCTTCACCGCACTACTGTTGGTGGCGAGAGTCCAGGCCATCAGGCGCAAGCGGGAGTGGGAAAAACGTGCGGTCAAGGTGGATGATCACCTGGCGGGTTTGTCCCTCTCAGACAGCTTTGGGATAACTGTGGTTGTCATCCTGATTGCCTTTTTGCTCCCAGTGGCACCCAAATGGAATGTGGCAAACGACGCCTACGAGACCATGCGCAATCCCCTAGAGACGATGGAGGATGACTTCAACCGCCTGTTTGCCGGGCTCCCTGCCCGCCGTCCATTGGGTTTCCGAATCTGGGACAACGTGATGGCCTTGCAAGGGAGTATCTACCCCACCACAACCCAGGTCCTGTGGGTGGACTCTCCCGCCGGGATGTATTGGAAGGCCAGAACCTACAGCACCTATAACGGCAAGGGTTGGATATCTGACCATACTGTGACCGAACCGTTGGGCTATACGCCTGATTTCACTCTGCCGGTCACCGACCGCCAACGGGAAGAGATTACGTACTTTGTGACTCCGTTGTATGAGTCGAAGAAGCTCTTCTCCGGTGATCAGGTCCTGCAGGTGGACCGTGACGTGATGATTGAGACTCAGGCCACGCCGGTTTACACCATTGACCTGATTGATTTACAGAGACCAGATTCGAGCTTGCCCAGTTATCTGCAGGAAGTAGGTGATGATCTGTTTGGTGTTCTTGAAGCGGGAGGCGAGGAGGTCAGTGATCAGATACTAGCTGCGTCCTTGCCGCCCCAGTTCCGGTTGGACCGAGTTGATAGAGTGGAGGGCCGGGCGATCGGGGTTCAGATAACCGAGGCGTTGCCAGCGATACCCGAAGTTCTGTCCGTCACCAAGCCCCGGGGCAAATTCAGCATCGGAGAACCGTACGAAATAACGTCGGCAATCTCCCTGGCCAAGCCTCAAGAACTGTTCGAGGCCGGTACAGAGTATCCGGCATGGGTCTCAGAACGGTACTTGCAGTTGCCGCCAGATCTCCCGGACCGGGTTGGGGGCCTGGCAACCAGGGTCACCGATGGGATTTCAAACCCCTACCGGAAGGCAGAGGCGATTGAGGACTACCTGAGGAATGCCTATCCTTATAACCTCAGGGTGAACCCGCCTCCCTATGGGGCCGACGGCGTCGATCATTTCTTGTTTGGACTCCAAGAGGGTTACAGCGAGTATTTTGGTTCCACCATGGCGGTCATGCTGCGGACTGTGGGCGTACCGGCCAGACTGGCAGTGGGTTATACCACTGGAGACCGGGTAGAAGGTCGGGACATTTACGCAGTAACCGATAGCAATAGCCATGCTTGGGTGGAGGTTTATTTCCCAAGATCCGGCTGGATTCCGTTTGAACCCACTCCTGGTAAATCCTTGCCCGGGATTTATCAGCCCGACGACGAAGAACGTGCGTTTTTAGCTACCGGCGCGATTCTGTCAGAACCCCTGGATGAGGGTTGTTTGGATGAATCAGATGACTGCTTTGATCCTGAGGAAGCAACGGCGCTGGTCGGCATGGACTCCAGCGTGAGTGCTGGAAGTTCTGTGCTTGGCCTTTGGCCCTGGCTAGTGGCAGGACTCGCGGGGCTGGCCGTGGTGTCCGGAGTATTCGGTCTGATTTGGAAGCGGTTCCTGGCAGCGCCCAGAGACCCCAGAATAGTATTCAGGCGCATGAGTACCCTGGCGGCGCTTGCGGCAGCAGGCCAAACGGAATACCAGACGCCGTACCAGTTTAGAGAGCGTATACAGCTCGTATTGCCTACTCAAGAAGTGCCTGTATCGATTATCGTATCGTCCTACGTTAGAAACAGATACGGTAACAAAACCGCCACGGCCAGTGAGCTACGGGCGTTGACCTTGGCCTGGCGACGTCTGCGTCTGCCTATGTTGTGGGCGGTCGTCAGACGCAGAATCCGGTAATCAAAATCAAGGTGTTTGGATAGAGAGTGTTCGGAAGGAGTGTTTTGTGAGAGGGGATAAATATCATCTGGTTGAATTGCCCATGGGGTGGATGGTGCTTCTTGCCGGTGACAATGGTTTGAAGCGAGCATCGCTCAAGCCAACACCCGACGAGGCCGTGGAGGACCTAGGAGCCGATTTAGAAGGGGCAGAGGATGATCCAGGCTTCTTTACTCAGATAGTGGAATGCTTGAACCGCTACGCGGATGGTGACATGGGGGCGTTGGGCGAGATAGACCTGGATTTTTCCAGGGTGACACCGTTTTTCAGCGCCGCCTGGAATGCCTGTCGCAGCATCCCGCCCGGCGAGACCCGGAGCTACGCCTGGTTGGCGGCAGAGGCGGGCAGCCCTCTGGCTATGCGTGCCGCAGGGCAGTCCATGGCCCGAAATAGATTTTCTTTGATCATCCCCTGCCATCGGGTGATAGCGAGCGACGGCGGACTTGGTGGGTACGGTGGTGGCGGCCTGGGTGTGAAAGCCCGATTGTTGCAGATGGAACTGGACCGCACTGGCCAATGATCAGGTTGGTGAGGCCAAGCGCCATTTTTAGGCTCCTCTGGCCGTTGGTATACTAGCCCACAGCTGAGGACGGCAGACTTGGAGGTAGCGATTTGGTAAACGGCAATCCCTCACCCAACGAACACTGGGCCGATATCGGTGATCTCAAAGTACGGTATTTGGATTGGGGCGGTGAAGGCGAGCCTCTCCTGGCCCTCCACGGCTTGGCCTCATCTGCCCATTGGTATGACATCGTCGCGCCCATGCTTCGGGACCGGTACCACATCTATGCCCCCGACCAACGCGGTCACGGCCAGACCACCAGCGCTCCCAGCGGCTACGACTGGCAAACACTGTCCGACGACCTAGCCAGTCTGCTGGACTACGTCGGCCTAGACCAGGTTGCGGTGATGGGACACTCTTGGGGTGGCAACGTAGCCACAAATTTTGCTGCCAACTACCCCGACCGGGTCAAACGTCTGATCATGATTGATGGTGGATTTCTGGATGGCAGACTCTATCCCGGCGCTAGCTGGGAGGCCTTCTCCCATCGCGTGCGACCACGAAACGTGACCGGAAACAGGCAGGAGTTCCTGGACCGCCTGCATAACCAGTTGGGAGTCATCTGGAACAGCGACATCGAACGTATCGTACAGACGATGGTCTATGAGGATGAGGACGGGCAGATTCAAGACATCCTGCAGCCGGAGAACCACGCCCAGGTGATTCGCGCCATGTGGGACGAGCCGGCATCCGTGACCATGCCTCGGATCCAGTGCCCAACCCTGGTGGTGCCCGCCGGGCCAACGCCCGAGCGCGCGGGGACGGAATTTGCAGAGACACGCCGCCGGATGGTGGAGGCCGCCGAGAAAAACCTGAAGGACGGCCGGGTCTATTGGGTGCCAGAGACCATCCACGACATTGGTTACCACAAGCCACAAGAGTTGGCGCAGGTCATAGGCGACTTTCTTTCTGAGGGTGATTCCTAGAGAGGCCTCTGATGCCCGGGTTAAGTCAACTGAATCGCTTACTTAACCCGGTAGGCCCAGATGCGGTGCCACACTTCCGGCTCGCCTTTGGGCAGAGGCTGAAACTCGTCGGTCATTTCTGCCAATTCCCAGACACCTGATTCTTCCATACCGGTTTGCTGCTGTTTGAACCCGCCCAATTCGTGGGTATCTACACGCAAACTGAAGACGATCAGGCCGCCGGGTTTGGTGATTCTGGCCAGTTCATCGAAGGAGTTGGCCGGAGCGTGACCCTGGGTGAAGACTCCCACGCTGATCACGGCATCAAACTCGTCGGTGGCGAAATCGAGGTCTCCACCCAAAGCCATCTGATGGAAGGCGTTGTAGAGATTCTTGCTTTCGGCTTCGTCCAACATGCCCTTGGACAGGTCCATGGCCGCCAAGTCCTTGTAACCAGCGCTGACCAAACACTCACCCACAAGCCCCGTACCGGCTCCGGCGTCCAAGATGTGGGCCTGTTTGTCTACATGTCTGACGAACACGTCAGTGGCGTTCTGAGGAGCATTCCATTCGAACTCTGCAGCCAGGTCATTATCGTAATCAGCTGCCCATTGGTCGTAACGTTCTTCCAGCTCTTCGTCGCTGGTCGACTCGTAGACCCATTGGACTCTCTTGTGGCTCTCTTGCATGGAATGTGCTCCTAGATTTGGCTTTTAGAGTGCGGACGTTAGAAGGGAATTGTAACCGAATCCAGGAGAATACCAAAAGGCCCGGCCTAAGCCGGGCCTTTTGGTATTAGATCGCTGTTTTGCTATTTCTGGCAGACGTAGAAGCCCCAACCAAGTTCCTTGTTGTCCACCGCGCGGGCGGTTTCGATGTAGGCGTTGGCCAACTCTTTATAGTGCTCGGCATGCTCCGTCGAATTGGTTGGCACCCGGCCCGCCAGAAGAATGTAGCTATTCTTGAGGTGGGCGGAAAGGTCATGGGCTTCAATAACCTTAAATCCATGGCCCTTCAGTGTGTCCTGATATGACTCAAAACTGAACGGCGTATTAAAAAGGAGCCGGTCATAGACGAATTTTTGAGCATCGGCGCTGATATCTGGTTTTGGTTTGACCAGGTCGTCAAAGACCATGATGCCGTCGGGTTTAAGAACCCTATAGGCCTCTTTCAGGACCGATTCCTTGTCGGGCACATGGTAGATGACAGCCTGACTCCACAGGTGGGTGAATGACTCGTCTTTAAAGGGCAGCTCTACTGCAGAAGCCTTCTCAAAGGCCAGCTTGTTCTGCGCGGACTGTCCGAGACGAAGTCTGGCTTCTTGGGCGTTGTCGATGCGCACTCCGCTCAGGTCGACGCCCGTAACGTGGCAGCCACGGTCGTTATTAAGCCAGATGGCAGTGGTGCCATTTCCGCATCCCAAGTCTAGGACATTGGACGTGGATTTGATCTGGCCCTTCTCCGCCATCATGTTGTTCAGATTGTTGCAGGCCTTTAGAAAGTCATCGCCGGTGTTATCGTCGAAAACTCCCCAGTGGACACTGCCTTCTTCGTCCCAGACCGATCGGTATATATCGTCTTGGCCGTCGTAATAGGTTTCCGTTTCTTGTTCACTGAACCTGCTGGACATTCCTTGCGTCCTCCAAAAATTTGACGAACCTGTTCTATTCGTCGACTAGAATCATCTGACGTCTGACCGGTTCGTCGGTAACCTCAAAAGACATGGTCATCCGACAATTGCCGGCCTGGCGGGTGCGCTCTGTGCGGAACATGCTCCGAACCCACGTTCTTCAGGGAACGTTAGGTCTTAAAGCGGTTGCCGGTGGTTACGTCGCGGATTAAGAATCTTTCGAAGTTCCATAGATTGATCTTGTCGATCAACTCTTCGTTAATCAGAATGCTGCCCACGTAGTCAGAGTTGGCAGTATCCATACGTACTCGGTGAGTCTTGCCCTTCAGTATGTTTAAGACGTTGTTCTTCTTGGAATGTCTAATTCAGTCTAGGGATTTTCTTGTCAGGCTCCAGGTTCTAACCGAAATGGAATCTTGGTGAATGTTCTGTTTTGGTCGCAAGTCTTTATATCCGTACGCATTTGAATTATTCAGTGGAGTCGTCATTGTGTCTGCCGAATATTGGAGCGGCGAGGCTCGTGGGGCTATACCATCGTGGATAAGGCGCTACGAACCGCGGAGGAGAGAGTGATTCTTGCGGGAGCGAATCTTGGCTTTGGGCAGGTTTGGCGCTTACTTATGCAATCGCGGCCTCATAGCCTGTCCACGGTGTGTATCGGAGTGGATCAGCGGCCCTAGGGAGGGCAAAATCCCAAGGAGTCTGAAGACGTGCTCCTGAGCAGATGGTTTCAGCCGGAGAGGTTATTTTTCGAAATGTTGATGACATCACGGCCAAAAATTGGAAGCCGCAATATAATCGCCAAGATTATTCGGATGAGGCATCCCATGCTTGGCTCAAAAAGAAATAACGGCGATGCTTTAGAAAGGTGGCTCGTCTCCAGCTGCCTCGGCACCAACGGCTGCAGGCATCTCAGCTACGACTGAAACCGAAACCTGGGGTTCTTCCACTTCTGCAGGCGCAGTTTCGGCCACTGGTGGAGTTTCCGCTACTGGCGGCGGCTCCGGCGCAGGCTCACTGGCTGATTGCGGCGCGGATTCCAAAGGCATGGTGATGACGGGAGCTTCTTCCGGAGGATCCATGCCCAGCCCAAGCTCTTGATGAACCGCTACAGTATCCGGTCCCAGCAACTCTTCCAATCGGCTATGCAGATCCTCGCAATAACTGGTGCTGACCACGGGCAGGTCCATGCGAACCAGTCGTTCTCCGGTGCGTATATCCAGGTTGACTCGGTCCCGACCAGGAAATTCCAACAAGACGCCGATGACTTCTCTCAGTAGATGGGCATCATGGCTGGGGTCTTCAGATTCGGTCACCGCCAGGCGGACCACCTTTTGGGGTTCCGCTGGCATGTTGTAACTTGAGGTCATTTGCGCCTTCTTTTCGCTGATGTTGTTATCCGCCGCTTTCTTTCCATCGCCGTTGCCATTTCCGTTGTTCTTTTTGGCATATCCGTTGCCGTTTCCATTGCCATTTCCGTTCCCGCTATAACCGTTGCGCGGGTTGGTTGGCGCCGGAGGCGGCATGAAGGGATTCTCAGGGTCAAATTCGATCGCGCTATCGCAGGAAAGAGAGGTTTGGTCCGCCCTGGTCCGTAGTCTTCCGGTGATCATGACCAACCGGCCGTCCTGCCATACTTCTGCGGTGCGGAGCAGCGTGTCCGGCCAGACCATCACCTCTAGGATTCCACCCATGACTTCCAGGTTCACGATGAAGAAGCGTTTCCCTTCCCTGGTACTGCGCTCGATTATGGCGGAGATGAAGCCTAGTACATTGATCGGCTGACCGGAAGGCTCTTCTGTCATCTGGTCCAGGGACGTGAATACACCGTCAATGTTCATGGCTGCCAGGGCAATCAGTGGGTTGTGGGAGAGTGTCATGCCCAGCAATTCCCTTTCCCAGGCGGCTTTTTCCTGGTCGGAGACATCCGGAGCGTCTAGGATTATCCCGCTTATGCCGGCGGTTTCTGAGACGGCTTCGTTTCCGTCGAACATGCTGCTCTGGCCCGAATCACGGGTGCGCGCCTCACGCTGGGCAGTGGCGGCGATCTGGTCCAGGGCCTGCATCACCGCTCCCCTTGAAGCTAGGGTGTCAAACGCTCCGGCTTTCGCCAGGCTTTCCAGCGTGCGGCGGTTCAGGCCAGTGGCTCCGGCACGACGGCTAAAATCGTCGATGGATTTATACGGCCCGCTCTCTTTGCGGTCGGCCACCAAAGGCCGCACCGCGCCCTCGCCCACCGATTTGATGGCCGCTAGACCGATGCGCAGGCCCGGGCCGCTGAGGACGTCTTCCTCTGGCCCGTCTGACCGTTGATCTCCGGTTTCATGATCGATGCAGAAGTATTCTTCTGATCGGTTGATATTTGGCAGCAGGATGGGAATCTTAAGGCGGAAGCACTCATTCATGGACGCCAGGGTCTTCTCAGGGTTGTCCAGCCGTGAGTTGAGCACAGCAGCCATATATTCAACTGGGTAATGATTCTTGAAATAGGCTGTCCAATATGAAATCAGACCGTAACTAACGCTGTGAGCCTTGTTGAACGCATATCCGGCGAAGGGCTCGATTAGGTCAAATATTTCACCGGAAACACCCTCGTCGTAACCCTTTGCTACCGCTCCGGAAACGAAGTTCACTCGTTCTTCAGCCATTAGAGACGCTATCTTCTTACCCATGGCCTTTCGGACGATGTCAGCAGCGCCCAATGAGTAACCGGCGAATTGTTGCAGGATTAAGAGCACCTGATCCTGGTAGACGATTACACCGTAGGTCTCTTTCAGCAACTCTTCTAGGCTTGGATGCGGGAACACCATTGGTTTACGGCCATGTTTGGCATCGATAAAAGTCTCGATGTTTTCCATGGGGCCTGGACGGTAGAGCGCGATCATCGCCGCGATGTCGCCCAGGTTGGAAGGCTTCAGGGCTTTGATGTACCTCTGCATGCCAGCGCTTTCAAGTTGGAACAGGTCGTTGGTATCGCCAGACGACAGAAGTTCGTAGGTTGATTCGTCATCAAGGGCCAGGGTTTGCAGGTCGATATCCACGCCCTTGCTTTCTTTGACCAGTTTCACGGCCCGGTCTAGAATCGTGAGGTTGGTCAGCCCCAGGAAGTCCATCTTTAACAGGCCCAGGTGGGCAACCGGTTCCATGGAGTACTGGGTCATCAATACCGGGCTATTCTCGTCGCCCTTGGCCGGTCTCTGCAGTGGCACGGTTTCGGTCAACGGTTCATCTGCAATCAATACACCGGCGGCGTGGGTACTCACGTGATGGACTATGCCCTCCAGTCCTTGGGCATTGTTCACCAGTTTATTCACTGCGGGTTCTTGATCGTAGGCCGCCTTCAACTCGGGACTCACCCGCAGGGCGTCGTCCAGGGTTCGGGCCTTGAGAGGCACCATCTTTGCGATTCTGTCCACATCCCCGTAGCCCATGCCAAGGGCGCGGCCCACGTCACGGAGAGCCGCCTTGGCACCCATGGTCCCAAAGGTGATTATCTGGGCCACCTTGTCGTTGCCGTAGCGGTCGATCACATAGTGGAGGACTTCGTCCCGGCGGTCGTCCTGGAAGTCCAGGTCGATATCCGGCATCTCTTTACGTTCCAGGTTCAGGAAACGTTCAAAGACCAGCCGGTACTCCAGGGGTTCAACCTCGGTGATGCCAAGGCAATATAGGGCCACACTGGCGGCGGCGCTTCCCCGCACACCGTAGACGATGTTGTTCTTCCTGACAAAGTCGATGATGTCCCAGACGACGAGGAAGTAGTTGGCGAACTGGGTGTAGCGGATGACGTCCAGCTCGTATTTGAGTCTCTCGATGGCTTCAGCTGTTGGATGGGGATACAGGCGTCTGAATCCCTCTTCGCATAACTGGGCCAGGTACTCGTCGGCATCCATGTCGTTGGGAGTGTTGTACTTGGGCAGATGACTCTGGCCAAAATCCAATTCCACGTTGCACATGTCGGAAACCAGCTGAGTGTTTTCCAACCCCGTTTGAAAATCGGGGAAGAGCTGGGCCATCTCGGCCGGACTCTTGATGTAGTAGGAATCATCCTCCATGCGGAGGCGTTTTTCATCATTGATGGTGGTGCTGGTCTGGATGCAGATATAGATGTCTTGGAGGGGAGACTCCACCTTGTTTACGTAATGCGCGTCGTTGGTGACGATCAGCGGAAGGTCCATCTTCTTGCCCAGGGTGACCAAACCCTCGTTGATCTTGGGCAAGTTGGGGACGTGTTCGTGGCGCTGGATCTCCAAGAAATAGCCGTCGCCGAACCGTTCTTTGTACCAACCTGCGGCTTTGGCTGCTTCAGCGTCGTTGCCGTCGGCGAGCAAGCGTGGAACCTCTGCCGAGGGGCAAGCAGATAACACGGCCAGTCCTTGGCCGTATTCTTCTAGAAGGCCTTTGTCGATGCGAGGCCAGTAGTGGAATCCGTCAACATGGGCTTTGGTGACCAACCGCATCAGGTTGCGGTAGCCGGTGTTGTCCCGGGCAAGCAATACCAGATGGTTGGGGCTGCGTTCGGATGGGCCTTTATCGAACCGGCTGTCGCGGGCTACGTAGACTTCACAGCCGATGATTGGCTTGATGCCAACTTCTTTGCAGGCCGAGTAGAAATCCACGACGCCGTAGAATGTGCCATGGTCGGTGATGGCCAGGGATTCCATCCCCAACTCTTTGGTACGTGCCACCAGGTTGGGTATCCGGCTGATGCCGTCCAACATGCTGTACTCGGTGTGAACGTGAAGGTGCGTGAACACTTAACCCCGTCTGCCTCCCCACAAAATGCGGCCGTGCGGTCCGCATAATGCCACGAAGCGGCGGGATTTCCCAAAGGATGAATACCCCAACTCCCTGGCAGTGGCTATTATAAACCCTGGTTGCCCCGCGGGGACAAGGGTTTAGATAGTGCATTTTGTGATTGTGGTTCAGCGTTTTGGAGCTACGCGCTTGCCAGGACTTGAGAAACCTTAGTGGCGCAGGGTGGGATTGGTCCAAAACAAACCATTGGCCGGTAATCTAACCACCGAATTTCGGTGAAGATTGACCGGCCAATCATTGGTCGCGAATTGATGTCAGCGTGGCTTAATAGCGGGTGAAGGGTGTGTTACTCCTCTCCCTCTTCGTCTGCGTCTGTTCCATCTGCTGGCCGCTCACGTCTTCGTCGTCAGAGGTTGACTCTTCCGTGGAGGCGGAGGCCGCCTTGTTGGTGATTCGGCTGTCGCCCCAGGTGGCAGACTCGACATAGTTCTTGAATTCGCGGGTCTCCCCGCAAACCTGGCAAGAGCCATTGCTTACTGGACCGTCGGCTGGCTGGATGACCCAGTGATGCCGACAGGTAGAAACGGCGGGTTCACCGTTGGTTTCAACTGTTGATTCTGTGACGGCTTTTTCGCCGGTTTCTTCTGTAGTTTCAGGTGCGATTGTAGTGCGTTGTGCCATGATTCCTTACCTCGGGTTGATAGCGCTATTTTAGCAGTTGATGCTCGATTTCGTCAATGTGGTTTGTATCATTGTTGTATTGGTTCTGTTAGATAACCGTGATACATAATGAGATTGGCAGTTTTTTTGCTAATTCCGTTATACAGGCCGCTTTTTAGCTGTTCTGGAAGTTGAAATGAGCACCTGTAGTTATCCATACGTATGGGAATCTCTGTTGGACTTACGGATTGGGCTGTTGAAGCCTTGAAAATTCGGCCTTATGATCGTCAGTGATTCGAACCCGCCGTGGTCTTGCTCTGAATCGAATAAGATGCGTGAGGTTCCTAATTGATTCCGAAAACCTCTGTGGTGAGGCGCATGCCTGGAAAATATTCCGTAAGTAAATTTACGGTTAAGGAGGAAATAGGGTCAAGCCGAAGTTGTCACGCCAATGGCGTACAGGCACATATCCAGAGGAAATATGGCCTGGGATACCAAAGAGAGAATCCTCTGGCAACAGATATCGGATCGGCGGCTTGATGACGGGATGCGGATTTGGCCTAGGCTTGTTTGATGATTTCTTCCGACGCCATTCTGGTTACTCCCCAACCCGCCAGCCAAGCGGAGTGGCGGCCATCACCGCCAGCCACCAAGACCATCAGGTCTTCCGAAGAGCGTACTATCGGCACCAGGGTCTCTGGGTTGTTCTCGTCGATCCAGCTAGGCCAGTTGCGGTTTCCGTAGTGTGCCCGCCCCACCAGCTTGCTTATGGGCATGCGGGCGTTCTGGTAGATAAATTCTTGAACGTCGGACTTTGATAGGCCGGCTGCGGCTACCTCCTCGGCGTGTTCCGGACAAAGCACCACTGCGATCTGGGCTCCCGTGCCGATCTGGTAGTAGTTGGAGATGCCGACCGCTTGCATGTTGCCGACAATCGTCTGCAAGACCTCAATACCGGAGGAAACCGTCGTTTCCATGAGGGTGTAAACGCCTCTGACGGCCATCAAGGTGACGGTGCTGGATCCTTCGGCATAGCCAACCTCTATGTTCCTTGGTTCCCACGGGCTGCGGGCTTCATTCTCTGAGAAGCAGAAGCTGTACCGGCCTGGGGTGGCCAGGGTGGCTTTGTCCATCTCCCCTGGGATCAGACCACCGACGTTTCGGATAACCAATCGCAATGCCCGGCCGATGGCCGCGTTGGAGCGTGATCCAGGCCCAAAACAGGCAGCATCGCCGTTGATGTCCAGCTCGGCTGCTATGGGGCCGTTGATGATCATGACCTGAGCAGCGCCGCCAGTTGTGGCCGCGTTGCCTCCGAGATTGAAATCCTTGTCCAAAGATGCTTTAACCGCCGCTACGACCACCTGGAAATACTCGGGCTTGCAGCCAGCCATCACGGCATTGATGGCCAGTTTTTCCAGGGTTGCCTGAGCGTTCCTTGGCTGCATGATTCCTAAGGAGAACGACGGATCCCCTCCGTAGCCTGCTAGCATCTCCCTGACCAATGGTTCAGTGGGAGGCACCACCGGTAGGCCGTCCGTCCAGCCCTGTTCCCAGCAATAATCCTGGATGGCCTGAAACGAGTCGGGAACGTCGATGCGTCGGGCCTTTAGGGAGACGGAACTCACGATGATTGACCTCTTAAGTGAATGATTAGGCAGTGATTTTCGGGCTGAACGGCTGAGGAGTCAATATTCGTTGGCCATTAAAAAAGGGCCGTGATGGCCCTTTTGGTTGTCTAATCTCGGATGGTTTACGGTGGGATGAGTGCCCCCACCCTAGCCCTCCCCCATGCGTGAGGGAGGGGGGATTGTCTTTTATAAGACTTATTTTCCGGTTAGTAGACCTACGATCTCCGGGGCGTATTCGTGGGCCATCTGTTGGACCTCAGGCACAGTGCGTGGGGCCAGCGGACTGGGCAGCACCACGATGCGAGCTCCGGGCATTCCCAGAGCTGTGGCCCTGGCGTGGGCGGCCCTGGTGAAGGTGCTGGTAATTACGCTAACGGACGGTACACCCTTGGACTCTGTCATCACCGTGTCGTGGAGACCCCACGCTGTGCAGGATCCTCAATCGGCGATGGCGTGGATCACCACGTCACATTCCTCGGAGAGAGAGTCGATGGTGTCTTCAGCGCAGGGAGCGCTGTAGGTGAATTTGGTCGCGTACACTACCTTAGCAGCGCCGTATTCCTTGAGCAGAACTTCTTTTAGTTCACCCAAGAAAGCGTCGGCGTGGTACTTGCGGTTTTCAAGTAGCCCAACAACCTTGCCCTTGATATCGGGCAGGGTGTCGCTGAGACCCAACTCCTCGGGTACATCCTCGGCGGTGGGGTCTAATATCTCTATCATGCCGGTTGCCTGTGCCATGTATGGCCTCCAGGTTAAGTTCGTACTGTCTGATATGAGGCGGCTAGCGGGTCATCTGGAAGATCTTGTCTTCTGTCTTACTCTTGTGTTGGTGCCTAGCGGCTCATTTGGAAGAACTTGCCCTCTGTCTTAATG
>PCAH01000148.1 GCA_002730485.1 Dehalococcoidia bacterium | reverse complement strand
TTGACCGCATGTTCCAGCAAGCAAAGGACACCTTTGTCCGCCTGGATGTGGTGGTAAACAACGCGGGCGTCACCAAATACCTGGACATCATGGACGTGCAAGAAGAGGACTGGGACCGCATCCACAGCATCAATGCCAAGGGCGTGTTCTTCTGCATGCAGCGTGCCGCCAGAGAATTGATCGACCAGGGGCAGGGAGGCCGAATCATCAACATAGCCTCCATCGCTGGCAAGGGATACGCAGGAACGTCCAACGCAGCCTACGCCGCCAGCAAAGGGGCGGTGATATCCATGACTCATATAGCTGCATTACAGCTAGGCAAATATGACATCAACGTGAATGCCATCTGCCCCGGCGCCACCATCACTACTATGGGGACAGAGACCATGGCTGGTAGGGCTGCTAGTTCTGGGCAGACGATGGCTGAGCTGGAACAAGCAAGGGACGCCAGGATTCCGATCGGACGAGCGAATGAACCAGAGGATATTGCCGCTATGGCCGCGTTCCTGGCTGGTCCTGGAGGACGAAACATCACCGGCCAAGCGTTCAACGTGGACGGTGGGTTGGTGATGCACTAGGAACTAACCACCATTGACATACATTTGGTGCCAAGTTGCCCGTGTCCCCCCTTCTGGCTACCAACAACTGACTGCTAAAATAGTCGCAGAAGGTGTCGGGAGGGGCGGCGGTGTTCTCCAAACCCAAAGTCATTGTCCTCATAGTATTCGCGGCTTTTTTCGCTTTGCTTGCGAGCAATCTGCCTGCCCAATCGGTGTCTGCCAGCCTCACCCCCACCCTGGACGTCAATCCCCAGATAGTCATCCCGAACCAAAAGGTAACGCTCTTTGGCCGTGGCTTCACTCCAGCCGAGGAAGAAAACGGGGTTGTGACTTCCGTTCACCAGATTACCGGAGAAGGCGCAAGTGTCATCTCAGTAAACGGAACCCCTCTGCAATCTCCAGACGTAACCTACCCGATCAATTTTGACTCCAGCGGAAGCTGGGCTGCCTCTATCACCGTTCCCCAGACCCTTGAATCACTCTCCGGAGTCCGGCATGAAATAACCGCAGTGGACGACCAGGGAGTATCACAGAGCACAACGATGGAGTTTGTGGTGCCTGTGATTAGGGTGGACATGGAAACCAGCAGTAGAGGCGCTGACCTGATATTGAGCGGACTGGGATTTCCTTCCACCAACACCGCCACTGCACCCAAAGTAGACGTTTCTGTTACTTATGCAGGGGTCGAATTAGGGGTGATCTCACCAAATTACTTCGGCGAGATAAGTGCCATCTATCTGGTGCCTGAAACGGCTGAGACACCGTCCACCAATGTGGTCCAGGCGACTATGGTCGGTTATAACCGGGCCGCCTCAACCTTCCACTACGTGCCCAGCGCCAGCATCACGCCGTCACCAACCAGCGGGAAGTCCGGCGGTATCGTCACGGTCACGGCATCAGACTTCCCAGCACTGTCTTCAGTGTCCAGCATCCGCGTTGGGAACATCGTGGTAACAGAAACGCCAGCGCCCAGCACCGATCGGAACGGCGACTTCGAGTCATCTTTCATCATGCCTTTGCTCGACGCAGGGGACCACACCATTACCGCCAGAGCCGGCGGAGTTTCCGCTGTGGTTTCTTTTACCGTCACGGAGGGCACGGAGTTGGGTCAAACCCTTCCCGCCTCCGAATCCCAGTCAGGCCCGGTCAAAGCGTTGGAGACTCTGACCCTTGGCGAGAATCTGGTCAGGGTCTGGACATTCGACAACGCAAGCAAGGCTTGGACGTTCTTTGATCCCCGTCCCGCGTTTGCCAAAGTCAATTCAATCACCGAAATGGTGGCAGGGCGAGTCTACTGGATCGAATTGAACAGGGACCAGATTACGCCTCTCAACGGATCATCTAGGGTACTGTTCAACGGATGGAACCTGGTTCCGTGGTCCCCCCTGGGTCATACTAGCGCCTGACTATCCCCTATGGGATAATGTTTACTCAGGCTCCAGCCTGTCTCAACAATCATCTGCCACGTCCTTAATCCAACAACCACTGCGACAGGTGCCCCAGACATGGAACTCAACGTCAGGCTATTTGCCTTATATCGGGAACGGGCCGGTAGGACCACCGTCTCGGTGACCGTACCAGACGGTGCCACCGTCGACGATCTGACTGATGAGGTACGGCGGCAATTTCCCAACCTGGCTCCACCAGAAGTAAAGATCGTGGTGGCCGTGAACGCAGATTATGCCGGCTCCCAGGTGGTTCTCCAGGCTGGAGATGATGTTTGTCTGATCCCACCGGTAAGCGGGGGGTAGCCCGATTTCGGGGAGATTACGAAATGATAGAACTGACCGAAGAAACCCTCGACCCTGAAAAGATCACCGCCCAGGTATGCCGGGACAGCAATGGGTCGGTTATCACCTTTCTCGGCACGACCAGGGATAATTTCGAAGGCAAAACGGTGCTGACTCTGGAGTACGAGGCCTTCGACGAGATGGCCGTCAAAAAACTGGAAGAGGTCAGACAGGAACTGATGGTAGAGTTCAGTCTTAAAGACGTGGCCATCAGCCACCGCATCGGCACGGTGGGTATCGGTGAGATCAGCTTGGTTGTTGCCGTTGGTTCACCCCACCGCAAAGAGGGCTTCGCCGCCTGCCAGAAAGCCGTAGACCGAATCAAAGAAGTGGTACCAATCTGGAAGAAAGAGGTCTATCAGGACGGGTCCCGCTGGGTGGCTTGTGAAGACCATGAATTTGATCCAACGCAGGCTTCAGCCGAAAGCCACACCCATTAAACGAAGAGCGTTTCCGCTCTGATCTAGTCCGCTTTCAGTACCGTCTCAGGTTCCCTGTCGGCATTCTCTGACCTGTTCCTGTTTCGGTCCTTGGTCAGCACGGTATTGATGGCCTGCCGCAGCGTTCTCACTCCAATGACCTTCATTCCCTCGGGTACTTTCAACCCTTCCAGGCAAGCCTCCGGCAAGACGCACTTCTTCAGGCCCAACCTGCCGGCCTCGGTGACCCTCCGTTGGGCTTGGGAGACGGCCCGAATCTCGGCGCTCAACCCAATCTCGCCAAAGGCGAACAACTCTGGATCCAGTGGACAGTTATAAAGACTGGAGGCCATGGCCAGAACCAGGGGTAGGTCTGCCGCTGGCTCACTGATCTTGAAACCACCGGCTACGTTGGTGATGATGTCCTGCCCTGAGACTTCCAGGCCAGCACGGCGAGAAGCAACCGCGGCCAACATGAGCAGGCGGTTGTAATCCACACCATTCGCGACGCGGCGAGGCGCCGGTAACTGGGATGGAGATGTGAGAGCCTGTACTTCCAAGAGCAAAGCGCGGCTGCCTTCGACAACAGGGGCCAAAGAAGCTCCGATAGCGCCACCCGCGCGTTGTGACAGCAGAGCCTTCGACGGGTCGGAAACGTCCATTAGGCCTTGCTCGGCCATCTCGAACACTCCAACCTCCGTGGTGGCTCCAAACCTGTTCTTGCCGGCGCGCAACACCCGGTAGCCGCCATCTTCCTGGGATTCTAGGTAGAGGACAACATCAACCATGTGCTCCAGGACTCTGGGACCAGCCAGAGAGCCGTCCTTGGTCATGTGGCCTGACACAAACACCGCGATACCGCTGGCTTTGGCCCAACGCAGGAGCCGCAACCCCGCCTCACGCACCTGCCCAACACTGCCAGGGCCGGAGGTTTCGTCGTCGCTATATAGAGTCTGGATGGAATCTACGATTGCCAGGCCTGGCCGGACCGCATCCAGCTTTTCGATCACTGTTGTCAGATCGGTCTCGGGGAGCATCAAAACCCCATCTCCGACAAACCCCAATCGGTCTGAGCGAAGTTTGATCTGCTGAGGGGATTCTTCGCCGCTGACGTAGAGCACCTTTTCGCCTTTGGCAGCAACGTACTGGGCCATTTGAAGCAATAACGTGGATTTGCCGACGCCGGGTTCCCCAGCTAGGAGCACCACTGAACCTGGCACAACTCCGCCGCCAAGAACTCGGTTCAATTCTGCAGACGGCAGCGCGTCGCGGGTTTGGTCATTTGAAGAGATGGAGGAAAGCTCGACCACCTCAGTTGGTTGAGCGGCGAGCCAGCCGGGGCGGCCTTTTTGTTCTGGGGCCACGGTCATTTCTACCAGTGGAGATTGAGAGCCGCAACCCAGGGCAGAACAGAATCCCATCCATTTGGCAGATTCGTTGCCGCAAGACGGGCACATGAAAACCGTTCGCCGTTTATCCTTTACCTTAGCCACACTGCACCACCTCACCCGGATAATACGTGGCCATTATAACAACAGAAGGCCCCACGTTTGTGGGGCCTTCTGTCAGTAAATCCTGGGTTATTTGCCGGGGTTAGTCTGCTGAAGCAACTGCCTCGGCTTCCGGTTCAGATTTGGCCTTAGCCTTGGGCTTGGACTTGGCCTTTTTGGAAGAGATCTTGATTACCCCTTCGCTATCCAGATCGATTATGGCAACGTCTCCCGCTACCAGTCGTCGGCTTAGGACTTCGTCGGACAATCGGTCTTCGATCTCGTCCTGGATGAGTCTCCGCAGTGGCCTGGCACCCAAGACCGGGTCGAACCCGTTCTCTCCAAGATGGATCTTGGCCGCTTCGGTGACTTCCATTTCAATATCTTTCTCGCCGAGCTCGTCTCGAACCTGATTCATCATCAGATCAACGATCTGCAGAATCTCAGGGCGCGTGAGCTGGTGGAACACCACAGTTGAGTCGATCCGGTTGAGGAATTCGGGACGGAAGAAGCGTTTGACCTCTTCCAGTACCTTTTCCTTCATCCTTTCGTACGCGCTGTCGTCGGTCTGGGCCTCGTTGGACTTTGCGGAGAAGCCTAGGGCGGTCTCACGCTTGATCAAGTCAGACCCAAGGTTACTTGTCATGATTATGATGGAGTTCCGGAAGTCCACCTTCCGACCTCTGGCGTCGGTCAATTGACCGGCGTCGAAGATCTGCAGAAGTATGTTGAATACTTCAGGGTGGGCTTTTTCAATCTCATCAAGGAGCACAGCGCAGTAGTTTTTGCGTCGAACACCCTCGGTGAGTTGTCCGCCCTCGTCGTAGCCAACGTATCCAGGAGGCGCACCAATCAGTCGGGCGACCGTGTGCCGTTCTTGGAACTCTGACATGTCCAAGCGGATCATGTTGTCTTCGTCGCCGAACATGAACTCGGCCAATGTTCGGACCAACTCGGTTTTACCAACACCGGTGGGGCCAAGGAACATGAACACGCCGATGGGTCGGCGGGAGTCCTTCAGACCTGCCCGGGCGCGGCGAACCGACTTGGAGATGCTGACGATGGCTTCGTCCTGTCCTATGATGCGCTTATGCAGTTCGGCTTCCATCTGTAGGAGCCGTTCGGTCTCTTCTTCCGCCAGCCGTGTCACCGGGATACCGGTCCACATGCTGACGACTTCAGCGATATCGTCTTCAGTGACAGCGCGGCGCTCTTTGTTCTCGCCCTCTTGCCATTCTTTTTCCAGGGTGTCCAGGTTCTCCGTCTGACGGAGTTCCCGGTCACGGAGTTCTGCCGCCGTCTCATACTGCTGAGAGGCGATGGCTTCATCCTTCTCTTTGCGGACCTGCTCCAAGACTTGCATGGCGTCTTTGACCGATGCGGGAGTGGCGCTGCCGCGCAACCGTACACGGGAACCGGCTTCGTCAATGAGGTCGATGGCCTTGTCCGGCAGGAAGCGGTCCGGGATATAGCGCTGGGCTAGGAGGGCTGCGCTCCGGATGGCTTCATCGGTGATGTCTACTTTGTGGTGCTCTTCGTACTTGTGACGAACACCCATCAGGATCGCGACGGTGTCGTCATCAGAAGGCTCTTCAACTCGAACGGGTTGAAGTCTGCGCTCCAATGCTGGGTCGCGTTCCACGTACTTGCGGTAGTCGTCCAAGGTGGTCGCGCCGATACATTGAATCTCGCCGCGAGCCAGTGAAGGCTTCAATATATTGGAAGCATCTACTGCGCCTTCAGCGGCGCCTGCTCCAACGATCGTATGAATCTCATCAATGAAGAGGACACAGTTGCCAGCAACCTTGATCTCCTCAATGACCTTCTTCAACCGCTCTTCGAATTCACCCCGATACTTGGTTCCAGCGACCAGAGCGCCCATGTCCAGGGTTACCAGACGCTTGCCCTGAAGTGTGTCGGGGACTTCTCCAGAGCTGATCAATTGGGCCATTGCCTCGACGATGGCGGTCTTGCCGACGCCGGGTTCGCCAACCAGAACCGGGTTGTTCTTGGTTCGGCGGCTGAGAATCTGGACCATCCGCTCAATCTCTTTTGGCCGGCCGATGACCGGGTCAAGCTTCTCGGACTTGGCGGCGACAGTTAAGTCGATGCCCAGTTGATCGAGGGTTGGTGTCTTGGAAGTTGACCGGCCACTTTGGGAGCCGGTGCTGGAGGTATGGCTGAGTATGCGGTGGGTTTCGGCCCTGACCTTGTCCAGGGTTACACCCAGACTTTCCAGGACGCCAGCGGCCACGCCTTCACCCTCTCGCAGTAGACCGATGAGCAAGTGCTCCGTTCCTATATATGTGTGGTTCATCCGTCGAGCTTCGTCAACGGCCAATTCCACTACTTTCTTCGCGCGGGGGGTTAGACCAATCTCGCCCTGTGCCGGTTTCTCGCCGCGACCGATGATGAATTCCACGGCCGAACGGACCTTGGTGAGGTCCACAGAGAGACTGGATAGCACGCGAGCTGCAACGCCTTCCGTCTCACGGACAAGGCCTAAGAGGATATGCTCGGTGCCGATATAGTTATGGTTAAACCGCTGTGCTTCTTCTTGTGCCAGGGATAGCACTCGCCGCGCGCGTTCGGAGAACTTTTCGAATCTACTGCCCATATTATCGCTCCTGAAGGGAGTGAGGTAAGGAACCCGTTTCACCATGGTTCCTATTAGATAGAGAGACTTGCCATTCTTACGACACGTCCGCCCATGTGATGATGGACCGGACCAGCCATTCTAACGAAACGCCTGTCCACATAGTAATGGAGCAGACTAGCCACTGTTAGGTGTGTTTGCCACCAATTTACCGCAAAGACCCGATAGTGGAGGGAGTTGACCTGTGGGGCTGTTCCCAACCGCGCTGAATGGGCGGTGGGAGTGGGGCCCTGTAGGGGATTCACCCTCATGGCCCTCGTGCATCCAATTATATTAGAGGCCTAACTATGTGTAAAGGCACAATTAAGCACGCAATTTAATGGAGAGGTGAGCCCAGCCGAGCCTGGACAAAAGTGGGAAAAAGGTGTGAGCCTTAACCAAACATGAGGATTACCTGAAGTTGCCTGTGGCTGGAGGCACCGGGGCCGTAGACTGGGAAGGTGCAGCAGTTTGGAGGCTTGCTAGAGAAGTGTTGAAATACCTCCCGGCGGTGACCTATTTTCCCACTCCGTCGCCAGAGCAGTATCGTAGGCGCTGAAGCGTTTCACTACCGTGTTCGGGATGGGAACGGGTGGGGCCGCGTCGCTAGAACCACCAGAAGATATATCAGCTCAATTAGTATGCATCATTTGTACCAAGGCCGCAAGGGTAAATCGGTAGAAATCTCCAATCTGCTCAGAATTGGTCCCAGCCTGGTATTTCCGAAGGTTTCCGTATCGGATTATTTACAGGTTTCTCCAGCCTCCAATTTAACATAAAGCCAGGTTGACTTTTCACTCTGAATACTGATTAAATCAACCAAAGAATCGGTAACGGAAGAGGTGCGCAGGGATGGGGAGAAGGCTGTTCAAAGAACTAGAACGTTCTTATGGTTTTGACGAGGTAGCAATCGTTCCCGGTCAGGTGACAATCAACCCCGAGTTGACCTCAACCAAAATGACCATCGGCAGCTTGGAATTCGAGATTCCAATCATGGCCTCGGCAATGGACGGCGCCGTTTCTCCTGGGTTCGCTTCATACATGCATGAGATGGGCGGACTTGGGGTAATGAACGCTGAGGGGCTCTACACCAGGTACGACGATCCCTATTCAGTGCTGGAAGAGATCATCTCATGCCCCCTGGATGAAGTCACCGGTTTCCTCCAAAAGGTTTACTCCGAGCCCATCAAAGAAGAACTGATCGGACAGCGCGTCCGTGAGATCAAGAACACCGGCGCCACCTGCGCGGTCTCATTTACCCCACAGAACACCAAACGCATGTCACCACCGGCAGTTGAAGCCGGAGCCGACATGGTCGTTGTCCAGTCCACAGTAACCACAGCCCGACATATGTCCAACAGTTACCGTGGCCTGGTCTTCTCAGAACTGATCGATGCCCTGAAAGTCCCTGTGATGGTTGGCAACTGCGTAACGTATGAAGTTGCCCTGGAACTGATGGAAACCGGCATCGACGGCCTGTTGGTCGGAGTCGGTCCCGGAGCCGCCTGTACCACCCGCGAGGTTGTGGGTGTAGGCGTCCCCCAGGTAACTGCCACCCTCCAGTGCGCCGCAGCCAGGGAAGATTACTTCCGTCGCACCGGTAGGTACGTATCCATCATCACCGACGGCGGTTTCCGCACCGGCGGCGATGTGTGCAAGGCCATGGTCAGCGGAGCGGACGGCGTGATGCTAGGTACCCCCTTCGCCCAGGCCAATGAGGCCCCTGGAAGAGGATTCAACTGGGGCATGGCCAACCCTCACCCCGAACTGCCCAGAGGCACCCGAATCTCGGTCGGCACCAAAGGCTCACTGAAAGAGATTCTCTACGGGCCAACCTCCAAGACCGACGGCACCCAGAACTTCATGGGGGCTTTGAAGGTGGCCATGGGTATGTGCGGCGCTTACACCCTGCGTGATCTCCACAAGGC
>PCAH01000200.1 GCA_002730485.1 Dehalococcoidia bacterium | reverse complement strand
CGATTGAGGGTGGACAGATAACCGGTCATGTCCATCGCCGGCATTTCCTTTTTCTGTTCCAAGAAAGGGCGGTCACGGGCTTGCTGTTGCTCCTTAATGTTATCCTCGGATTTATCCCCCATGATGTCATAGGCCACGTAAACCAAGGCCAGCATGGCCAAGCCAATAACCGCCTTCTCATAATGCTGTTTTATCTGCTCCATCAGCGCTGCAATCGATTTGTTCTCTGCTTGGCCAAGCTCCGTTTAGTTAACTACTCGTTCAAGGTTTCGTCCACTACGACGTCCTCCTCCTCGGTGGCGAATTCGTCGTTTTCATCCCCTGCTTCATCCTCCGCCTTCGCTGTCTCGATTTTCTGGGCCAGTGCCGATATGGCATCGCTCTGGTCTTTCTCCTTGGCAACGACTTTGAGGGAATTAATCCGCAGGGTAACCTTGAGCGGGCTTTCGTCCAGCAGCAGTGATGCCGGGCGGTGGCGTTTCTTTTCGCCGCCGACGCCATAACCCGAGCCACCGAGCATGGCCTGATAACGCGGATCCATCATGCCTCCCCGACCACTCATGCCGTACATTTCCCTCCCGCTTCGGGCACCGCCGCCAAACGCGCCAAGGCTCATCTCATCCTGCTCCTCCTCAAATACGTCCACAACCCCGGTGGCCTCAATGACGGCGATGTTCTTCACCACGAAAAACACATCAGACTTGTAAAGCTCCTCCAGCACCTTGGACAACTCGGTGCTGAACCCGCGGAAGGTCACCTCGTAAGGCATGACTCGCGCGCCAGGCACGAGGTTTTGCCTCTGAGTGCCATCCGGGTTGCTGCCGATGGCAAATTTCATCACATCATTGAGCGAGAATTTGACGTCTGGCAGGTACTCCAGAGCGTCCTCCATGTCACCTCCCATTTCGTCCGCGTTTCGAACCACCTTAAGTCGCTTGAGGTTGTATATCTCGTGAATGTCCGCGCTGAAGAGTGCCTGACAAAGCGCCTCGATCTCCGCAAGTTGAAACGACATAACCTCGCGCTCAAGTGGCTCAAATTCGAACGTGTCCCACACCTTGGAGAAACTGAACCGGAACTCCTTGTTTTCGTCGTCGATCTTGGGAAGCCGAATGCGCTGAGCCTTGCACTGGTTTTGAAGTCCAAAAATGGTGCTCTGCATGAAGTTGCGGAAGGTGTTGTTGTCCAATCCGTAACGAGCCTCCGAATCGTCCGTGCTGGCGCCGCCACTGCCCATCATCCCCATCCCCATTCCCATTCCCGGCATCCCCATTCCCGGCATCCCCATTCCCGGCATGGCTACTTGACCCGGGGGCGCGTTGAAGCCAGAATTACCGCTCGGAGGCGGTTCGATGCCGCCTCCGCCGGATTCGTCGCCAATAATGATTGCAATGTCCCCTTTTGTGTAGCCGGTGCCACCATCGATCACGTCGATCTTCTCCACATAAAACTCTTTAGGTCGATCGCCTCCGAGTGAGCGGGTGCTCGCCACTAGTTTGGCTCCCTTGCCTTTGAAACTGACCACACTGACTGACGGGGGAGTGGCTTCATACTTTGTGCCGCCCTGCATCAGGGTGACACTTGTGATCGCCCCGGTCTTCTCATCCAACTCGACACCGTCCGGAATCTCCAACGGAGAGAATTTTTTTCGAACCCGCTCCAGATGGGTGACAAAGTTGGTCCCGGCCTCTTTCACGCGGTCCAGATTGTGATGTTCCTCGTCCGTGGTGATCTTAACCTTCTTCAGTGAGTCCCTAACTTGTTGTTCACTATTCTCGTCAAAGGCCTTTTCCTTGATTTGACCGTCGACTAGCAACTCGCCGCTCCACTTACCGTTTTCGTCTTGTCTAACTTCTATCCTACCTACCTCATTGGTCAGACCTAAACTCTCGGGGAGCGGGAAGTTCTTGCTCTCGTTGTATCTCTCGGTATCGTTTTTCAGCGTCTCCGCACTATTGGTCCGGACGGTCTCGGTCGCACCGCGTTCGCTCCAGCCGTAGCCCAGCAAAGCCAGCGTGGCGACGGTCACGATGATCAGGTCAAGATTGCGCTTTATGGCGTCGGGATTGATGCTGATTTTTCCAGCCATGATTTACAATTCAATGGGTTCACGCAACACCAAGTCCAAGCCAAAAAGATAGGTCTTGAGCCGAGCTTTGCTGTCTTCGTCACTCTTGTCGTCCTTGACATCCTCCAATCCCTGCCGCTCCATGTCCTCAAGATCCCTCGGTTTGGTTTCGTTATAGTCAAACAATCCCGTGTCCTTGACTTGCTGAACCAGCACCGTGATGAGCCGGTTGTTCGCAGTGGGATCCACATCGCGCATGTCGATCGCCTTGCACACGACCTTCAGCGGTCGATCCTGGGAGCCGACAACATTCAGATTGTTGGTGTCGCCCATCATGCCCATCATGCCCATGCCTCCCATACCCATCATGCCCCCACCCATCATGCCATAGGGGTTCATCCCGTAGGGGTTCATCCCCATACCCCCGACAGGATTTCCGGGCTCTCCACCCATTCCGCCTCCCGGCGGCATGCCCATGCCGGGCATCCCCATACCAGGCATGCCCATGCCGTAGGGCATCATGCCGGGCATCATCATGCCGGGCATCATCATGCCGGGCATCCCCATCATACCGCCGTAGGCATCTTCGTAATCCATGTCGTCGGCGTCGACTTGGTTAAACGCCGCAACCCAAACCCCCACCTGTGAACCGATGGAAGAACGCATCCGAGTCTCGGTGGTGATCATCGACTTGCGAACAGCCTGAAGGACATCCGCCCAGAGAAAGCGCTCCACAATCCACTTATTGAACTGGTCAGCCTCCGTTTTCAGAGTGTCCAGTTTATCCACCTCGCCCGAAATATCTCCATGTGGCATGCTGTAATTTTCAATCAACCCGCCCAATTTATCGATCTCCTGCTGCTGGGCACTGTGCACGGTGCTGTTGAAATAAACACCAGCCCAAACCGCCGCCACCAAGCAGGCAGCTGCACCATAAAAGTACGGCTTCTTCCGATCCAAATCCTGCTGCAGGCGGGCCGTACCCGGCATAAGGTTCATCTCCAACGGGCAGTTGGCCACCTCTCGGATGGCCAGGCCGACAAGCTGGCCAAACGTGTGACCGACCCTCTCCAACTCCGCGACATCCACTGTGTCCTGATCAATCTCCACTCCGACGAACGGGTTAAAATACTCGATCGGCACGCTGAGCTTCTCTGCGAGAAACTCGGGCAAATACGGCATGATCGCCGCGCCGCCGTGCAGGAACGCCCGCACCGGGTCGCTGCCTCCCTGCTGTTTTTGCCAAAACTGGAGGGTCTGCTTCAACTGAACGTGCAACCGGGTCATCACCTGTCGGGCGATCTTGGAGAGCGCCGCTTCATGCGGGTCATCCGGCTCGGCATACGCACCACCCAAGCCGACAAGCCCCTTCTGCAACTTGATCTCCTCCGCCTGCGAAAAGCGGATCTTCGTTTCCGTCGCGAACTCCTGCGTGATCGAGTTGGCGCCGATGTTGATGGTGCGAATAAAAAATTTCTCCCCTTCGAAAATCAGAACGTGTGTCGTCTTGGCACCGATATCCAGCACCAGCGAGCAACCCTCAATGTCCCCGTAGTTGTAACGGAACGCATTGACCAATGCCGCCTGCGCCGTGTCCACCAGTTCCACGTTCACACCCTGCGCCTTGGCCACCTTGATCATCCCATCGGCCACCTCGCTCTTAAGCGCTGAGAGCAGCACCTCGATCTCGCCCGACTTGGCCACACCCATCGTGTAATGATCCCACGCGGCCTCCTCCAACGGGAACGGGATGTTCTGCTGCGCCTCGAACTTGATCATCTGCGCAACCTTGGTCTTGTCGATTGCAGGAAGCCGGATCGGCTTTGACAAAACCTGAAAACCGGGAGCCGCCACCAAGCCGCGCTTGGCCGAGAAACCGGCCTCCTCAAATAACTCCTTGGCCGCCTTCTCGAGCGCCTTGGGCCGCACCCTTTCACTGGAACCTTCCAGCCCCATAGGCTTGACCCCAAAACCAAGCAGCCGAATGCCGCCCTCCGCCGTTGGCTCAAACTCGGCGGCACGCAGGGTGCCGGCGCCCATGTCAATTGCCAGAAATGATTTGGAACTCATTTTATCTCAACAGTTTGGACGGCAATCCATGCCCATCCGTTCAACAGCACGCAGCCCCTGCCAAAGTTTTCTTTTCGGCCGAAAGTATTCTAGTTCAGCCAAAAGCAATAACTCATATTCATCCTGAAAACGTTTCTAATGACGGAATCCCGACACCAGTAACGGTAGCCCACCAAACATCATCTGACTGAAATAATGAAACCGGACAAATCCCTTTCAGATCCACTACTACCAGAAAAGTGGTCGCGTTTGCTAAAGGAATTGCACTACAGCGTCAAACAGAAAACGTCGAACTTGGGGAATCATACCAAAAGCTCAGCCAATAACAAGAACCGAAGAAGAAGCGCAGACGATCAAACCAAGCGCTTGACCAAACGATAACAAGCCAAGCCTTAGCTCAAAAAGAAGTATCTGCAAATCGCGTAACGATCACAGATTCAAAAACCACCCCGCTTGGCCAAAAGCCAGTGCCCGGACATATCACCCCTCACGCAAACGACGATCCCAGTCGTACTCCCGGGCAGTCACCAAGTCCTCCAACCGCCGCGCCCGCCTGTCCAACCGCTCAAACCGCTGCTTGAGCCGAGCCAAGGCCAAGCTCTTTGAACTGGCGTACGAATTGTAAAATTCCCACTCAGACATGCTCTTGGGCTCACGCGGCGGTTCCACTTTCATTAGCAAAGCCGCCAGCAGATAGATCAGCCCCATGGGAAAAAAACCTGTAAAAACAAATGCCAAAACCAGCAGTGCCCGAACCCAGAAAAGCGACAAGTTAAATGTCTGAGCAAAACCGGCACAAACACCGAATATCCAGCCACTCTTCGACCTGAATACCGGCAACCTAACCTTTTCTAATGTATTATATGTCATCTTATGTAAATATTGCTCTTTACTTGTCTTTATTTTGTATTAATATGCCCTCTAGAGACTCAATCCTGTTCTCCAACTTTTCCATGTCGGCGTGTAAATCCTGAATCACACGGGTTTCATCGGCGGTCGTCTTACGCTCTTTTCTACCTCCGACCTTCAAGATTTTGACCATCGCAATCAAGGTGCCACAAATGACCGGCAAACCGATGGCAAAGAAGAAAACCAGAGCCACAATCTCGAAGGCACCCGACATCCCCAACATTTCAATCATCTCATTCATCCGACCAAGTTCGGGCACATATTACGCCGACTGACTCCCGCTGCCAGCCCGAACTCTTCCCCGCTCAAGCCGGCTCACCCTGTTTAGCTGTTTTTCCCTTCAACTCCTCCAGTTCTATCTCCAGTTCCTCATCAGTTTCGAGTTCAGCGAATTCCTTGTCCAGTGAACTATTCCGTGCTCGTGCCAGTTCGGCTTCGGCCACCATCCGGTCAACCCGGTGCAACATTTGCTCGAACCGCAGAAAAACACTGGTACCGTCCGCCTCACGAACCTGCTCTCTTGCCTGCTTGCTTTTTTTTGCCTGTATCGCCTTCTCTGCCAAAACCTTGTAACGATCTCGGATCGCCTCGAGTTTTTCCTCCAATTCAGCGATATCCTGCTGGTACTGCCCGATAATTCCCTCCATCTCCGAGAAATCACTCTCCAGTTTCTTGGCCTGTTCCCTATGGTGACGCTTTTCCAGCAATGCCTCTCGCGCCAAGTCCTCCCGCCCCTTGCCTACTGCCAATTCTGCCTTTTCAGTCCAGCGTTTTGCCTTCTCCTTGGCGTCCTCAAGTGTCCTGCCCAAACGAGTTCGATTGGCCATCGCGCTGGCACAGGACGCCTTCATCTCCACCAAGGTGTCCTCCATCTCCTGAGCCATTAACCGGATCATTTTTTCCGGATCCTCCGCCTGATCCAGCACGGCATTAATGTTGGAACTAACGATGTCCTTGAATCGAGTGAATATTCCCATTGTTCATCCTTTCTTTATTCGATTGAGTCGCAATCTGCTAACACCTCTAGCCAGCCTCATGCCAACGTGACATAAAAAGATTAAACAACTGCAACAGAATGATTTAACATAAAAAACATCATTAAGTTATTTTGGTTTTTTATACCGTTTTATTGTATTTTTGTTTTATGTTTGGCATCCTACGCCATATGCATCGCTGTGCAAATGTTATCCAGTTGCGAGTCCCAGAACCGCTTGGACGTTCGGAGGCTTTTCTTGAGTTTCAGCAGCACCTATCCCGAGTAGCCAAGGTGAATCGGCCGGTGCTTTTGGTTGGCGAGCGCGGAACCGGCAAGGAATTGGCCGCTAATAGGTTACACTTTCTCTCCGAACGCTGGCAGGGGCCGCTGGTTGCCCTGAACTGCGCTGCGCTTTCGCCCTCGCTGATGGAGTCCGAGTTGTTCGGCCACGAGGCAGGGGCCTTCACCGGAGCCAATCAACGCCGCCAAGGCCGTTTCGAGTCGGCCAACGAGGGAACACTCTTCCTCGATGAGATCGGCCTAATCCCGATGCCAGTGCAGGAAAAGATTCTGCGGATGGTGGAGTACGGCACGTTCGAGCGTGTGGGCGGCACAACGAGCGTGGAGGTGGATACACGCATTGTCGGCGCCACCAATGCTGACATGCCGCGCTTGGTTCAAGACGGTCAATTCAAGGCCGATCTGCTCGATCGTTTGTCGTTCGACGTGCTGGCACTGCCTCCGTTGTGCGAACGGCACGGTGATGTGATGCTGCTGGCGCATCATTTCGCCGAGCGAATGGCGCTGGAACTGCGCCTTGGCCAAGCGCCAGCGTTCGCGGAAAGTGTTATTCAGCGGATGGAGCGCTACGACTGGCCCGGCAATGTCCGCCAACTCAAAAATGCCGTCGAGCGGGCTGTGTACCAGTGCGAGGGGGAGATAATCACCAAAATTGATTTTGACCCATTCTGTTCAGGTTCGCCGCGTGACGCCGCCCCCCCACGACCCTCCCCATCCTCAGAGTCGCCGGGCCAAGCGAATGCCTTTCAACTCGGTGACCGCTCCCTCCCTGAGGCCGTTCGCGAACTTGAGCGCCGCGCGCTTGGCCAAGCGCTGGCCAAAGCCCGCCACCACCAAGGCAATGCCGCCAAACTGCTTGGCCTGACCTACCACCAGTTCCGCGCCCTGTACCGAAGGCACAAGGACACGCTTTAGCCGAGCAACTCGGTAGCCTTGGACGCGATGTCGGGTTGGCGCATGAGGGCGGTGCCAACGAGGATGGCTCCGGCACCACATGCCTCCAAGCGCTCTACATCGGCACGGGTTTGGATACCACTCTCAGCGACGAGCACTTTTTCGGAGACGCCGCTCGCAGCCAAGCGCTTGGCCAAGCGCTCGGTGGTGCCGAGATCGACGGTGAATGTCGATAGATCGCGATTATTGACGCCGATCAGCCGGGCGTCGATGTCCAGTGCGCGATCAAGTTCGTGCTCGTTATGCACCTCCACCAGCACCGCCAGTCCGGCCCCGGTAGCCAAGCGATGCAGGTGGCCAAGCATCTGGTCGTCGAGGCAGGCCACTATAAGCAGGATGGCGTCCGCCCCGTGCTCGACCGCCTCCGGCAACTGCCGCTCGTCGATCATGAAATCCTTGCGCAGAAGTGGAAGCGAAACAGCCTCACGGATGGCGCGCAAATAGTCGAGCGAACCCTGAAAAAACTCCCGGTCGGTCAGTACCGACAGGCAACTGGCACCTGCGTCCTCGTAGGTTTTTGCGATGGCAACCGGATCGAAGTCATGGCGGATGACACCCTCGGAAGGTGAGGCTTTTTTCACCTCGGCGATAAGGCCAATGTTGCCCTTCCGGGGATCGAGCAACCCACCAATGAAATCCCGCCTCGGGCCATGCTGGGCGATAGCCGCCCGCAACAACTCAACGCTCACCGATACCTCGGGAAGATGCCCTAGCTCGCTGCGCTTATGGGCAACGATCTTATCGAGGATATTCACCGGGAGGCGGCGTCCGCCTGGCCAAGCGGTTACTTGAGCGGCTTGACGCGGATGTTGCGATAGTGGACGACGCTCTTCGGATCGTGAGCCTGCAGAGCGAAGGTGCCACTTCCAAGCTTGCGACCGGGCATCGACTTGAGATGTGGGGCATTCGGGATCTCGGTCCAGCTTGAGGTAACCTTGCCGTTGATCTTGATGTTGACCTTCTTGCCTTTGACGCGAATCTCGTAGTCGAACCATTCCCCGTCCTTAGCCGGGGCGGGATTGACGTCCTTCACGGCATAGAGACCGCCGGTCTTTTTTGGGTCGCCGTGGGTGTTGTTCACCTGCGCCTCAAAGCCTGCATATGGCCAACCGGAATCCTCGTACTTGGTATGGAAATAGATGCCGGAGTTGGCCTTCGGGAAAGTTTTCACCTGGGCGCGGAGTACGAAGTTTTTGAAGTCATGATTCTCCACCTCGCCGTCGTAGAAGAGATGCGCCCGGGGCCCGTCGATGACGATATTGCCCTCCTTGACTATAATCGACTTGGGGCTTTCCTTGTTAATTTTCCAGCCCTTGAGCGACTTGCCATCGAATAGGCTTATAAATCCCTTTTCACTCTTCTTTTTGCCCTTGGCCTCGTCTGCGCCAATTACCGCCAACGGAGCCACCAACATTGCCATCAATAGGTATCTGTTCATGGGGCGGGCACTCTAAAGCAAAGAGGCTGCCTGTAAACAGATAAAACACAAAAGGTTCCGCGCTTGGCCAATCGTGTCCTCGGGCAGTAGCATTGCGCCGGATGAAATGGTTCTCCTCGAGTCTTCAGGCCAAGCGCTGCTCCTGTGCGATGACAATCCTGCTTGGCCTGTGGGCGCTGGCCCGGCCAATGTTTGCCGAGCCGCGGATCAATGAGTTCCTGGCGGTGAACAATCGCGGCCTGGCCGACAGAGACGGAGAAGCGACGGACTGGATCGAGATTTACAATCCCGGTGCGAAGGCGGTCTCGCTGAATGGCTGGACGCTGACCGACGATGCCGAGTCGCTCGACAAATGGCGTTTCCCAAACGTAACTCTTGGCCCAAGGAAATACCTCGTGGTGTTCGCCTCCGGAAAAGACCGAACGGCAGGGAACGAACTGCACACCAACTTCAAGCTGAACGGG
>PCAH01000147.1 GCA_002730485.1 Dehalococcoidia bacterium | reverse complement strand
TTCACACACAATCAAGCTTGAGATCTCTGGCTCTCAATTCTCGATCTTCTTTCCTCGATCGTAGATTCACAACACCAACAGCACCCCCCCCACGCACAGTACTACACCGAGCACAATCAGTCTCGTGATGCGCTCCTTCAGGAAGACCGCTGACATCCCCATCGTGAACACAGGTGCTAGGGCGCCGAGGACGGCCGTCTTCGTGGGACCAATCATAGCAATCGACTTGAGAAAAAGATAAGAGCCGAATCCCATACCCAGGAGACCGGTACCGGCAACGATCAGGGCAGTTCTGCCGGTCAAAGGCTGCCTGCCGTGAGAGGGTCTTGTCAGAATGTAGCCACCAAACAGGAGTGTTGCCACCAGAGGCATCCGGACGCTATTCGCCTCAATGGGTCCGATATTGGCGATTGCAGGTTTGAGCATCACCGTGCTCAATCCCCAGAGCACCGTGGCTGACAGAGAAAGCAGAATGCCGAGCTTCAGGCGACCAATGACGGATTCGTTCTGGGTTCCGCGCTGGGAGAGGCAGGCAACACCACCGACAACAAGGAAGCATCCGGCGACGAATTGCGGGGGAAAGGGTTCATCCAGCAGGAGATACTCGAACACCAGAGTGGGCAAGGGAACGATACCGACAACCGCCATGGTGCGGGCCGGCCCGATCTCCCTAATCGACCAGAGATACAGAGTATCTCCCATCGAGATGCCGATCACGACAGATCCGGTCAGCAGGAGCCATTCATTCAGGGACAGCGCGGAGTAGGACGCAATGGACCCGAACAGCCAGAGAAGAACCCAGAACATCAGGGCAGCCGTTGCACACCGGAGCGCGTTCATCAGCCCCGGTGAAATCTTGAAGGACTGGGTGCGAACAATCGTCGCGCTCGTCGCCCAGACGAGTGAGCACGCAAGACCGACCAGATCGCCTTCTGATATCGATATCACAAGCCCATACCATACCCGAATGCGATTGGTGTCAGGTCGAACGCATCCTCATCTCGTGTCGAATCCGGAACATCACTCTGGTCTCGCACCCCGTTCAGCACCACTTCATCAATCATACGATGGTCCTCGGTTGTCACCCCAAATGGGAAGCCTTATCTTCAATTCTGTCGGCTTGGGCCGATGGGACTGGATACAGAGATCCATCTGTCCGGTTTCCAAGCGCAATCTCAGATCCTTAATCAAACAACCTCGATACCTATGGCTGACGAAGTCGAACTGATAGACGAAGACGAGGACGAAGAGCTAAACTGGCCGGCGATCATCATCGCAGCGGTTGTCCTGCTCGGCCTGATCGGCGGTGCAGTCTGGTATTTCCTCATCCGCGAAGTTCCGGAGAGCGAACTGGGGAAGGAGCCGGAGTATGTCGCTCCCAAGTCGCTCGTGGAAGAGAAGATCTACCTGGACATGCCTGAAATGATCGTCAGTCCGCGAGACGGGAAGGGCCGGTTCTACCTGATCGTGAAGTTCGACGTAGCCATGAACGATGGCCCCCTCGCACGTGACGAAATGCTTCTGAAGCCCTGGAAGTGGGCGAAGGCTCTAAACTTCGTAATCGATGTCTACAGCGATTACACCCGTGAAGAACTTCGGACCCCGAAGATCAAGGAGATGGCACGTCAGACTATCCTAGATGAATGGAACCACATCATCGGTTGGGAATACGATGCTGAACTGGAGGCTCTGGGACAACTGCCTCCCCCCCCTCTGAAAGCGCTCTACTACACCAACTACGTCTTGCAATAGGATTCTCCCCACCGGGTTCTCTATTCCAAAGACTTGTAGAACGCGATCGTCTCGTTCGTGGCATCCATAGGATGGGCACCCGCAGGCACGATGAACTCGAACTGCTTGTTGTCCAGATCACGGTTTCCTTGCACATCCGTGAAAGTCTGAACAATAATCTCGTTCCCCTCGGCATCATAGAGTCGTGCCCTGCGTAGAAGACCGTCAACGGGATGAACGCTGAGTTTGATCTGGGCAGGCGGGGACGGGAGTTGAGCGAGCAGCAGACTCGGTAGCGGTGTGGCGACAAAAGCTTCGTGAATGATGCCGGCAATCGTGTCTGTCCCCGTATACCGGATCGTACCCCAATCAAGCCCGCGGAATGGGCGAAGCGGATCAGACTGGTCAACGTCAGCTTCCATCTTCGTCGCCTGATAGACGCGGGAGAGATTGATCCGCGAGACGAGGTTTTCCGCCCTGTCGTGAATCCAGAGGTAGCTTCCGTCGTTCAGCACCAGTTGGGAGCTCCCGTCAGGCAGAGACTTTTCGACACGCATCTTCCCGGGCCCCTTGAACATCCCGGGTCCCGAAATCGTGACCTCTTGGTCCTCGATCCGAATCGTTGTTGATACGGTTGCGACACAGGTCTCCAAACCCTTCGTCTTCTTCTGCAGCTTGACCATTTCGCGGTCAGTATTGTCGTCGCCCGTAGTCTTGGTGTTATCTTTGTCCTTCGCAAACACGGTCGAACCGATCAACACAACCATCAGGGCGAACGTAACCCAGGTCTTCATCTTGGATCCTCTGAAAAACGAATGAGAGAGTTCATTCTAAGAGCCAGAAAGGCACCGACCGGAGCGAGCTTCTCTCTCGACAACTTGCCTGCTGCAGGCCATATGGAGGTCGTCGCCTCCTGCATCTCCAACGCGCTCTTCTATTCCAATCATCTCCGTGAATCCACGGCGATCAGTGTCGTCATGGAGGGAGGGCCGGAGCCTCCCAAAACACTTTGCATTGACAGTCGCGATCTCGGTTCTCTCGATGGATTCGATGAGCGCAGCATCGCTGGAATGATCCAGCACGCGCTGGGGGTCGGCAAGGGTCTCGATCTGCGCGAGAAGCGTGAAGTCGACAGCGGCATCACCGTCGCCAAGACCGCCTTCGAGCATCTCCTCCAGGAACGACCGACCGACTCGCTCTTCTACCTGAGTCGGAAAGGACGCGACATCCGGGAAATCGACCTCCCTGGTGACATTTCCTTCGTTTTCTCGGACTACCTGTCTATGCCCAAAAAATCCGGCAAATACCTCGACCGACTGGGTGCCACTCCCATCAGCCTGGGGCCACGAATGCTCTTCGCCTCCCAGTGCATCGTCCTCGTTCATAACGAGTTGGACCGGCGGGAAGAATCCACGCGACGGTAATGCCCGCAGTGTCCAGGACGGCCGTAGCCTTAGCGAAGGCTCTCCAACACTACATCATCTTCGTCCACAAAGAACCGGATCGACGAGAAGAACCTGACCCAACCTCCTGCCCTGTGAGCTCACCTCGTTCCTCGTCTAGACTGTCCCGTGTCACATCGGTGTTGACACATTGAGCCAGTATGTAGGGTTGATTTGAGATCGCTGCTTTCTCTGTACGGTGTTGATGACACGGTCTCGAATCTGGATCTGTCTCAGCCCCGGAACGGGGCGACCGCCGGTAGTCTGGAGCGCGGCCGCGCAGACTGTCGGTCGAGAGCGTAACGAAGACGGACTGTGGGGCAGGCCTCAGGGTTGGACGAACAATCGTGAGCCGCGTCGCGATAGCCCCTCTGAACCCGAAAAGGAATGTCCCCGGCGCGAATCGTACAAACACGTGCGTGCGTGCAATGACCTTGATCCGACGTGAGGGAACATCCGACTTCAACGAATCTGAACTGTAAACACCATTCTGAATCAGTACAGCCTAAACTCTGTAGTGAACCACACCCTTTGGAAGTTCCGCCTGATTCAACGGGCAGTTCGTCGGACATCCGCGTTCGCACGGCGCATCCGCATCGAGTCGCTCCCAAACTGCGGTCAACACCCGGTAGAGCGACCGATGGAAATACTCTTCTCCGAGCTCCTCGATAAACCCTGTCCGATCCAGTGACGCACGTACCTGTTGCTTGATCCTCGTGAAATAGGTTTCCACACCGGCTTCTTCTAACCCGTGCACCACGTGGATCAGCATCTCCTCCCCAGTTGCATCGATATGGTTGATCCCTTCAGCGTCGACCACGAGATACTTCAACTCGGGCATCTTGGAGACACGTTCGAGAATCTTGTCCTCGAAGTATCCCGCACTCCCGAAGTAGAGAGAGCCATCAAAACGGATCAGGGAAATGTGATCACAGCTCTGCAGATTGTGAGACTCGGCATCTCGGAACGTACCGTCGGGATGTCGGGAAAGCGAGACGACCCTCGGCATCATCGTGCGGTAGAGATAGGCAAACAGGGAAAGCCCGACACCGATCAGGATACCGAGATCGAGATGCGGCGCAAACGACAGGGCCAGAATGAACGTCGCGACCGCAACCACACCATCGTGCTTCTGAACACGCCATGCTCGGACAATCGGATCGATCTGGATCAACCCGGCGACGGCCATCATGATGATCGCAGCCAGGGTCGCCAGAGGAAGATGATAGAAGAGCGGCGTCAGCCACAAGAGTGTCACCATCACCAGACAACCGGCGATCACGGATGAGAATCCTGTCCTCGCACCAGACCGGAAATTCAGTGCAGATCGAACGAACGAACCGGAAATCGGCATGCTCTGAAACACACTGCCCACCAGGTTCGCAAGCCCCTGACCCAGCAATTCTCGGTTGGCGTCGATCCGCTGCTTGCTCTGCGTTGCGATCGCCTTGGCGATCGAGATCGTCTCAACAAACGCGATAAAAGCGATCGTCGCGGCAGCAGTAAACAGTTTGGCGAAGAGGCCAAGACTGATATCCGGGAACACAAACGAAGGCATTCCTTCAGGAATACGGCCAACGACACTTCCACCCAATTCGGCTTCGAAATCCGTATACCAGGACAGCGTGGTTGTCAGGATCACGGCAACCAGCACCCAGGGCGACCGGGGTTTCCACCGCTTGAGGAAAATCATCACTGTAAATGCCAGGACAGCGATCCCGATCGTCGGAAGGTGAGGCGACAGATACGATTCTGAGAGCATCTGCCAGACACGCATAAAGTGAGATCCGCCAGGCGCCACCTCGACACCAAAAAGCATATCGATTTGCGACGTACCGATAATCACGGCTGCCGCATTCGTGAAACCGAGCACGACCGGGTGCGACAGAAAGTTCACCAGAACACCCAATCGAACTGCACCGAGAACGACCTGGATGATCCCGACCATCAGCGTCAGGACAACGGCATAGGCGACGTGCTCCGCCGACCCCGGCACTGCAAAGGGCTGCAGCGCGGCAGCGGTCATCAACGAGACGAGAGCGACTGAACCGCTTGTCAGATGTCGTGAGGAGCCAAAGAGGGCGGCAATGATGGGGGGCAGAAATGCTGCATACAGCCCATAGTATGGAGGAAGGCTCGCGAGCTGGGCGTGCGCCATGGCCTGTGGGATCAGGACCATGGTCACCGTTATACCGGCCAGTAGGTCCGCGCGCCGGACCTTGGAATCCTTGAGCTCTCCGATCCAAGTCGTAAACGGCAACAGCTGAAGAGCCTTTACGTCCGATAACTTCACAGAAGCCCCTTGGTGGATTGGCGGGGATACACGTGGTCTTGCAGCGGATCAGACGGCCTCACACCCGCTGAATCATAATCCTCATCCTGACCTGTCATGTCAAGCCAAATGACGCGTAATTACGTGTATACGAAAGAGTTGCGTCACGGCTCTGGAGGTCTATTCCTGTTGCTTTCGTAGGATTTTTTTCCAATATTCAGAAACCTGCCCCACACCTCCCCGGAGACTCGTTTCCAATTCAATCAGGACATTCAGGAAGGCCCGTATGCGACATCTGTGCCGCTGCATCACCACGACAGGAACTGCACTCGCAGCCCTGATCATCCTATCACCCGTTGCACTCTCCGCCCAGGAAACAGCTGCCTCAGGCGGCTGGATTCAGTCCCAGATCGACTACCTCAACGAAATCCTGGGCGAAACGGTCGGTTTGATCTTCGCCTTCCTTTTCTACGACTTTGGCACGGGATTCCCCCTGATCATCGCCGTTCTCGTTACCGGGGGCGTCTACTACACATTCTTCTTCGGATGGCTGTCCATTCGCGGGTTTACACACGCGATCGACATCATCCGTGGCCGGTACGACAACCCGGACGATCCCGGCGAAATCTCGCATTTTCAGGCCCTGACCAGCGCTCTGTCCGCAACGGTCGGTCTCGGAAACATCGGCGGCGTTGCAATCGCCGTCGGAACGGGTGGGCCCGGTGCGGTGTTCTGGATGGTCCTCACCGCACTCTTCGGGATGTCCGCCAAGCTGGCCTCGTGCACCCTCGCCGTAATGTATCGCAACGTACGCGAGGATGGCCACGTATCCGGTGGACCGATGTACTACCTCGAACACGGTCTCGCCCGTAAGGGCCTGCGACCCCTCGGACGTACGCTCGCAGTTGTCTACGCGCTCCTTGTGATCGGGGGGTCGTTTGGTGGCGGGAACATGTTCCAGGCCAACCAGACCATCGAGGTGCTAAGCACCGTATCACCCCAGGTCAAGTCACTCAGCTGGCTGATTGGACTCGTCCTGGCAGTGTCGGTTGCAGTCGTCATCATCGGGGGAATCCGGAGAATCGGCAGTGTGACCTCACGGCTGGTGCCGAGCATGTGCATCCTATACGTCGTCACGGCTCTAGCGATCATCTTCTCAAACGCAACCGAGATTCCAGCCCTCCTCACACGAATCGTTTCCGAGGCCTTCACTGGACCCGCGATTTATGGCGGGTTTCTGGGTGTCCTGATAATGGGCGTCAGACGCGCTGCTTTTTCGAACGAAGCAGGTCTCGGATCTGCAGCATTCGCACACGCAGCTGCCAAGACAGATGAGCCGGCACGTGAGGGCATCGTAGCCATGATCGGGCCCTTCATCGATACCATCGTTATCTGTCTGATGACGGCGCTTGTCTGTATGATCACAGGCGTGTTCGAAGATCCTGAGTTGAAGGACAAGGGCGTCGCTATGACCGCCGCTGCCTTCGAATCCTTCATCCCTGGCGCACGCTACGTCCTCTCGATCGCCGTCGTTCTCTTCGCATATTCTACTATGATCTCCTGGTCTTACTATGGTGAGCGTGCGTGGGAGTATCTGTTCGGAGACGGCTCGACACTGCTTTATCGCGCCATCTTTGTCTGCTTCGTCTTCATTGGGTCGGTCACGGCACTCAAGAACGTCCTCGACTTCTCTGACGCGATGATCCTGGGAATGGCATTTCCGAACATTCTTGGTGGCGTCTTGTTGAGCCCCCAGATCAAGGAAGTCCTGAACGATTACTGGAGCAGATACAAAGCGGGAAGCTTCAAAGTCTACAAATGAGCAGATCGTAGTTAGCGGGACAGCACTGGCAATCAATCGGCCTGGCGTGTCCTCACCTGGCAGGCATACAGGACACCCATCGTCAGGTCCTCAGGTATCGGAATCGTAGGCATATCCGTTATCACGCCCTTATTTACTCTTGGCCCGTTCCCATCTATGTCATAGAACTGACATCTGTATGAGCGGGGTCAGGGCCGCCTCCAGACCCCCATCCACGGCCAGATCACTGAACAGGAGGTTCTCTCCCGCGATCCGAAACCTGTCAATCGGGTTGGAACGTGCAAACCAGTAGCCATCCCGATTGGTGCAATGCTCGAAGGCTACATTCGGGTAGTTCGTCACCCAAGACCCGGGGTTGAAGACCTCGCTCTCCAGGTAGCCGATCTCCAGATGTTCCATCGGTAGTGCGGTCTCAGAAACCCTACGATACAGCCCGCCACCCAGAAGCGAACGCCCAACCTCACCCAG